>JAFGHX010000178.1 GCA_016929905.1 Kiritimatiellia bacterium
GCTGGGATCGCTCTTTCCTTAATCTTTTGCCCTAATCTTTCGCCTTAATCTCCCCGCATAGGCAATTCGACTGCTCCTTCTAGGTTTAATGCTTGCCCCCCATCAGATTTCCTGGTACACGTGACGGGTACTGAAGTGAAGCCCATGAATAAAACGTTGCTTCGCGTTGCCCGCTGCGTCGCCGTTTGCGTCGCGCTGATTTGTGGGATGCCCCGCCGTGCGGACGCGGCGCACTTGGTTGAGCAGACCTTTGACGTGCAGCCGGGGTGGAATGCCTTGTTCCTGCGGGTCCAACCGGAAAGCAACGCCATCGCCGCCGTTTTTCAGGATGTGCCCATTTCCAGTGTATGGACATGGCTGCCCGAGGGCGACCCCGCCGAGTTCGTCCAGAACCTGAGCGAGACCCTGCACAACGATCCGAAATGGCTGGTCTACTTCCCCACCAATCGCGTCGAATCCATGTTCAACGATCTGTATCGGGTTCACGCGAACCGACCCTACTTCGTCAAGTCCGCCGGAACCACCGGCGTGACCTGGCGCGTCACGGGCCGGCCGGCCGTGACGGAGCCCGCATGGCAGCCGAACCGCTACAATCTGATGGGGTTCCCTCTCGATCCCGCCGCCACGTTGCCCTCCGTCCAGAACTTCCTCGCCCCGTCGCCGGCGCTGCAGGGCCAGAACGTGTATCGCCTGAACGTCAGCGGAGCCTGGCAGTTGATCGCCAACCCGGCCGCGGAGAACATGCGCGCCGGGGAATGCCTGTGGTTCTTCGCCGCGGCCGAGTCGGACTATGCGGGCCTGCTTGACATTTCGATGGAAGCGGGCGACGGGCTGGATTACGGCGGCGCCTTGACCGAGAAAGAGATCACGATCGAGAATCGGGCCGCCTCGGCCGCGACCGTGTCGGTGCACGACCTCTCCGGGCCGGGCGGGCCTCTGACGTATTGGACGTTCGACACAAACACGAGCCAGGTGGTGTGGGCCGCGCTCCCGGATCCGCTCCAACTCACCCTCGGCGCGGGCGAGAGCCATGCGCTCAGGCTCGCCGTGCGGCGCGAGCTGTTCAGCGGCGACACCTACGAGACGACGGTCGAAATTTCGAGCGACCAGGGCATGCTGTATTGGATCCCGCTCGCCGCCGCCAGATCGGAGAGCTACTGATGCGATGGGCGCCAAATCCCGCGACAGGACGGCTGGCCGCAGCCGCGTGCCTGCTGTGCGCGCTGTGCGCCGGCGCGCAGTCCACGAACTCCGGGTTGTGGATCGGCGACGCGGAGCTGATGGCCGTCAGCGAGGCGAACCCGGCCGTGGCCGATCTCAGCTTCGATCTCGGGCTCGAGGGCCGCCTGCTCGAGGAAACGCTCATTGCGTTCGGCGACACATGGCGCTTCAACGATACCGGCACGGCGCTCGAGGTGACCTGGCGCGAGAAGAACTTCGACGATTCCGGCTGGGCCAGCGGAGCGGCCGAGTTCGGGTACGGGGATGGCGACGAACAGACAACCGTCTCCTACGGCGGCGACCTCACCAACAAGCATGTCACCACCTATTTCCGCAAGTCGTTTGCCGTTGCCCAGCCCGCCAAGTACAGCGGCCTGCAGTTGAAGCTCCTGCGGGACGATGCCGCCGTCGTCTACCTGAACGGCGCGCCGATCCTGCGCTCGAATCTGTCTTCCTTCTATACGTACAGCACGCTCGCCCTGTCCACGATCGAGGACGCGAGCGAGCCGGATATCGTCACGCTCGCCGTGCCGGCCGATCTGCTGGCCAGCAATAACGTCGTGGCCGTCGAAATCCACCAGGCAAGCCGGTCCGACCCGGACATCAGTTTCGATTTCGAATTGGTTGCCACAATCGCGCAGTCCGCCTCGACGACCCTGCTGCCCGTGCAATCGGCATGGAAGTACGACGATACCGGCCTGGATCTCGGCTCCGCCTGGCGCGAAGCCGCCTACGACGATTCCGGCTGGGCCGCCGGTCAGGCGCAGCTCGGGTACGGCGACGGCGACGAAACCACACTCATCGGGTTCGGGCCCGTCACCAACAAGACCAAGACCACCTACTTCCGAACCTCGTTCTCCCTGGTTGACCCGAGCGCCTATTCGCATCTCGATGTCCTGCTGCTGCGCGATGACGGGGCCGCCGTCTACGTCAACGGCCAGGAAGTGCTGCGCTCCAACCTGCCGGAAGGAGTCCCGATCGCCTACGACACCGAGCCGGTCGCTCCGATCGGCGCGCAGGACGAATCCGCCTATCTCAGCCAGCGCGTCCGGGCGGACATGCTCGTGGCGGGCGCCAATGTCGTCGCCGTGGAAATCCACCAGCATTCGGGCGAACTGGGCGAGGAGACCGTCGGGACCACCACCTGGACGCCCGCCCACCTGCCGTTGCGCTTGATCCTCCACGTGGACGCCGACGGCAACGTGCGGCTGTTGAAACAGGTGATCCAGATGTGGGAGGACGGCTCCTACCGCGAGGTCGCCGACGGCGTGGAAATGGACCAGCCCGGCCGGTACGTGTTGATCTCCGACGACGGCCTGATCCCGCACTACAGCGGCGTCGGGTCGCGCGACGGCGAAATGGTCGGCCGCCGGGTCAGCACCGTGGGCATCGATTTCGACGGCTCCTCCCTCGCCATGACGGGCACCTTCGCCGTCGGCAGCTGCGTCGTGGCGTCGAACAACGTGCCCGCCGATTTCCGAACCAACCCGTTCCGCCACAAGTATCATCCCGATCACGACAACCTCGACGCGCGATACCAGGCGGCGGCCCCGGAAGCGCCCGAGATCGTGCGCTGGATCATCTTGAGCCTGTCGAGCCGTTACCCCGCGAACCCGATCCTCGCCGAGGAAACCGCGCCGCCCGGTTGGGGGGAGTCCATCCTCGGCGGAACGTACTATGAAGTCTTGCTCGGTCTGCATAGGAACCCGATCAACGTGTGGGGGACCTTCGAGCTGGAACGGGTCGTGCCCACCCCCGCGTTGAACCAATAGGCACAATGCGAATGAAACGGTTTGGAGTCGTAGTCCTGGCAGGTGCGTGGCTGCTGGCCGGCAGCGCCGCCCTGCGCGCGGCCGACCTGGATGACGACGAGTTCTACATCCACTACACGGGCCTGGATCGCGCCGATCAGCTGGACATGTACTACTACAGTACGGACCACGGCGGCACCTACTATGTCGGCAACGTCGGCTCGCAGAAGATCGGGATTGACATCGACGCGTCCGAAAACGTCGACGACGACGGCTATCTGTTTGTCAAGTATTCGATTGAAAGCGGCCGGTATATTCTCTTGAGCCTCACGGAAGGCGCCGGCGACCTCAGCGGCGTGACGCTGTGGTTCGACTACGCCAACGGGTACTGGATCTCGTATGCCTTCGACGCGGACCGCAGGACGTCCGGCGATTCGATCAAAGTCAACTACCAGAAGCACTACAAGACCACGCAGAAATTCGACGGGTTCCCGGCGAATCCGGCGGACGTCGTCAGCGGCTGGATCGCCGCCGGCGGCAGCGTCACGCTGACGGCGACCAACATCACCCAGAGCGGCATCGTCTACACCTGTGACGGCTGGATCAACGGCAGCCCCAACATCGGCAGCTCGGGATCGTCCAAGTCGGTCACGTTCAACATCTCCGAGGACGCCTATCTGACGTGGACGTACGGGCCCGCACACAATCTGACCGTCAACGTGCGGCCGGCGGCGCAGACGGCGAACGCCCAGCTCCTACCTCACGCCTCGGGCGGCACCGTGCTGACCGCCGTCCCCGACTCCGGCTACATGGACGTGTCGGCCATCGAGGTCATCACGACCGGAAACGACCGCTATTACTGCACCGGCTACGACACGGGGTTCGGCAATGTCACGCCCAGCTCGGGGCTGGGCACGCGCACCAGCGGGCGCGTGTCGAAGAACTTCCCGTTCAACCAGGCCAGCGGCCTGGATTTCGTTTACCAACTGCAACACGCGCTGAGCGTGGCGATCAACGCGCAGACCGACGTCCAGAACGAGGCCCATCCCTCGCCCGATCTGGCGGGCAGCCCGCACTGGCTCGCATCGGGCTGCGGCGTCACCGCCCGGGTGGACGCCGTCGTGTTCGACTCGAACAACAACCGCTGGGTCTGCACCGGCTGGACGGGAACGGGCAGCGCCGGCACCGGCACGAGCGCGGAAGCCGTGTTCGGCATCACGCAGCAGTCGAGCATCACGTGGCAGTATCAGAGGACGCACGCCTATACCGTCCTGTTCAACGGGCTGCCGCTCCATCTTCGGGACGATCCCGGCATCGTGCCGGGCAAAGGCGTGAACTACGTCTTCCTCAACAGCCAGACCAACCTGATCGCGACCCCCATCATCTACGACGGCGACACGCGCTACATCTGCGAGGGCTGGACCGCGAGCGGCCAGGACGATATTCCGGCGTCCGGCGACACGACCAACACGGCTACCGTGATCGTCACGCAGGACTCGACGATCACCTGGAACTACCGCCAAGAGCACCGCCTGCTCGTCGAAGTCAACCCGGACTCGCGAACGGCGGCGGCCGATCCGCTCCCCGTCGGCACAAACTGGTACACGCACGGCCAACAGGTGACCGCCACCGTCATCCAGACGATCAACGACGGGGGCACCAACTACACCTGCCTCGGAAGCCTGCCCACCGGATCGGCGGTTGACGCCTCCGACGTGCTGGCCGGGTCGCGCCTGACGCGAACCTTCCTCCTGGACGAGCCCGGCCGCATCATCTGGCTGTTCGACGAAACGGAAACCTGGACGGTCGGCCAGCCCGTGACGCCGCCGCCCGGCGCGGCCGTCGACCAGATCCCCACGATCAGCATCGTCGTGCCCGCCGAGGTCGGCGATACGGAGCAGAACACCTTCTTCTTCGGCGGGCCGGCCGGAAACAAGAAGCTGTATCCGATCCGCCCCATCACCTCGGCCATTCTGTACTGGAAGCACGAGACACCCGGCTCGCCCGACATCCCGCAGAGCGGCATCAGCCTCTGGCCCGCGCCGTCGGGCCTGCAGTTGCATGTGGGCTCGACGCCCGCCGACCTGTCCACGACCACGAACGGGTACACCCTGGTTGGCGTGTCGCACCGCACGGCCGACGGCATCGCCAGCAACAAGGTCTTCTACGCCACGCGCGCCGGCAAGACGGTCGTCCAGTTCGTGCAGGCCGACACCCCGGACCCGATCAACTACCCCTCGCGCTTCATCGTCGTGGATACGGTGCTCTGGAACAACCCGGCCTACCTCACCGAGACCAACTGGACGATCGGCACGGCGATTGCCGACGCCCTGCACAACGATCTACCGCAGCGAAACGGATACGTGTTCTTCGAAAGCGCGTACTACGATGCCGATGCCTACCTCCGCGCCTCGCGCAAGGGCCCGATCCTGCCGGTGAACCGCGACACGAACGACGACGACGACGACATGGTGGTCGTCTGGTACAGTCAGGGCGACCCCGAACTCGGGCTCTACTGGCCCACGCGGCCCTGCCGCTACCAGTGCGATTGGCCGCTCGATGCGGTCGTCGACCACGTCTACATCGCCAGCCAGCAGGGGTCCGGTGCGCTGTCGCCCATCACCTATCCGCAGGCGCAGATCTACGTGCAGGCCGACCCCGCACGGCCCGGCTACAACCCGAACGAAGAGCACGCCGCGCTTTTCCCGGTGGGCGACAACCCCGCCGTGTTCGCGTTGCGCAACGATCTCAACGCCTACCTCGGCGCGTCGCAGCCGTATGTGCTGCTCAAGTACATGAGCCCGCTGTCGAGCGAGTGGGCCATGAAAGTCTACAAGGTCGTCCCGCAGGGCGGCGGGTTTGAGTTCAATTACCCCATTACCGCGGGGTTCCCCATCCTGCCGCCGTTCCCCTTGTCCGTGCTCCCGCTCCAGGACGAGTCCTACATGACCAATGGGGTCCTGTGGTATCACCGCGACCACAAGGACGGGCACTGGGCCAAGGCCGCGGCCTCCGGAACCAATGTGGCCGAAATCGTGATGCACTGGTACTACCCGCTCCAGTCCGGCTGGTATTTCCCGGACTTCGATCACGACGGCACGCCCGACGCGGCGGAAGGGGAGCCCCTGCCCTTGCTCAACGGCGGCGCCGATCTGACGACGCCGCCGATCGACGTCACCTACACCGTGCACTGGCCGACGAACGAGGTCGGCGTGCTCGCCGTGGGCGAAACCCTCACCAAGGCCAAGCCGGGCCTGCCCAACATCTTCGGCATGGCGTGCGCCGAGGTGATTTTCGACGAGAATCTGCGCAACGGCGGCGGCCCGCTCGTCAAGCTGATCGATCCCTTGAGCGAGCGGTGGGTGTATCTCGACGAGCTGCCGTCCGACATCCTCACCGAAAACGACGGCCCGCGCAAACGGTTCAGCGATCTGCCCTATTACCTCAAGGCCAGGCTGTCCTACGACCCGCTCAACAAGCGCCTCTATTTCAGCGGTGTGCTGGATGAGTCCGGCGTGGGCGAGCCGCTCCTGCTGCTGAACGTCCTTTCGCTCGGCGAACGGCAACTGCTGCAGGCGTTCAGCCCCGACTGGGCGGCGGAGATCGGCCAGCTCTACGAGCAATCCAGGAACCCGAACAACGTCGAGCTCTACACAGCCACCGTGGTGAACCCGCTGGACGAGGCCGACACCTACACGCCGAGCCAATGGGTATCGCTCTGGGGCGCCCAGCTCGGCCTCAGCCAGGACACCAACGGCGTGATCAGCCTGCTCCGGCTCGTCGGCTTGCCAAAGGCGCTTACCGCCGGCGCATCTCGCGGGTCCGGCTGGATCACGTTCGCCGAGAACGACGACCCCAGCCTCGGCGCCGCGCCCGTCGCCCTGCACGTCATCCGCGTGGAAGGCGAACCCTATGTCGGCGAGATCAAGGTGATCGAGTCGGACAACCTGTTCGACGAAAAATTGACGTTGCGGCACAGCGGCGATTTCGGCGGCGAGCCCGACGCCATGGTCTTCGAATGGTACTACAAGCCCGATACCACGGGCTTCGCGCCCGATCTGCCGCCCGACGTGCCGCCGGGCACACCGTTGACCGGGTGGACCCTCTTCGCCCGAGAACGCGGGCAGCAGGAGATCACCATCGAGGGCGCAAGCCCGCTGACGCTGTCCGACAACTGGTTCGCCATGCGGTATGCGTACGACGACGCCTACCCGTTCTACACCAACCACTACTTCATCAGCCGTTGGGCCGGCGCGCCCGGCAACCAGACCGCCCAGTTGGCCGAAGGCTGGATCAAACGCGTCGTGGGCGCGCTCAACCCGTTCGACGCGCGAGTCACCGATTTCCACGCTTCGCCCGTCAATACGGTCGTCAGCATGATCGCCCAGGCGGGGCCCCGATACGAAGGCGCGATTGCCTTCAACGGCGATCCGCAGAACCTGAACAGCCTGGGCCTCATCGAAGCCTACGATACGGTGCTGCGGCGCGGGAAGATGTTGAGCGTCGATTCCGGCATCAACTACGGGCCGGCCAATTCGGCGTTGCTCAATGCCGCCACTCGGCTGTCCGACTTCTACGTCCTGCTCGGTAACGAAGCCTACCAGGACGCGCTGGACCCGACCATTGGGTTCGGGACCGACAGCGGCGACTACGGCACGCTCGCCTCCTCGATCTTCGCGTTCCAGAACCAGGTCGCGTCCCTGCTCGAAGAGGAACTCGTCCTGCTCCGCGGCCGCGACAGCTCGGCCGCGCCTACCCGCGCCCGGCCGGTCTACAACCGGTTCTTCTGGAACTTCACGCAGGGCGACGGCGAGGTCGCTTATGCCCAGACCTACAACATCTCCGACCAGATCACCGTAGACAGCGACAACAACGGCTACGCGGACGCGACCGACGGCGTGATCGACGAGGATGACGCCAAGGCCATGTACCCGCAGGGGCACGGCGATGCCTGGGGGCACTACCTCTCGGCCATGAAGTACCATTACGCCCTGCTGCGGCATCCGAACTTCTCCTGGGAGCCGCGCCCGGAAGCCGTGCTCGTGGGCGGGGCGGCCGTGACCGTCGACTACCTCGATGAGCGGAAGTTCGCGCGGGCCGCCGCCGCCAAGGCGCGGGTCGGTGCGGAGATCGTCGACCTCACCTACCGCCAGCACTATGTCGACGACCCCGCGGGCCAGTGGCAGGGCTACAAAGACACCGACCAGGACCGGGCCTGGGGCCTCGACGGCTGGGCACGCCGCGCGGGACAGGGCGCCTACTTCGATTGGGTCGTCGCCAATGCCATCCTGCCCGCGCAGGACCCGAACACGAACCATACCGGCATCGCCAAGGTCGACCGCACCACGGTGCCCGAATTGCTGGAAATCTCGACCGCTTATCAGGAGATTCAGGCTCAGATCGACAAGGCCGACAAGGGACTGAATCCGCTGGGGCTGGCCAAAGGCGTCGTGCCGTTCGATATCGACCCGTCCCTGCTCACGGGCGGAAGCCCCCAGACGCACTTCGAGCAGATCTATGACCGGGCGCTCAAGGCGATGGCGAACGCCGTTGCCGTGTTCGACCACGCCAACGATTTGACCCGCATGCTCAGGCGCAATCAGGACACGCTCGACGACTTCACGCAGAATATCGCCGATCAGGAACAGGATTACCTCAACCGCCTCATCGAGGTGTTCGGCTATCCCTACGCCGACGACATCGGGCCCAGCGGCGCCTACCCATCCGGCTATGACGGGCCGGACTGGATTCACTACATGTACGTCAACCCCTCCGAGCTGACGGGCGAGCCGATCGAGGGGATCCAGAGCTACAACGTGGCCTACAACTTCGATACCAATACCGCCATCGACCAGGCGCTCGGCATCACCAGCACGCAGATGGTCGTGCGCTACACCTTCAGCGACGACGGGCACTGGATGGTGACCCCCGACAGCTGGACCGGCCAGCGGCGCGCGCCCGGCGAAATCCAGATGTCCATCTCCGACCTCATCCTCGCCAAGGCCAATCTGGAGCGCGCCTTGTCGGAATACGACCAGATTCTCGGCGGAATCGACAGCGCCCGGGAACTGCTGGAAGCCGAGTACGACATGTCGCTGGCCGAGCTCCAGATTCGGCGCAACGCCAACAACGAGATGACCACGCTCGAATCGGAAATGGTCGCCTACCGCGCCACCACCGTGGCGCTTCGCCGCGTCGCCGATTCGTCGGATCGCATCTTCGAGGCCGTGATCGAGAGTATCCCCAAAGTCGCGGGCCTCGCGTCGGATGTCTGCGCGCCCGCGCGAGGCGCCCTCTACGGGGTCCGGGCCCTGATCGGCATCATCTTGAACAGCGTGTCGGACGGGTTCGAAGTGGCCGAATTGAGCGCCTCGCTCGACCGCGACGCGGTCGCGCGCAACGCGGACCTCGAGCTGATGACCTATATCGGCAACAAGCCCGCCCTGCGCGAACGCGTCGAGGCCATTCAGGCGGCCGCCGACGAGGCGGTCCTCAAACGAATGGAACTGTCTACCCTCAAAGAGCAGGTGCAGCAGGCGGTTGGCCGCTATCATTCCGCCGTGGCCAGGGGGCAGCGGATCCTGGAGGAACGCGCCGCCTTCCGCCGGTCCGCCGCACCCGAGATCCAGGATTTGCGCTACCAGGACATGGCGTTCCGCGTCTTCCGTAACGATGCGCTTCAGAAGTATCGCGCCGTGTTGGATCTCGCCGCCCGCTACGTCTACATGGCCGCCACCGCCTACGACTACGAGACCAATCTGCTCGGCGGCGACAACGGCGCCGGACGGGAGTTCCTCGCGAACATCGTTCGCCAGCGCGGGCTGGGCCAGCTGCTCAACGGCATCCCCATGGCCGGCCGGCCCGGGCTGGCCGATCCGCTCGCGCGGTTGAGCCAGAATTTCGCGGTCTACAAGACGCAAATGGGCTTCAACAATCCGCAAACGGAGACGTCGCGCTTCTCGCTGCGCCAGGAGCTGTTCCGGATCCGGTCCGATGCGTCGTCCGACACCGCGTGGCGCAACGTGCTCGAGGAACACCGCGTGGCGGACCTGTGGCACGTGCCGGCCTTCAAACGGTTCTGCCGGCCGTTCGCGCCCGAGAACGAGGGTGCGCAACCGGCCATCGTCATCCCGTTCAGCACCTATGTCCAGTATGGCCAGAACTTCTTCGGCTGGCCGCTCGCCGGCGGCGACAGCACCTACGACCCGACCCACTTCGCCACGAAGATCCGGACCGTCGGCGTCTGGTTCAGGAACTACGACGGCCAGGGCCTGTCCTACACCCCGCGGGTCTACCTCATTCCGACGGGCCTGGACATCATGCGTTCACCCTCCGGCGACACCCTGAGCACGCGGGAGTGGAAGATCGTCGACCAGAAGATCCCCGTCCCCTTCCCCATCGGCGCGGCCGATCTCGAAGACCAGAACTGGATCCCGATCAACGACAACCTCAGCGACGTCATGGCCGCCATCCGTCGCTTCTCGCGCTTCCGCGCCTATCACGACAGCGGCACGTTCGACGCCGCCGAGACGATCTCCGACAGCCGCCTCATCGGCCGGTCCGTATGGAACACGCAATGGCTGCTCGTCATCCCGGGCGAGACGCTGCTGAACCCGCCCGACGAAGGGCTCGACACCTTCATCTACGGACAATACCTGCCCGACGGCAGCGGCGAACGGGATTTGAACGGGGTCAAAGATATCAAGCTGTTCTTCCAGACCTACGCGTATTCGGGGAACTGATTTGTGAGGCTCAACATCGTACAGAACGGCGCGCGCAGAGCCCTTGCCGGGCTGCTCGCGTTCGGCGTGATGCTCGGGACGGCCTGCGGAATCGTGCCGGAACCCGACAAGATCCTGTTCGGCACGATCACCGTCAACGGGCGCGCCGTGACATCGACGAACACCGACTACGTCGTTGACGTGCGCCTTGCCTCGACCGGCGCGGTCCTGCAGACCTACCAGATGGGGGCCGATCCCGAGTTTGACCCCTACTTCTACGGCATCCGCGTGCCGCTTGAGGCGTTCGCCCCGCTGGCCTCGGCCGACTGCGCGCTCGGCGATGCGCTCACCCTCGTGCTCCGCCGCGGGTCAACCGTCCTCATGCAGTTGGCCCATACGGTCAGCGCGCGCGGACCGTCGCGCATCGACTTCGGACCGGCTGCCGATACGGACGGAGACGGCCTTTCCGATCTCGACGAACGGGACCTATACGGCACCGACCCCAACAATCCCGACACCGACGGCGACGGTATGCCCGACGGCTGGGAAGTGGCGCACAACCTCAACCCGCTGGTCAACGACGCCGACCAGGACGCCGACGGCGACGGGCATTCGAATCTGGACGAGTATCTCGGACGTCGCGACCCCTGGGACCCGAACAACGTGCCGCTGGCCGTCAAGAACGATGTCGACGGCGACAGAACGTCCGACCTCCTGCTCTACCACGCCCAGGCCGGCACGTGGTACATGATGCAGAGCACGAACGGCTTCCGCACGGCCGCATTCGGAGACAACGAATTCCAGATACCCTGCCCCGCCGACTATGACGGGGACGGGAAAGTCGATATGGCTCTGTACCTGGCGGGCGTGTGGCATATCCTCCAGTCGTCCAACGGCTACAGCACCGTGGAGTTCGGTTGGCACGGGGCCGTCCCCGTCCCGCACGACTACGACGGCGATGGCCGTGCGGATCTGGCCCTCTACTATCAGCCCTGGGGCCGCTGGTACATACGCCAGTCCACGGCCGGGTTCCGGGACCAGCAATTCGGGTGGGAACTCGCCGCCCCCGTTCCCGGCGACTACGATGGTGACGGGCATGCGGACCTCGCCGTCTACGGGCCCGGCGGCATGTGGTATGTCCTGCGCTCGCAATACGGGTTCACCAGCTACCACTTCGGCTGGGATGAGCCCGTGCCCGTGCCCGCCGACTACGACGGCGACGGCCGCACCGATCTCGGCCTCTACCACGGGCCGAGCGGTACCTGGTTCCTCATGATGAGCCACGACGGATTCCTGCTGCGCCAGTTCGGATGGGACGGCCCGCTCCCCGTCCCCGCCGACTACGACGGCGACGGCCGCACCGATCTCGCCCTCTACTATCCGCCGACCGGCACCTGGTACATCCTGCAGTCCACCGCCGGCTTCAGAATCCGGCAGTTCGGATGGGACGAGCCGATCCCCTGCGGCGCGGCCGGCCGCTAGCATCGGCCGCCGTGACGTCACCTTTCAGTGGTGCACCTTCGAAGAGCACACCAAGCGGTCGATGCAAGAGAAATGCGGCCGACTACTCGCATTCGGCATTGCCGCCGATCACCAGGAATTCCAGCAGGTCTTCCAGGGGGACGGTTGCCAGGCCGATGGTGTAGTCGCAGCACCCATAGTAGATGTGCAGAAGCCCGTCCGTCACCACCGTGCCGCACGGGAAGATGACATTCCCGATGTAGGGGCTTCCGACCTTCTCATAGTCATAGGTGGGCTCCATGATCGGCAGCCGGGTGCGGGCCAGCACCTTGGCCGGGTCGTCCAAATCCAGAAGCATCGCGCCTACCCGGTAGACGGTGTCGGCGTCGACGCCATGATAGAGAAACAGCCAGCCCGACTCGGTCCGGATCGGGGGCGTCGAGCCGCCCACTTTGCCGCCCTCCCACTTGAACTTGGGGGCGGCAAGAAGTTCCGGATCGGACCAGTCTTTCAAATCCGTAGAGTACGAGATGTAGATCGAGGGAGGCTTGCCGGCGTACGCGCCCCCCTGCGGCCGCCTCAACAGGACGTATCGGCCCCGGATCTTCTCCGGAAAGAGAATCACGTCGCGATCGTCAACATCCTCGGGCGTGCAGAAATCCAGGTGTTCCCAATGAACCAGATCCTTTGAAACCGCGATGGCCGAGCGGGTACGGTTGGAAACCGTGTCGTCTTTGAGCTCCGGGTAGTATTCGTCCATGCTGAATCCGGGCCCCTGCCCCACATGGATGGCATAGGGCCGGACCGCGTAGACCATGTAGAACGTGTCGTCAAGTCTAACGACGCGCGGATCCTGAACACTGCCCTTTGGCCAGCCCATCATCGCAGGCGTGAATACCGGCCTGTCGACCACATGGGTGAAAGAGACCCCGTCGTGACTCGCCAACAGACCGATATGACAGAGCCAGGGCCGGAGACTGCCCGCGGCGCGTTCGAACAGGAAGAACTTGCCCTCGTGAAGAATGGCAGCCGGGTTGAACACCGTCGCTCTGCGCCATTCGAAAATCCCAGGCGTTACGATCGGGTTCTTGTCGCATCTGACGATTCTCATGAACAAATCCTCTCTCAAAACGACCAGTCGTTCTTCTTCGCGAGCTTCTTGAACGCGTCAATCACACCGAGCGCGCATTCGCCCGCGCCGACAATCCCGTTTCTCGCCTGAACCACCGGAATCACCTTGGAACTCGAGTTCTGCGGGCAGATCACGTGCGTGGCCAGTTCCGGCGTCATCATGGACAAGTCGCCGATGGCGTCGCCGGCGACGACAACCTGATCGGCGGACAACCCGAGCAGGCGCAGGGTTTCTGCGAGGGCGCGCCCCTTCTCCATCACGGCCGGATACGCGGAGAGCTGGTCGCCGGCCTTGGAGAAAAAGATGTTCAGTTGCCCGCCGGCGGGATAGGCCTTCTCCACATACTCGCGCAGGGCATCCTTGTCCGGGTTGGAGGGAAAGAAGCTCAGCCACTGCTCCCGGTACATGATCCGGACCGGGTAGAACCGCGCGCACAGGTCCTTCATGAGCGGAAACAGGTGGGTGCGGGCAATCTCGGCTACGCGCGCCTCCATCTCGGACGTGTAGGGCTGAACCTTCTGCGGCCCGTCCTCGGTCACCGCCGCGAGCCGCAATCCGAATTCGGCGGCCAAATGCGACGGACGGCTGCGCACAGCGCTGTCGAGGACGAGCCGCCACTGCCCGTCGATGGGCCAGGCCGAGTTGATCATCCACCGGCAGCCCCGTTCGGCCAGCGCGTCCAGGAACTCCGAGAATGGATCGGGAAATCTGCCGTACGGCTTGAACTCCCCGCCCAGCGCCGTCAGATCCAGATCGGTTACGAAAAGCTCTGGAAACCCGTTCATCACCCGACGGCAGCATACCGGCTGCGGATTCGCCAGGTCAAGCAGACAGCACGGGCACACTCTTGTGCCCTGCGCGGGTTCGCGGCTGCGGGTGGGACGGGCAAGCGTTCGACCCGTTTCCTAACGCGCGGACAGCGCCGGCCGCGATGGGGGCGACGGCCGGCGCGCGGCCGCAGGCACGCGCCGGCCCACTGTGGCCGCGTCGCCCCCCTGCCCCGCCACCCAGTACTCCAGCGCGCCGATGTCAATCGCGGCCCCGGTTCGGCCGTGCCCCAGCATGTCGGGCAGGCAGTCCCAGGCACTGCTCGCCGCGTCGATAGCCGCCGACCCGGGCTGCAGCCGGTAGCGCAGCACCGACTCCGACCCGGAACCGGCAAAAGAAGGATCGGCCCCGGTCAGGTTGCCGCCGTTGTCGACCCACGGCTTTCCGTCGCTCGCGCGCAGCATCGCGCGCGCGCTGGCCAGGTTGTTCCCGTAGGAGTAGACCGGCGCACCCGTGTTCTGCATACCCCAGAGCCCCCGAATCGGTTCCGGTACCCCGCTGAAGATGTTGTTGTGCACCCGGCATTCGACGGACAGGCCACACTTCATGCCGGTCGCCAGGTTGACGAACGTGTTGTTCAGCACCCACAGCCGGTTCTGACTGCCGGGCCATGCGTCCTCGCCCAGGTAGACCCCCGCCCCCGTGCCGGGCCCTTCCAGCACGTTGTAGCAGATCCGGTGCTGCTCACCTTCGCGCCCCACGTTGTCTTTCACGTACAGCACGTTCTGGACCGAGCCGACCGCGCGCACGTAGTTGTGCATGTACGTGTTGCGCGTCGAGTCGTCCGCATCCTCGATCGCCCACGGACAGTCCCGCACTTCGATGTAGACCCCGTCGTAGATGTACACCTTGTCGCTCACGCCGAGCGCGGCATCGATGCCGCGCTGGATCGCCGCGGAGCGCGTGCCGACAAAATCCGCAGGGCCGTCCGGCGTGGTCGGCTGCTGCGCGACCCGCACGGTCTTTCCCCACGCACAGGCGCATACCAGCCACCCAATCCCCACCAACCGCCCGCATTTGATCCTTCTCTTCACGCTCATCAATCCACTCCCCCGTATCTGGAGGCGACCGTTGCGGGAATCGAGGATTGCCACGAGGCTAACCACGCCGGATTCCAACCAACATCTTCGCCTCGTGGCAATCCTTTCGATTCCCGCAACAGACCTGCGCCAGCCGGGAACCTCCGACAACACCCAACAACCTTCCCCTCCCCCTTTCGCGCCCTTTTCGCGACCTTTCGCGGGCACTTCTGCCGCGCCCTTGTTCAGCACCGATCATTTCTCGACCAACCAGCTCCGCACCCGATAGACCCCATCCCCGCCCGCGGCGTCGTAGACCACCACTCGCCCATCCCCCACGATATCCGCCAGGCCCGGCACGGCCTGCCACAACGCCCGGGCGCCCGAATGCGAGCGCTGCAACGCGTAATACCGTACGACCATTTCGTAGCCGGGCCCCCGCGCGGGCACCGTCTGGAACGAGACGCGGGGCACGCCTTGGTACAGGAGAATTCGGGCGCCGAGCACGCTGGTCGGGTCGTCCGGGCGAGTCCCGGCGACGTACTCTTCGGCGTTCGAACGCCCGTCACCGTCCGGATCGCCCGCCGCACCCTGACGCGCCGGCGTCCCGAACTCGGCGATCTCCCACGCGTCGGGCAGATTGTCCGCATCCGCGTCAGCCGCGGCGGGGGCGGGCCGCCGCACACACGCGAGTTCGGCGTCGAAGAGGCAGTCGCTGCTCTCGCTCAGCGAGCGGTTCAGCAGTTGGACCGCCAGCACGTTCTCCGCGGCCAAGGCCGGCAGGTCCGCGCCCGTGAGCCGAATCACAGCGGATGTCTCCGCGTTGGCCGTGGCCACCGCGTCGTGCGCCACAAAGACGCCGGCCGGCCCGGGTGCGTTCACGCGCGCGAGCTCCTCGCCGTTCAGCCACATCACGAACCCGTCGTCGTAGCGCACGTCGATCCGCAGCTCGCACACGAAGGCCGGGTTGGCCGCCACCTGGAAACGACGCCGCAAATACACGCAGGTATACCTGTCGCGCATGTCGGAAAGCGTGGTGCCCAACCCGGCCTCCCCGTAGCCGAGCGGCCCCGGGCCTGCTGCCCAACCCGAGTCGTCGAAATCGCGGCGCGTCCAGCCGACGGGCTCCGCAAACCCCTTCAAATAGCGCCAGACCGAGCCCGGCTCCAGCGCGGTCTCTTCCGCGAGGGCCGGCCCCGTCGTCGCCGCCGCAATGTCCGTGTACGCCGAGTTGCCGGCCGTGTTGTACGCCTTCACCTTGTAGTAGTACGTCGTCTCCAACGCCAGACCCGTGTCCGTGTGCGTGACCGCGCCAGGACCCGTCGTCGCCACGCGCACCCAGCCCGTTGTCCCGCTCTGACGCCGATCGATCTTGAAACCCGACTCGTTGTCGCTGTTGTCTGTCCAGCTCAAGCGGACCCGCCCCCCGGAAAGCGCGCTCGCCGCCGGATCGCTCGGCGCGCGCGGGCACATCCCTACCCCGGGCATGTACGCCACTTCTTCGGAATAGACGCTTTCCAGGTTGTTCTGGTCGAAAGCCGTCGCCGAGAAGTAGTAGCGCACGCCCGCGGTCAGACTGCTCACGACGGTCTCGGGCGCCGGCATCACGGGGCAGGTCTTCTCGTGCGTGTAGCGGAACTCCGACGGCTCCACGATGCCGCCGCGCGATTGGGTACCCCAGTACAGCCGGTACCCGGCCAGATTGCCCTCGGGATTCGGGTCCCAGCGCGCCGTCGCCGAATCCGCACACGCGACTCGGGCCGCCAACACCGTCAATGTGGCACAGACCGCGGTCAGACTCCGTGCCCAAGAACCATTCCCCTTCATGGCTCACCTCCGGGGCTCGATTTAAACCACGCTACGGGCCTGCCCGTTATTCGAGTACGAGCTGCCGGGGCGGTCCGATTCGCCGCCCGGCCTCCGATTCGATCGCCCCCACGTCCGGCGCCCGGCCCGCGGGCACGCGTGTCGTTCCGATGTCCGTGTTGACGCCGTTGTGGTAGGAATCGAAAACAATGCCCGCATCAATGGCCGGGCTGCCTGCGCAGGGCGCAAAGTCGGCCAGCGTGCGGAGTGCCGCACCCGGGAACCGCGGGTCCGCATGGATCGAGCCGGAAACCGCCTTCGATGCGCCCCCGCCGATGTCCGTCTGGCAGTCCCAAAAGAGGTTGTTTGTCAACACGTGCCCAGTCTTGGAGCCGCCGATCACAATGCCCTGGCCAAGCCGATAGCAGATATTGTTGTGGATCTGCCAGCCCTCGAATGCGCCCCAGGCATCGGCAACCCCCACGCCGGAGCCGGCACCGATCAGCGTGTTGTTGTAGATCGTGTGCGCCGTGAGTCCGGATTTGTTGCCCCCCCAGGCGATGATCGCCGTGCCGGACGTGCCGTAACCGCGTATGTCCACCACGTTGTAGCGAATCGTTCCGCAACTCGAGGACCTGTACGTAACGGCGTAGCGCACGTCGCCGGGCTCCAGGTCGTGGATGTAGTTCCGCTCCATAACGCCGTGGTCCAGGCCGTTGTCGAATCGAAGCCCCTTGCGGCAGTTGGATATCTCATTGCCGCGCGCAATCGAATGGTCACCGTAGCTCATGGACAAACCGTACCCACCCTCCAGAAACAGACAACCCGAAATCACGTTGTTCTCGAACAGGGTGTGCGCGCACAGGCTGCGCAGTCCGGAGTAGCCACCCGCGCCCGTGACACGACAGTTGCGAACCACGTGATGCTCGCCCTGCTTGTTCTCATACCCACTGCCCGTCGCATCCTTCAGGTGCAGCCCCTCGAAAACCAGATGGGGGAACGTGCCGTCATATCGGCTGAAATCGATGCACCGTTCCGCTCGGCACTCCGCGTCCAAAACCGCATGCTCACCCGTGCCCCAGCCGGCGACGCTGCTGAAGGTGATCGGATTGCCGGACTCGCCCGAGAACATCGGGTGCAACGGCAGCGCCGCCGCCGGCCATGTAACGCCCCGCTTCAAGATCACTGTGTCGCCAGGATTCAGATGCGCACGCGCCACCGTCCCGCTCGCGCCCGGCATGCCCGGCGCACGTTTCCACGGCGAAGTCTTCTTGGTCCCTGCGTTCGCGTCGCTGCCCGTCTCGTAATCAACGTAGTAGGTCGCCGAACGAACCGAGACGCTGCACAGCAGGAGGAGGAGCGGCACAGGCTTCCATACCGTCATTCGCCATGTCACACCCATTCCTCCAACCAAAATAGAACTAGTGCTCTAGCGCACTATTGAATGCTAGCAATAATGGCTGATGTCGTCAAGTGAAAAGATTCAGGCTGAAATACGACCTTGACATCAACATGTCAGAGGCATACAATCACACTAGTGCGCTATAGCGCTAGATGAATGATGGAGGAAATCGAATGAAAGAGTCCAACGCGGCCAAGCATATGCCACTCGCCATCCTGTGGCGTCGTCCCCTTCTGCAGCGGGTTGTTCCCTGCCTCATCACGCTTCCGCTGGTTACGAACATCGCGAATTCCGCCACAATCCACGTCGGCCCAGGCAGACAGTATCCGAAAATCCAGGCAGCGGTAGATGCAGCCCATGCGGGCGACACCCTGTGGGTTCATGCCGGCACCTACCGCGAGTCCGTCACCATCCGCAAGCCGGACCTAACGCTCCAGAGTGTGACCGAGTGGGAAGCCGTGCTGGATGGAAACGGCCGTCTGGACTATGCCTTCCGAGTCGATTCCGCCGATCGTGCCAGGATTATCGGCTTCAAGATCCAGAACTACAATGTCGACGAAGCGGCGACGACATACGGCATGGTGGACCTGCGCAAGAGCGCGGGCTCCGAAGTCAAGTGGAACTACCTGACCGGCAATCATACGGCGAAGGGGCTCGTCTACCTTCTGCACGCCGCCGGCAGCATCGTACGAGGCAACACGTTCAAGGGCAACGCGGTCTTTGACAAAGACACAGGCGATCACGCGAGCATCGACGCCACCTATATCTCCGATTCTCTGATCGAGCTGAACAGGTTCCTGGACGTGTACGCGGGCGGCGGCGGCAACTACGCCGTCTACGTTCATGGGTCGGGCGACTCGGCGAACCAACGCGTCAAGATCCGGCACAACCACATGAGGGACAAGAGCCGCCTGCGCAAGGGGATCCTCTACGAGGTGACGCACAACATCGTCGAGCACTGGATCCAGTTCCACGACGACTCCGACGGCAGCGATGCGACTGAGCAAAATCGCTGCGAGCGCAACACCTTCTGCCGCGGCGCGGGCTCGCAGGGCATCCTGTCGCGGCTGCAGCAGGGCTCCGCCTACAGCCACAATCTCTTCGTCGGTCTCGATATCGGCATCTACAACCTATGGGCCGACGATGCCCGCATGACCTTTACCGCCAATCATTTTGACGGTGTGCCGACGCCGCTGAAGGGCTACACGGCCGACGAATACACCGAATCGGGCCGCACCACGGGCGACAGCGGCTACGAACCGGCCACGGGGCGTCACAACCGGCTCGCGCGCAACCAGGGCGCGGATCTCAGAATCGACCTGTGGCCGTTCACGACCCAGAGCGGCGGCGTGCTGGCGCACGACTACCCCTACGCCCTGCGCAGGCCGAGTGAGCCGAAGAACCTAACCTTTCGTTAGAGCCCCGCGCCCTATGGCGCCTCCTCGAGCCATACCTTGGCCCGATAGAGGCACGGACCCGATTGAACCGTGTCGTTCGTGTAGACAACCGTCTGGCCCATGCCCGCGATGCGGCCGTAGCCCGGGGCCACGGTCCAATCGGCATCCGGCTCCCCGGCGCATTGCTCCAGGGCGTAGTACCGGGTCCACCCCTCGCAGCGCGTGCCCGCGGCCTGAACGGTTGGGAACGACACGATCAGCGCTCCGTTCGACAGGGTGGCGTCGACGACGAAACGATCGGTCGCATCCAGCGAATCGGTGCCGGCGATGAATTCGGCCTCGTCCGACAGCCCGTCCCCATCCGCATCGGATCCACGCGCGGCGGCCGGCGTCCCGGGCGCCGGCTCCACCTCTCTGTCTTCCGAGGGCGGATTCGGTTCCGGCATTCCCTCCGAGGGAGGGGGCGGCTCGACGGGCCGCGGACGGTCGACCGCAGTCAGTTGGACATCCGCGTAGCAGTCCCCGCTGTTCAGGCTGCGGTTGAACACGTGCAGAGTGACGACGTTCGCACCTTCCACCAGCGGGGGCAGCGTCCCGTCGCAGAGCGTCGCGGTCCACGTGCCGTTCGAGTTGGACAACGCCAGTTCGTCGAACGAAACCGTCTCGTGCCGCACGCCGGGCACATTGATCCGTGCGACCTCCGAGCCGTTCACCCACAGGATGAACCCGTCATCGAAATCCACCTCCAGTTGCAGGCCGTCGACGTTCGCCGCATCCGTCAGCATGAAGGAACGCCGCATGAAGAACGACGAATAGGCGTTCTGCATGTCGGAAAGCGGCGTCCCGATCGGCACGTCGTAGTTGCTGTAGCCGATCGGCGCGGGGCCCGTCGCCCAGCCTGCGTCATCGAATGCGAGCAACCACCAGGCGAATGGCGGCACGGAAGCCTCGGCGGTGCCGCGTCGGTACTTCCAGATGGACCCCTTGGCAATCGCCGCGGGGCCGGTCTGTTCATAGGCCCGCAGCATGAACGCGTTCGCGCAGGCGAGCACGTGCGCGGCGGCGTCCTGTTCCACGACCAGGCGCAGGGCGCCGGCCGTCTCGGGGATGACATCCACGAAGCGCGTGACGTACCCGTTGCCATTGTTGTACCCCGCATTGTACGCGGTCGTGTCGTCCGGCATCGTCCGGGTCAGCGTCCGGATGTTCGGCGGGCCCTCGCTGTATCGATCGTTGAAGTTCGTCTTGGCGTACGCCCACACCTTCAGGTTGTCGACCCAGAACCTGTCGGCGAATTCGCCGTCCTGCCCGGACCCGATATCGCCGTAGCCGCTGACCTGAGTTCCCCATCCGTTCTCCGTCGCGCCGCAGACTCTTGCCCCGTTGGCATAGAGGCGTACGGTCTCGAGCCCGCCCTCGATTCCCTGGCGGTCCCAGACCAGCGCGACATGCACGGGGACATTGTTGTAGGGATGGTTGTTCCGCACGTGGCCGCCCGGCGCCCAGCCGACCTTGCAGTGGATGCCGCCGAACCACACCATCCCGTTCACCCACCCGTCGTTGTTGTAGGAGGGATCGTGGATGGCCAGGCTCACGCTGCACTGCGGCAGACCGTGTGCGCCGTTGAACAGGCGGTAGACCCCGTAGTGATACGCGAGCGGATCCTCCGTCTGCTTGAACCAGGCTTCCACGCAGCCGCGTTCCGGGTCGAGGATGGCGGCCATATCGTTCGTGGACACGCACACGCAATGCTGGTCTGCGCCCGTGCTGACACCGACTCCCGCACCGTGCTGCACGGTGTTGAACCCGCGGGCCGCGAACGGAAACGTGGCGAGGCCGGGTCCGACTTCACTGTTCAGGATCTGATCCTCGGAGCCCAGCCTGTTCCACAGCGTGCACCCGTCAAGCGAGGCGCTTAGGCCGGCCGCGGCATTGCGGAAATCGGCCGCGCCCACAAGCGTACCGTGATGCCACTGCGCCGCGTCGCCTGTGGCGTCCGGGTTGTCCCGGTCCGCATACAGCGCCAGCTCGTAGCGCAGGGCCGGGTCCAGGCCGGTGAAGGTCAGAATCAGATCATCGCTGCCGCCGGACAGGGTCCCCGCGCAGTCGACCTTGCCGTCGAAAAGGGCGTGCGCCTCGGTGCCGGGCGCCGGATGGGCACCGTACGGCTCAACCGAGCCGCCGGCGGAGACGGCCACGCTGACGGCGGTCTGCCGCCCGGTCGCGCGGTCGATCAGCGCGCCGCCTGTTCCCGTCGTATAGGTCGTGATATCCAACGCCGACTGACCGCTGAACCACGCCAGATCGTTGTAGGCGGCGAACAGGAGCAACGGCGTATGCTCGGCGATGCAAGTCGTCGCGACGGAGGTCGAATCGCCGCGCGTGCTGTGCTCCGCTTCGATCGCGTAGGTATACGTCTGGCCCGGCGTCAAACCGCGGTCCGTGTAGCCGCTCGTGTTGACCGGCAGAACGATTGTGTGCCAGAAGTCCACGCCGTCGAGGCTGCGTCGGATCTTGATGTTCTCCTCGTTCGAGCTGCAATCGGTCCAGCTCAGCCGGATCTCGGAGGGCGACACCGCGTAGGCGGAGAAGTCGCTCGGCGGGGCCGGCGCCGCGTCGGTAGACGGCGTCGTCGCAGGGCCCGGCTCCGGCGCGTCGTTGGCGCCGGCGGCCGGCCACACGGTTTCCAGGCATACGGCGTTCACGTAGTGCCGCGGGGGGCTTGCCGAGCCGCCGTCGGACACAACGGCCGTGATCGCGCCGTCGTTGCCCGGCGCGATATCGGCGAAACGGGCCACGTATCCCGCGGTCGTGTTGTACCCGTTCACAATCACCGTGGCGTTCTGGTAGGAGTCGGAAAAGCCGGCGCCCGGCGTGCTCCGGTTTACGAACGCGTCGGCTCCGAGCAGCGAGACCCTCGTTATCCGGTCCGTATAGACCGCGCGGTCGCGGTTTCCGAAAACGACGAGGTTGTACCGCAGGTTTTCGTTCAGACCGCTGAACGCGAGCACGACGTCCGATGTCCCGTAGCTGACGACGCCGCGCGCGTCGAGCATGCCGGCAAACACGGCGTAGGCGTCGGTACCCGGCGCGGACAGCGCGCCCTGCTCGGCGTGTGCACCGCCGATCCACGATCCGCCCGCGACCGTCAGCGTGACCGGCGTGAGCTCGCCCGTCTGGCAGTCCACCAGCGGCCCACTGTCGCCCTGCGGCAGGACGGCGCCGCCCTCGGGTGTCGTGTAGAGCGTGATATTCCGCTGCGTCTGGCCCGTGCCCCAGGACAGGTCGTTGTAGGCCGCGAAAACCGGAATCGGGCCCGACACGTTTCTGGAGCCGGGTGTCGGCGGGTAGAACACAGCATAGCCGGCATCCGGCACGTCGGACTCGCGCCCGTACGACTGATTGGCGCCGAGCGGCGGGAACGGCGTGAACGCTTGAGCCACGGTTCCGTCCGGCCGGACGAGCACGAGCTCGTCGCCGTCCTTGTCCAACTTGAAGTTCGTGTGCAGGTTTGCGAGCGGATCGCGCCTGTTCTTGTCGGAGGCGAATACGACAAGATAGCCGCGCGCGGCAATCGACACATCGGGGAAGATCCATTCGTGCGCGTCGTCCCGGAGCCGCCATCCGTTCAGGCTCACGGGGCGCGCGGCGGGGTTGTAGATTTCGATCCAGTCGGGCCAATCGCCATCCTCATCCTGGAACCCGCCGGGACTGCTGTTGTTGGAGGCGACGAACTCGTTGATGAGCGGGTCCACACCGGGCGACCACGGCTTGGTGGCCACGTCCAGCAGACCGCGGCCGAACACCTCGGCTTCCGCCGTCACGGCCGCCACGCGGTAGTAGAAGCGCGTGCCGGGCGGCAGCCCTTGGTCAAGAAACGCGAAGGTATCGGCGGGCACGCCGCCGACCTGTGTCCAGGCGACCGCGTCCGGGCTGCGATAGACATGCCACCCGGTTTCGTACGGGCCGCCGTCCTCCCATCCGATCTGGACTTCGTGAACGGATCGGGTCGTCGCGTACAGCGCCCGCCACGCGTCTGGATGCGCCGCGCGCTGTTCGTGCACGGATACGGCGCTGAGATAGAAGCGCGGCGCATCCGGCGAGACGTCGTCGCTGACCCGTACGCGCACATGTCCATCGCCGTCCCGCACGTTCCGGTATCGGGCCACGTAGCCGCTGAGCGTGTTGTCCCCGTTCAGGATCACGACAGACGGGTCACGCGGGCCGGCCTCGGCAAACTCATCGAAAACGGTGGTGTTTTTGAAGGCGGCAGCCTCTTCGAGCGTGAAACGCGTGAAACGGCTCGTGTACGCCGGCCTGGCCCGGTTCCCGTACAAGACGAGATCGTAGAACTTGTCGGGTTCCAGCCCGGACAGCTCGAGCAGCACCGGATCGGGCCCGTAGCTGATCACGCCCTGCGCGTCCACGCGGCCGGCGAACACCGCGGCCGCTTCCTGGTTCAGGAGGTTGGTCCCCTGCAGCGTCTGCGCATCGATGAGCGTCCCACCGCTCACGCGAAGCCGCACGGGCGCAACCCCGCCGGTGTCGAAGTCGATCAGGTTCCCTTCTTCGCCCAGGCCCTGCGCCGCGGCATAGCCGCCGGACGCCGTTGTGTAGCGTGTGATGTTCGCGGCCAACTGGCCCGGTCGCCAGGCCACGTCGTTGTACGCCGACCACGCGCTCGGCGCCGGGGCCGCATCCACAACCTCGAAGAGCAGCGCCCGGTCCAGGCCCGGCTCGCCAGTCTCCGCCAGGTACGGCACGGCGCTCACGCTATGACGGCCGACCGGCAATGTCCAGGCGTGGTAGTCGCCCGCCGTCTGGCCGTTGATGGCGTAGGGATAGGAGATCTGGGTGCTGTACGAAGCCGTGCCATCCCAGCCGAAAACCACGACCCCCACCCCTTCACCCGTCACGTTGGCGCGGAGGGTCAGGTTGGCCGTCGGCAAGCCGTGAAGGTTGATCGCGTCGCCGGCCATTATCGGGTCGTAAAGCGGCACCGGGACGTCGCGGTCGGCGTCGATCAGCGTGAAGCTCGCGACGCCAACGGGCCGTTCCGCGGTCGGTTTGAGGAAGGGCCGGAACTGCTTGATCTTGAGCGCACCGTTCCGATCGATCTTGAACTCGACGTCGAGCAGGACATCCGCCCGCCGATAGCCCTGCAGTTCGAACGGAAACTGAGTATCCACCGCATGGATGGCGGCACCCAACTCCTGCAGTTGCCCGTCATCGAGCACGTCTTCCCCTGCCGCCAGATAGGTTGAGCCCTGGACGCGCGTGATGGCGGTGACCGCCCCGGACTCGACCCTCAGCAGCACCTTTTCCGGCAACGTGCCGGGCTCCGGCCGCACCACGTCGTATTCAAGCGGATTCGCGTTGACCAGGTAGTCCGTTCCCGGCCCCGTCGGGTCGCCGGAAAAAGCGACGCCGTTCGCCTGCTCGTCAGGGAACGCCGTCGTGACCAGGATCGCCATCGACACATCCGTCTGCCGAATGTGGTAGTAGCTGCGTTCTTCATAGGCACGGAAGTTCCAGAGGCTGGCCCAAACGGTTCGCAGCCCGTCCTCGATGGTACGTTCCCCGCTGCCGCCGGGCAGCGAGTCGGCGGCCACGACCGTCGTTGAGTCATGCAGGCCGGCCGCACTGAACTCCAGGTCGTCTTCCGCGTTCGACGAAGATCGGAACCGCACACTCACATTCGGGCTGCCAAAGACCGCCGTGATCCGGTTCGCCAGGCTCTGCACGAGTGCTGGATCGATCAGGCTGTGGGCCAGGATCTGATCGCGGAACCCCGCCAGGATCTGCTGGCGCAGCCCGGGATCGGCATTGAACGCGCTGTCCTGGCTCAACCTCCGGACGTACTCTTCATAGGTGACGACGCGGCCAGGATCGAAATGGGCATCGGTGAGAACGTTCTGCCGCATGAACTGCCGATAGTACGTAAAGGGGATCCCGAACCCCTGCACCTGGTACGGCGCGGCAAGGTATCGGTAGCCGACCATGAGGTTGGCGGCCTTGCCGCCGTACAACGCGGCGAGCGCGCTGACGGGCGCGGTCGGCGAGGCCTCCTGCACCGCCATGAAGTCGGTGACGGTATAGTCGGGTTGAACCACCGGCGCGCTCACGTACGGCCGGTGCCTGTCCCAGTAGGCCTCGGCGACGGAAGGGTCCGACTCCTGGCTGACCGTGTAGCCGGTTTCGCCCACGGCCAGGCGGACGAGCAACCCTTCGTACGGGGCGAAGGCTGCCAGGGCATCGTTCACATAGGCGTTGGGAGTCCCGCGCCGCGCGCTTCGCACGTTGACGTGGCTCAGATCCGTCTGACGCTCCGCGGTGATGACGCCCGCGACCACGGTCTCGAGGTCGAACGGGGCGCGGTCCAGCACGACGATGTCCTGCCAGCTCAGCGTGCCGGCCAGAACAGCCTGGTCGAGCTGCTCCAGAGTCAACCGCCGGATCGTTCCGTAGTTCACCGCCGTCGTGTACGCCTCGTAGCCGGGGTCCGGTTCCGGTTCGGGCAGCAGCACGGGGAACGGCGGGTCCACCCACTCCCGCGCGCTGGCGATCGAGGTGAGGCTCTGCGGCGTGTAGTACAGCGGGCCGAGCTCGAACGAGGCGTCGATCGTTTGATACAAGGCCGCCACTTCCTCAACGGTCAGGGTCTCGGCCGGATCCGTCGGATTCGCCGGCGCGTTGAACCCGTAGATCCGACCCAGGCTCTCGTGCTCGATCTGCTGTATGAAGCCGGCGTAGTAGTCGCGCGTCGCGCGGTTCTGAGTCATGGCGAAATACTCGAGCACCGACAGCCCGGAAAAGCGCTCCGGGAACACTTCGCGCAGGAACTCCGCATGCAGCGGGTACAGGTTCTGGTTGGCATAGACGGTTCCCAGCAGATTGGTGTCGGACCTGGCCGGTGCAATGTAGAGCGTCTCCCGGTTGGTCACGGTCCCGGCCGTGAACGGGAGCGAAAGCATGTGGAAGTCGGACTCATCACGGATGCGGTCCAAATAGTCGATCCAGGCGCCTTCCAGCCGCACCGCGTTGGCGAACACGCTGGTCTCCGGCGAGCTGAGGACCGCCACGATCTGGCGGGTGTCGCCCACGCGGATCCTCGAGAAACGCGCCACGAGGCCGGCAGCCCTGTTCGTGCTGCACAGCGTCGTCGTGTCGTTCGGCAGGCCGCCGGTGGTCGTCACGGCCGCGCCTGCGCTGCTCGTGTTCTCGAAGGAGTCGACGCCCGAGAGCTGCACCGCCACGTGGCTCACCGGCATGCTGTCCGGGCTGCGGCTGCAGTAGAACGCCAGGTCATACCACAGGTCGGGAGTCAGCCCGGAGAAGGAGACCCGGATCGGGTCCGCCCCCTGCCCCAGGATCCCGGTCGCGTCGAGCACGCCGCCGAAAAGCGCGTCGGCGTCCGTCCCTGCGCCGGCATTCCCGCCCTCCGACGCGTAGGACGGATCGTTCGTGGCGCCGCCTGTAACCTGTATACTCACATCGCCCACCCACTGACCCGAGCGATAGTCAATGAGCGCCGCCCCGGACTCCCGTACCGGGCAAATCGTGATGTTGGCCGCAGGCTGGCCGTCGAACCAGGCCAGGTCGTCATACGCCGTGAAAGGAAATGCTTGTCCATAGGTGTCCAGGATCACGAACGAAGCCTCCACCAGCGGGCTCGGCGCGAACCCGGCCTTGAACGCACGCGCTTTCAGCGTTCGGTTCTCGCCGAAGCAGATCGGGGCCAAGTACTCCAGCGAGGAGGCGGTCGGATCCGTCCCGTCAAGTGTGTAGGTGAGCGTTGCCCCGTCGAGATCGGTCAGGATCTCGACGGCTACCGGTCCGATATGGGTGCCGCCGTTCGGCGTGATGCTCGGCACGGGAAGCAGGGGACTGCCGCTCGCCTCAAACGCGCCGACATCGATGTCCTGGCCCGCGAAACGCGGCTGGCCGGCCAGATCCAGATGAACGCCCGGTATCATGTAAAATCCCGCATCGACACACGCGGAACCCGCCTGCAGCCGGTAGTCCCCCGCCGCCTCATCCAGAAACTGCGGGTCCGCCGGGATATCGCTCGAATCCGGTACGGCAAATCCGCCCTGGTTGTAGTCCTGGTTCCCGAAATGGCAGTTGCATCGCTGGACGATTTCCTTGCTCTGGCGGCTCAGGTAGAGCCCGGACGAGTTGCCGGCGAAAATGTTGTTGATCGCCGTGCCGCCCCGCGTCGAGCCGCCGTCGCAGGCCATCGCGCCGCCGTTCGGCGCCGCATTGGAGACGAAGGTGTTGTTGACGACCAGCGGCGCGTCGTGCAGGGAGCAGATCGCGCCGCCGCTCTGCTCCGCCGTGTTGCCGAGAAAGACATTGTTATGCACGTGCACCAGCCCGCGATCCTCCGCGTACATGCAGATGGCGCCGCCGGAACCGGCGTGGTTGGCCTCGAACCGGTTGTGCGCGATCGTGGCGCCCGGAATGCAATAGAGACCGCCGCCTCTGTCGCCCGAGGCGCGCCCGTTCTTGATCACAAAACCATCCACGACGGCGTTCATCGAGCGCGGCCCGAAGACATACAGAAAAAGCGCCCGGCCCCGGCCGCCCGCATCGATCGTCGTCTCGTGCAGCCGCCAGTCGCGCTGATCCCGGTCGGACTCCGAGCCGCCGAACCCGCCGTAGAGCGCAAGTTCCTTGTCTGTGTACAGCAGATTCGTATAGGTCCCGGCCGCCACCCAGATCTCGTCCTTCGCTTCGGCGGCGTCCATCGCGTCCTGAATGGTGCGATAGGCCGTCGCCCAGCTGCGCCCGTCCGCCGGCGATCCCGTAGCGGCGCCATCCACGCAAAGACGCCGGGCAAACCGGGCGGCCGCCGTCGTGCTGCCCGCGCCCTCGGCGAACGACCGGACCCTCAAGTCCATGCTGTGCGTCACGGTCAACGGCGTGCCCGCATACAAAGGGGAAGACTCCACAGGCTCGGAGCCATCGGTCGTATAGTGAATCTGCGCATCCGGGGAGGGGGCGGTCAGTGTCACCTCGATCGAATCCGTGAACGTGCCGCCGTGCGGCGCGATCCCCGGCTTCGGCACCGTGGCCACGTAGCCCGATTCGTAGGCGCCGATGTCCGAGCGGAACCCGCGAATCCGGTCCGTGCCGCCCAAGTCCGTCCATTGTACGCCGACCACACCGTTGTCGCCCGTGTCCACACACGGCGAGGCAGGCTGCAACCTTCTGTCTGCGGCCGCGCGGTCCACAAACAACGGATCCGCGTAGATATCGTTGCCCGGCTCGGCCGGCGACTGCAGCCCTTCGGTCCAGATGCAGTTGTTCTTCACGGCGCCGGGAGCGGCTGCACGCAAGGCCTCGAGGGCGGGAAGACTCTGATTGAACGCGAACACGTTGTTGTGAACGACCGAGGCGGCAAGGCTGTTGGTGAGCGAGAGGGTCATGCCCGTATTCTCGGCAAATGTGTTGTTCACCAGCTTCACCAGCGCGCCCGCCGTTTCCACGGCCGTGTCGTTGCCCGCAAACAGGCTGTTCGCAACCAGCACGATCGCGCCGGACTGAACGATCAGCGCGCGCTCGTTCTGCCGCAACACCATGTGCTGCAGCTCGAGCGGGCTCCCTTCCAGCCACACGCCGCCACCGGCAGCGGGATCGGCCGGCACCCCGTTCCGGATGATGAACCCGTCAATCAGAGACTGACCGGCGATGCCGCCGCTCACGCGCACCGCGCAGCCGCGATGCCCGCCATCGATGACCGTTGGATTCGCCGCCCAGTTCCGGGCGCCCCTTGCGCTTTCCACCGCCGTGAAGCCGCCGTACAGGGCGACCGGCTTCGACACGGTGAGATTCTCGTCGTAAACACCGGCCGCCACCCAGATCTCCTCGCCTGCCTCGGCTGCATCGATGCCCGCCTGGACAGACGCATACGCTGTACCCCAGGCGCCGCCGTCCGGAACGGGCGCCGACGAGTTGACGTCCACGTATACGACGGCATATGCGAGCGGGACGCAGAACAGAACGGTAAACAGGCACACTACGGATAGGCCCTTTTTCATTTGACCGGCTTCCTCGGGGTTGGCCTCGGTGCGGTATATAGAAATGCCCTGCTGGTGCATCGAGGAATTCTTGATATACCGCAGACGGCATGCTTCTGTCAACCCACCTCCAGAGCCCGCGGCGGTGTCCGTGGGCGTCCGTGTTTGTCCGTGTGCGTCCGTTTTCGAGTGCGCTCTGCGCAAGCCGGCCCGGCCGCCTTTTCTCCCTCGCCTCCCGCCCCACCCGCATGGTAGCGTACGCAAGCAGCCTGTTCCCACGACTTCGCCGGTTGTTGCGCGGAACGGCTGGCTTCGAAACCCTGACACCTGAAACCTGACACCTGGCACCGACGCCTGCGGCCCCAGGCCGCCATGGGAGGAACGATGAACGTGCTGGCGATTCAGACAAGCCCGAACCAGGACGGGCTGACCGCCGAAACCGCCAAACGCGCGCTGGCCGGGGCGGCGGCGGCAGGCCATGAAACGGAACTGGTCGAGCTCAATCGGATCGGGATCGAGAAATGCAGGGCCTGTGATCGGGGCTGGGGCCCATGCCGCACGGAGGGCACCTGCATCATCCGGGACGATTTCGCGGGCGTGATCGACAAGATCCTGGCGGCCGATGCTCTCGTCTTCGCCATGCCCGTCTACTGGTGGGACATCAGCGAATCGGCCAAGACATTCCTCGACAGAATGCGCCGCGTCGAGACGGGTCACGGCTTCAAGCGCTACACGGAGAAGCTGTGCCTCGGCATTGCCTGCGCCGGCGGAAGCGGGAACGGCGCGGCGCGCGCCCTCTATCTGCTCGAGGAATACCTCAAGCGCATGGGGTTCAAGATTCACGATCTGGTGCCCGTCACGCAACGCAATCGCACCTATAAACTCCCCATGCTGGAACAGGCGGGGCGAGCGCTCTTCGATTGACGGAGAATAGCCACAAAGGAGCAGACGCTATGGGACAGGTCAGAGAGATCCTCTACTTCGACGGGCACGGCTGCGCCAATACGGCAGAGACGGTGCAGGCCGCCGCCCGGCGCTGCCGCGAGTTGGGAATTGAGCATGTCGTCGTCGCCTCCGATACGGGGGCGACGGCGCTTGCCCTTTGGCATGAGCTTGGCGAGACGAACGCCAGGCTCGTTGCGGTGCCGGAACATGCCGGGTATGACGGAGGGGACCAGCCCTCGATTTCGCCCGAGCAACGCAAAGACCTGGAGGACAAAGGGATCGCTGTTCTCGTTTGCGCGCACGTGCTCAGCGGGGTGGAGCGTTCCATTACGAAGAAATTCCACGGGGTCAGCCGCGTGGAGATCATCGCGCATACGCTCCGTCTGTTCGGCGGTTCCGGGCTCAAGGTAGCTGTCGAAGTGGCGGTGATGGCGGCCGATGCGGGGCTCGTGCCCACCGACCGCGACATCATCGCCGTCGGCGGAAGCGAATCGGGCGCGGACACCGCGGTCGTGCTCAAGGCGGCCCACATGAACAACTTCTTCGATCTGGAAATCCGCGAGATCATCGCCAAGCCCAGACAACGCAAGGAGCCTGGAGCATGACGAGGACAACGACGTGCGAATCGTAGGACGGGCTTTCCAGCCCGTCCCGCACAGTCGTGAGCCGACAGGAAACGGGGACGGGCTGGAAAGCC
>JAFGHX010000179.1 GCA_016929905.1 Kiritimatiellia bacterium
AAACCCGGCGCGGACGGAGCCGCGCCCTCCAAAGACCCAACATGTTGCGTGTTGATCCAATGGAGGGCCGGCCTCCGTGCCGGCCGCGGTGTTTTTTCAGCGCAGTCCATTCTCGTGGTTCGACCCCGTTCCGTGGTGAAGTCATTGTTGCGCGAGCGCAAGGTCCCGCCCGCGGCAATTTCCTGCAAGGCCAGGGCAATCGGAACCATGGCCTCGTCGACGGCTCTGCTCTACACTCTGATGCAGACGTTCGCGGAGGCGGGCAACAGCCCTGGAGCCCCAGCCCGTGCCGACACAAGCGTCCACAGGAGGGCATCCACATGATGCAACGGCAGAGTACCGCCAAGGGAGTGGCGGCCATCGTCGCCGTCGGGGTCGGTGTGGCGTGGGCTCGGGCCCTGGCAACCGGTGCCGCACCGGTCGAGTTGCGGCTGCCTGACGAGCCGCGCTACGTGCCGGTCGAACACTCGCGCGCCGTTCTGGACGCGCCGGACGACCGCGTTTTCGACTTCTGGCCGGAGACCTGGCGGAAGCTCGATCTGAGCGGCACCTGGAAGGCCAGGTACTACCCGCTCGAGAAGGGCGCGGACTTCGAACAGGACCCGGGGACACAGGCCGGACACAGTGGCAAGGACGTGGCCACGGCGGACTGGGAGAACACTGCCGTGCCCGGTTCGATCCCGAAGGAAAAGCACGCCCAGGGCCCGATTGGCCGCAGTGGCTTGGCGTGGGACCGCACATTCAGCGGCGTGATCTGGTATCGCCACGGCTTTGCCCTGCCCGCCGAGTGGGCAGCCCTGCAGCAGGCGAACTGGCGCGTGCTCCTGCGTTTCGAGCACTTCAGGAGATACGCCGATGCCTGGCTCAACGGCCGGAGCGTGGGACCGCGCATGTCGGGCAGCGCGGCACCCGCGACCGTCGACATCACCGACCTGCTGCAGGCCGGCACCCATGCCCTGGCGGTGCGAGTCGGGGTGCCAACAGGGGGTACCCGGCAAATGGGCCGCGACGGCCTGTCGCAGCCCGTGCGGCTGATCTGCGTGCCGCCGGTGTATGCCGAGAAGCTGCTCGTGGCCACCCCGGTGGCCCCGCCGGCTCTGCGGCTGCGGCTGCACCTGGTGTCGCACGAGCCGGAGCAGACCGGCCCGTTGACGCTGACGCTCGTGCCGGCCGGCCGGACGGCCGCCGGGCCGGCCCAGACCCTGCCGCTCGGCACGCACACGATTCCGCGGGGGCCCTCCGTCCTGGATCTGCAGGTGGCGACGCCCGGTGTGGGGCTGTGGACGCCGGAGACGCCGAACCTCTACGTGCTGCGGATCGCCGCCGGCGACCGCGACGTGGCGGGTGACCGCATCGGGTTCCGCACCTTCGCCATCCAGGGGCCGGACTTTTATCTGAACGGCAAGCGGATCAAGCTGATGGGCGTCATGGGCATGGGGGGCGTCTCGACACGCCGCCACATCGATTCCCTGCGCCAGGCGAATGTGAACTTCATCCGGCCCCACAACGGCTGGGGCCTGCAGCAGACGTTCGGCTATCACCTCTGCGACGAGGTGGGCCTGATGGTGTACGACGAGTATCACTACGGCCCAGGGTTCAAGGCGGACGACCCGGCGGGCTGGGCGCGGCGGAAAGAGGAATACACGGCTTGGGTGCATCACGTCCACAACCGCGCGTCGTGCGTCCTGTGGGACTTCGGCGGCAACGAAGTGTTCAACCATGACCCCGAGGTGGTCCCCGCGTTCGACAAGCTGTACGACTTGCTCGGCGAACTGGACTTGCAGGGCCGGCCACGGGGTTCGTCCTCCGGCCGCCCCACCCTCTGGTGCTTCCGGGAAATGCCGGTCCTCGAGAAGATGGATTTCGCTGACACCCACGAGTACCCGGGCAACGACTATGGCTCGTACCGCGATCTTGTGCCGCTGACCGAGGCCTTCGCGGCGGCCGTGCGCCAGCGAATCGGCAACGTGCCCATCATGAACTGCGAGTACGGGTTCGGTGGGGGCTATCTCAGGTATCGTCCGCAAACCAAACAGGTCGCCGATCTCTACGCGGTGTCGCCGTGGGGTCCGGCGGAGAAGCGCCAGTACATCGAGTTCGCGGAGTCGAAGATACCGGAGATCGGCGAGATTCTGCGCCACATCGGCGTGGGTACGGACTTCAAGACCTTCGTGACGGCGCCGGCCGAGGCGCAGGAAATCGCCGCGCGGCAGAGCAAGCTGTTTCTCGACATGTTCCGGTGTCTGGGCAGCCTGATGGACGGCGGGTCCGGGGCTGAGGGACGGAACCTGCTCTTCTACCACCCCCGGGGCAACCCCTTGGTCAGGGCCAGCAATCACCTGGGGACGCCCAATCCCATTACCTATTCCGGGACGAATGACGTCAAGACCCCGACCTTCTACGTGTACCGGCGCGCCTACAACCCGCAGTATATCGGCCTGTTGCTGCCCGATCGGTATGCAACGGCGGGCGCGACATGGCAGGCCGACTGTCACATCCTCAACGATTCATCGGTCGACTGGCGCAGCGCGCGTGCGGTCTGCCAGTTGCGGGATGCCGGCGGTACGGTGCGCCACCAGGAGCAGGTGTGGCAGGGCGCCCTACCCGCCCAGTTGCACGAGCGGGTCAGCGTCCGCATTCCGCTGGCCGCGGAACTGGCCACGGGCAAGTGCCAGGTGGAACTCTACCTGGTGGCTGGCGACGGCCAGCGCCTGGCGGACAACTACCACGATTTGTTCGTGGCCGGCCGCGACTTCCTTCTGAGCCAAATCCGGCCCGCCGCCCCCGTGGCGCTCTACGAGCCCGCCGCGGGGACGGCCGCGCCCGGTCGGCCGGCGACGACGGGCGCGATTCTGCGGCAGCTGGGCATTGCCCATGACGTCCTCGAGGATTTCGCGCCGCTCGGATCCTACCGCTTCCTGGTGGTCGGGCGCGAGGCGCTCGACGACCGGGCGGCAGAGAACGGCGACGCTATCAGCCGCTGGGTCGAGGCCGGCGGCCGGCTGCTGTGCTTCGAACAGAAGGCGGGCAAGCTGCCCTTCCTGCCTGGCGTCGAGGTCGAGGAGACCAAGGGCCTATGGTTCGCGCAGGTGCCGATCGCCGAGCACCCGGTGTTCCAGGGGTTGACACCGGCGTTGTTCGAAGACTGGAATGGCGACCAGGGCGTCCTGTTCCGGCAAGGGCTGTGGCCGCTCGATGAGGGCCTGTTGTCCATCGCCAAAATCAAGGGGGAGTGGGAGCGGGACGGCCAGCGCCCGTGGCGGATGACCGCGGCGGCCTATGCCGTGGGCAGCGGCGAGATCGTCTTGTCGCAGTTCACCGTGACGGACCGCTATGGCCGAGACCCGATCGCCACACGGTTCACGCAGAACCTGCTGGCCTACGTGCTGACACAACCGCGCAGCGCCCTCTCGCTGCCGCGGGGCGGGACCGAGCCGAACGCCAAACCCTGACGCCGCGGCGGGAGCGGGCGGGCCGACAAATCGCGAGCAAGGAGACACGCGTATGAAAGCTGGGTTCGGCCTGCCTCGATGGCTCGGCTGGGGAGTGTGCGGGTGGCTGGCCGTGTTGCCGGCCGCCGCGGCCAACGACCTCGTTCCGGTCGTGTCCGGCGCGGGCGCCGCAGCGACCGTGGCCGTCGGCCCGCTGGTCCTGGGCCAAAGCGCCGCCACGACGCGCGCCGTCTTTGCCGCGCGCGGCCTGGCGCCGACGGTCGAGACACCCACCAGCCTGCAGTTCGCCGGCAGCGTGCTGCAAGGCACCGGGATCGCCGAGACGCACTTGGCCTTTCATGAAGACCGGCTCTACCAGATCCGGTTGGTGACCTCGGCCACGCACGGAACGGCGCCGGAGGTGTTTGCCGCGCTCGCCGCGGTCTTCGAAAAAACCTACGGCCCCCCGAACGCCGCGCCGCCCGGCACGGGGTTATTCTACGTGGCCGAGTGGACGGTGCCGTTCGCCGGGCTCCTCAAGATCCAGGTCGACTGGAAGGAAGACCCCGGCGGCACGAACCTCCGCTACCTCCACTTGCCGCTCTACGCGGCGCGCATCGAGGCCCTGCGCAAGTAGGGCCGGCCGCACCGCGCCGGTCCCCCTGAAGACGTGTGCCACGATCCGCGGGGCGCGACGGCGCGCGGCCCTCCGTGCGCGGGACTGGTCGATGGCCCGCGGGCTTCGGAGATGGTGCGCGTGCGGTCTGCCCGCAATATTTGACAACCGCCGCGCAACCGCGACCATTCCGCTTTCGGCGTCCATGCCGTATCTTGGTAGTCAAGCACAGGCAGAGCCTTGTCGCATCGCACTTCCCGCTACGAGCTGATCGTTCGACGGCAGCCCAGATGGAACGCGTGCCGTGTGAAGGTGCAAGGGCAGCGGCTACGCAGATAAGGAGATCGACCATGCAACAGGGAATGTCGATCGCTGTCGCCTCCCTGCTGTTCCTGGGCATCCGGTCCGGGGCCGTTCCGTATGACCGGACACTCTACAACGCCGAAGACGTCACCCTGAGCGGGGCCGTCGTCGCGCACACGAACTCGGGCTATTCCGCTTCCGGATATGTCGTCATCACCAACCCCGCCAGCGGCAGTCTGGAGCAGATGGTCAACCTGCCGTTGGCGGGCAACTATCTGCTTGAGGTCCGGTATGCGAACGGCGGCTCGACGGCGTCACTCAGGCTGGACGTCGACCACGCTTATGTGGCCACGATCTCCTTTGCCCCGACCGGGGGCTGGTCCACCTGGCGCCTGTCCAGCACGGCCGTCTCGCTGCCGGCGGGCACCCATACGATCGCGCTCACGGCCACGGGTTCCGCCACCCCGGCGGTCGACCGCCTCGAGGTCGCCTACCAGTTCCCACATCGGGCCGGCTGTGCCCTGCAGCCGAAACTGCCCGACCCCTTCCTGATGTACAACGGCCAGCGGGTTGCGAATGCCGACGATTGGGAAAAGCAGCGTCACTATCTCAGGGAGTTGCTCCAATTCTATCACTGGGGGAAGATTCCGCTGCCCCCCGGGCAAACGATCTGGTCGGTCGTCGCCGGGTCGGAGCACATTTTCACCACGACCCACGGCCAGCAGGCCCATGGCCAGACGGTGAACCTGTCCTTTTACGGCTTTACCTTTCACATCCATGTCTACTACCCCACCGCCGGCCGGTCCAAGTATCCCGTGGTCATCATCCAGGGTTTTCCGTCCGGTTCGAACACCTCAAACACGAAGATCAGTTCGCTCCTGGAGCGGGGCTATGCCGTGGTGCATTTCGTCATGGACGATGTCGCATCGGAATTCAGTGGCGACCGATCCGTGGGCATGTACCGCATATTTCCCGGCTATGATTTTGGGGCCTGCGCGGCGTGGGGCTATGCGTGCGGCCGGATCGCGGACTACCTGGTGGCGCAGAGCTGGGTCGACCCGCAAAAGCTGGTGATCAACGGCTGGTCGCGTACCGGCAAGTCCGCGCTGTGCGGGGCGATCATGGATGACCGGTTTGCGATCTGCAATCCAAATGGCAGTGGCGAAGGCGGCGCGGCCGTATGGCGGTTCTACGGCAACAAGCGTGGCGCCGGTTGGCCGGGTACGTGGAACCCCGTGGATTCCCTCCGCCATGACTTTCCCCACTGGCTATCTCCGGAACTGGCGGGCTTTACGCAGGGCAAGGAATGCTATCTTCCGCATGATGCCCACTTTCTGTCGGCGGTCATCGCCCCGCGCAAGGTGATTTCCACCGATGGCCTTGACGATGAAGACTATGGGAATCCCCTGGGTACGCAAGTGGCGTATCAGGCGGCCCGCGTTGTGTTCGACTTCCTCGGGGTTCCGGACCACATCGCCGCTCATTGGCGGGAGGGCGGTCATGCCCAAAACCTCGAGGATTTTGGGGCACTGCTCGATTTCTGCGACATCCATTTCTACGGCTCAAACATAGCGCACGAGCTGCGCAATATTCCGCTTCCCGGTGCGGTTCTATCGGACTTCTGGACCTGGTCCAAACCGGGCGGTGCGTTCGTGGCCTACAACGACCTGGCCTGGACCAACGGGCAACTGGCGGTCCGGATCACGCACTACACGCGTGGCGAGAGCGGGTTGCTCGTGGACTATGCAACTGGCAGTAACACCCCGGTGACGCTGACCGTCAGCGCCGGTGGCAGCGGGCCAATCCTAACGCAGGGCGCGAACGCCAGCGCCGGGACGGACGCGGCCGATGTCTTCGCGGGCAAGGTGGATGCGGGCGGGCTCGTCGGTTATGCCAGCTCCGACCTGGTGCTGGCCTTCAGCGGCCTGGACCCCGCCCGGCGCTACGAGGTGGTGCTGTTCGGGAACCGCGACGTCCCGAGCTATGCGGCGCGGACGACGACGACCGTGATCGGAAACGTCGCCACGTTCGTCAACGCCAGCAGCGCTGGCGCGGCGATCGGCACGACCGCGGTGAGCGACGATACGGCGACGATCGGCAACGGCTGGAACACCACCAACGGGTGGGTGGCGCGCTTCACGCAGATCGACCCCGGCGCCGACGGAGACATGACGCTTACCGTCTCGGACAACGACACCAAGTTCTACGTCAACGCGCTGATGCTGCGGGCGCTGGACGAGGCGGGCCGCGGCCAGCAACAGGCGCTCACCGTGGTGCCCGCCGGCGCCGTGTGGCGCTATCGCAAGGGCACGGCCGAAGCGTCGGCCCCGCCCGCGACCTGGCGCACGGCCGGGTACGATGACGCCGCCTGGAACGTGGGGACGGCGCCGTTTGGCTATGGGGACGGCCCCTATAACACCGCGCTGTCGGACATGTCGAACAACTATCTCTGCGTCTTCCTGCGCCGGGATTTCGCGGTCGCCCACCCGGCGGAGGTGGCCGAACTGCAGTTCTGGGGGTACGGCGATGACGGCTTCGTCGTGTGGGTCAACGGCGAGGAAGTCTGGCGGGTGAACATGCCGGGCACGGCCGGCGAGCCCCTGTCGTGCGCGACCCCGGCGCTGCAGGGTGTCGACCCGGCAGCCCAGACGCTCTTCCTGACGGGCGCCCGCCTGCCGCGGCTGGCGCCGAACAATATGCTCGCCGTCCAGGTGTTCAATGTGGCGGCGAACAGCAGCGACCTGACACTGGATATGGAAGTCGCCGCCCTCACGGGCAGCTTGCTGGCCACCGCCGCGGACGGCGATGGGGACGGCATGGCGGACGCCTGGGAGGCGCAGTACTGGGGCAGCACGAACCGCACGGGCAACGCGGACGCGGACGGCGACGGGTACTCGAACCTCGAGGAATACATCGCCGGGACAAGTCCGGCGACCAACGCCAGCTTCCTGGCCGTGGTCGTGCACCTGACGAACGATGGCGTGCAGGTTTCCGTCCCGACGGTGGCCGCCAGGGGCGCAGGCTGCGAAGGGCGGAGCCGGCACTACGGACTCGAGCGGAGCGCGGCGCTTGGGGGTACCTGGTCGCCCGTGACCGGCTATGCCGACTTCGTGGGGACGGGCCAAACCGTCACCTGTACGAATGCCGGTCCCGACGGCGCGATGTTCTACCGGGCCCGCGTCTGGCTCGAGTGACCGGCCGCGCCGACGGGCGTTGGCCTGGGAAAGTGGGAGGACACGGGTCGATGAAGATCGGCTTTGTTGGGGTGGGCAAGCAGGCCCAGTGCATGCATATACCGGCATACGCCTCCCTACCGGATGTGGAATTGGCGGCGGTGGCGGATCTGGATGCTGAACTTGGCGCACGGGTGGCCGCGAGATTCGCCATACCCCGGGTCTACGCCTCACATACGGAGATGCTGAGAAGTGAAACCCTCGATGCCCTGGTGCTGACTCTGCCCGGCTTGCCATTTGTTCATCCGGTAGTTCGGGACATCTTGACCACGAAGATACCGGTCATGATGGAGAAGCCGCTGTCATATTCGGTCGACGCCGCACGCCGGCTCGTGGACACGGCTGAGACATGCGGTACGCATGTTCGCATCGGTTTTCACAAGCGCAGTGATCCAGCCACTATGTACGCGAAGGCTTTGATCACTGACTTTCAGAAGACCGGTGACTTCGGGGCTATGCGTTTTGTCCGCATCCATCTGGGCGCAGGGGGCAACTGGAGCAGCAACGGCTATCTTCTGGCGCTGCAAGGCAAACCTTATGATGCGGCAAAGAAGTCCGTGCCATGGCCGTCCAGCGAGTTTGCCGGGCTGAGTGCGGCGGCGGAGAAGCTCTTCCATGGCATCAATGGCGGCCTAGGGCACCAACTGGACTTGCTGCGTCACCTGTTGGGCCATCCGTATGCCATCCAGTATGCTGACCGGTCAGCGGTACTGGTCGCCGCAGAAAGCGAAACTGGCATCCCCGCCGCCCTTGAATGCGTTCCCTATCAAACCCCCAACGAATGGGAAGAATACGCGCTGGTCGCTTTCGAACGTGCGTATGTCAAGATTACGTTGCCGCCCCCGCTGGCCATTAATCGTGCGGGCACGGTCGAAGTCTTCCGTAATTATGGAAATGACCGAACGGAACGTATGTCGCCGGTTTTTCCGCCCCGCAGCGCCATGCAGGTGCAAGCTGACAACTTCATGAGATCGCTCAGAGGAGAACCTACCCCCTTGTGCACGATATCTGAAGCCTGTGACGCCGTGGTCCTCGCGCGTGATCTGGCCATGAAACTGCGGCCGTGAGCAACGGCAGGCGCCATCACAAACGATTCATGCGCGTTGCCTTTTCCGGCGTGCGCGAGGCGCGACGCGTCGACTCGGAGCAGCCCGCTGTGGCTGCCGCCCCGGCGGTCGCGAAGCTGGCGGCGGCCGCGCTTTCCGCTGCGGAAAGTGCACAACGCTCGCCATTGCCCGCCGGCGGCGCGGGCGGTACAGTAGTGGGTGTCAGGGCGGAAACTGGGATAACCGGTGGTCGCCGCAGCCCGCCTGACATCCTGGCGCGCGCACCGTGGCGGTGCGCCTGGGCACTGCCACTGGGTGGCCGCCAGGCTGCGGGCCAGCGCCCGCTGCGGCAGGCTCGGTGTCCACGGGAAGCTGAGAACCATAGGAGAACAGACATGGAACCACACACGACACAGCTCGCGCGCGCCGTCATCGGTCTCAGCCTCCTGACCGCCCTCCTTTCAACCGCGGCTGGCAGCGAGGGCGGGGTCATGCCGAGCCCCCCCACCCCCACGCCGACGCCGGCGCTCGCGCCCACCCCGATGCCCGCCGCACCTCTCCAAGGGGTGAAGTGGCATCCGGGCCACTATGTCTTGCTCTCGAAGCCGGCCCGCGGCTACGACCAGCGCGAGGCCAACGAAGTCCTACGGAACCCGTACCTGCAAGGTCTCCAGCTTGTCTACAGGTGGCGTGACTTCGAGAAGTCAAAAGACAACTACGACTTCTCGTCGCTCAAGGGCTGGGCGGACTACATGGGTTCAAAGGGCAAGCGCGTCACCCTTCTGCTGATGTGGCAAATCTACGGGTACGGGACCAACTGCGTGCCTGACTACCTGAAGACCGACCCCGTCTATGAGGGTGGGCAGTCGTTCATGACCAATTCGGCCGGTAGTTCGCGCCGCTGTTGGCCCAATTTCTGGGTCCCGGCCGTAACCGACCGCATCATCGCCCTGCACAACGCGCTGGCGAAGGAGTTGGATCACCACCCGTACTTTGAGGCCTATCAGCGCGCGGAAGTCTCGGTGCCCAAACCGGTTGGCTGGAGTGGCCCGGCTTTCAACCCGACCGTCAGCGCGCAAGCTCTCCGCGAATTCGAGGCCCTCGGTGCAGCCTTCCAGCACACCTGCGTCCTCTTTGGGGCAACCTGGATCACCACCGGCGAAGAATACTTCGTCCAGGCGCAAGAACTCGGCACGGGCGGCATTTGGGGGCCTGACCTGGCCATCAACACCAGGCCGGAAAAGGGGAGTACGGCGATCGATATCACCAAGCTCAACGGAACCTGGGCGTATCCATACTACCCCCGCTATCGAAATAGGATCCCACTCGGCATCTCCGATCAAGCCCCCACCAAGTTCCTGGCGCCGCACATCAAATCAGGACTCTTCACTATGGACTTCGTGTGGGAGTTTGCCATCACCAACCCGAAGTATTTGTCGGTCAACTACATGTTCTGGACAGGGTGGCAGCCGTACTTCTGGAGCACGGAATTGCCGTACATCAACGCCAAGCAAGGCTATATCAACACCACCTGTCCTGAGAATATCACGAAACACGGTGGCGGGGCCAACCGGAACTGAACCCTGTGGGGGGCGCGGAAACCGGCAGGAGCCGTAGCGCATTGCCGCCGAGGATGAGAGCACAGTCGGCGGCGGACAGGAAGTCGGCGGCTGTGCGCACGATGTCGATCATGTCGCGGTAGGTGTGACGCCGCAGAGTGCCAGGCGCGTCGCTGCCCCAGAGAATCTTGGCGGGGCCGCAGAGTCCGACGGCCTGCCGGAGCAGGGCCAGCGCGCCCGGGCAGGGGTACGGCTCGGCGAGCAGGTGCCCGACTCCCGAGAAACCCAGGTAGACGTTGTCGCGGGCGCCCAGTCCCACCAGGCGCCGCCAGGCGGTCAGGGCGGTGCGGTCACCCATGTCGTCGCGGCCCAGGTAGCCCAGGTGTTCCAGCACGAACAGGACGCGGGAGAACCGCGCCGTCACGCGCGCGAGCGGTTCGACCTGGTAGCCGGGGCCGCCGATCGGGCCGGGATCGATCATGATCCGCAAGGCCAGTTCGTCCGCCAGGCGCCACAGACCCAGGAACGGCTCGGCATCGAGGCGCAGCCCCGGATGGATGCCGATCCAGCCCTACGCCTGGCTCATCTCGAACTTGAGGATACGTTGCCGAGGCGACGCCGCCTACGTGCGGATGATCGCCGCGGCATCGGGCGCGAGCGGGTCCACCTGGATCCTGCCGACGAACCGATCCGGGTGCCGGTCGATGGCCGCCGCCACCTCGAAGTTCATGGTGCCGATGGTCGGATTCTGGAGCAGCACGGCCCGGCCCACGCCGTGCGCGTCCATGAGCGCCAGCAGCCGCGCGACAGGAAAGCAGCCGTCGCTGCAGGCCGCCCGCGCGAGCGCGGGCATGGGGCGGCCAACCAGATGCAGGTGGCTGTCCACGATCATGGCGATCGCCTCACGCCCAGCAGGAAGTCCTGCCCGCCACGCCGGTTGGCGGCCGGCATGGCGAACCGGCGCGGCCCGCCATCGGCCGGCAGCGTCCCGGCGTCCAGGACCGAACCATCCGTCGGGTCGAACCAGGACACGGCGAGGTGCTGGCCGCGGCCGCCCAGGGCGTCGCCGGCCACCGTCACCTCGCGTGTGGTGGGGAAATAGCCGAGCGCGTATCCGGCCTCCCTGGCCACGGCCACCGGGGCGTAATCCGCGCCGCCCCACGTGCCGACGCCCGCCCGCACGACGCGGTGCTCGACATCCGGTTCGAGTTGCCACCACGGCGCGGCACGAAACCAGGCGACGAGGCGCAGGAAGTCGCGCACGCCCGGGTCGCCCAGGCACCGCTTCCAGGCGCCGGGGGGCAGCTTCCCGCGCCCGAAGGCATGGTCAGCGCCCAGTCCGTAGACGCAGTCGTGGCCGTAGACCACGCCCAGCGCGCCGGACAGGAAGGACCAGCAGGCCTGGCTGCGAATCCGGAACCCCTCGGTCTCCGGCGGCGAATCCGGGCGCTCGTAGTCCGGCTCCATGACGAGGACCGGCTTGGCGGGCTGCCGGCGATAGTCCGCGAGCACCATTTGGTAGAAGCAGGGCTCGTGTCGCCCGTGCTTGGTTTGCGCCTTGATCTGGATGGCGTTGAAACTCAGCCACGCGTCATCGTGGAACCACTCGGAACTGGAGTGCCAGCGCTCGTCGTTCGGCACGCCCAGGGTCGGATGGAAGGTGAACAGGGCCTCCGGCGCCTGGGTTCGGATGCCGGCCACGATGGCGCGGGCCGCCTCGATATCGCCCGGCCGCTCGGCGTTCGAATCGCCGTTCGGGTAGTAGACGATGTTCTTGAACTCGCGGAAGCGGCGGCCGATGCGCGCGCCGTAGGCGCGCATGTCGTCCAAGGTCAGGCGGTCCAGGTAGGTCGCGCCCGGGAAACTGCGTCCGTAGTCCCCGTGCTGGTAGCCCCACCAGCACGCGCTCAGGCAGAGACACAGGTCCCGGGCGGCGGCCAAGGCGGCGAGTTCGGCGCCATGGTCGAGATAGGCGTCGTTGAGCGCCCGCAGGTCCGGATGCGCCGGGTCGAGAAACGGCTCGAGACCGCAGGGCCACCGGCCGTCGGGCAGACACCGGCCGGGGGCTTGCACGTAGGCCGTGAAAGGCAGCAACGAACACAGGATGGTATTGAACCCCTGGGCGCGGCGGGCATCGAGGTAGAATTCGGCGGCCGCGCGGTCGCAGCCCGCAAACAGGCTCCAGCCCGTATCGCCCACCAGCAGGAAGGGGCGCCCGGCCCCGTCCACCAGATGATGGCCGTTGGGCCCCACCCGCAGCGGCCATCGGTCCCCCGTCGCGTCAGGCATGGCGTCCGGCCCCCCGTTCACGTCATGATGAACCCGCCGGTCACGTTGAGGCCCTGGCCGGTCATGGCGCTGGACAGCGCGCTGGCCAGGAAGACGGCCACCCGGCCGACTTCCTCCGGCGCGACGAACCGTTTCACGGGCGCGCAGGTGCGCCAGTCCTCGGCCACGTCCGCCGCGGCCCGGCCCTCGACCCGCGCGTGGATCTTCATGACGCCATCGAGATGCGGCGTGGGCACGGGCCCGGGCAGGATGGCATTGACGCGGATGTGGTCGGCCGCCGTCTCGAGGGCCAGGGTCTGGGTCAGGCCGAGCAGGGCCCACTTGGTCGCCACGCAGCAGCCGCGGTACGGCAGGCCGCGCCGCGCCACGTTCGAGGCGATATTGACGATGTTGCCCGAGTGGCGGGGCGTCATCTTGCGCACCGCCTCGCGCGCGCAGAGCATGGCGGCCGTCAGGTTCAACGCGAAGGGCCGGTCCCAGGCCGCGCGGTCCATGTCGACGATCTTCTTGACCGGCCCGTAGGTGCCGGCATTCTTGACCAGGATGTCCAGGCGCGGCAGCTTCCGGAACAGGCGGACGACCTGGCGCTCGTCCGTCACGTCCACCCGGTACGCCCGCGCGTCAGCGCCCAGCTTGCGGAGTGCCGCCACAGTCTCCCGGGCCGGCTTCAGGTCGGCGATGACGAGGTCGGCCCCCTCCTCGGCAAACGCCACGGCGATCGCCTGGCCGATGGCGGCGGCCACCGGCTCCGGCGGCCCGTACTGCCCGCCCTCGCCCCACCTCACCAGGCCGGTGTCGGTCTCGATCCGGACCAGCAGGCTGTGACGCTCAGGAAAAGCGCACTGCGAGGAGCAGAAACGTTCCTCACCCAACGGCACGCGCAGGATGGTCGTACCGATGCGACTGATGTTCATGCCTGCCCTCCTGCCGGCGCGTCCGGAACGTAGTACGAGCGGAGCCGGTGGATGCGCCCGCGCCTGATGGTGAACACGTTGCACCCGTGCGCGCGCTCCACGGCCCCATCCCGCCGCTCCAGTTCGCAGGCGTATTCCACGGCGATCTGGTCGCCACCCGCGACCGCGTTGGTGACGGTGACCGCGAGGCGCCGGGACTTGCGCGTCATACCTGCGTAGAAGGTCCGGATGCGATCCGGCCCCCTCAGGGCCAGCCCCGGAAAGACGAACTCGGCCTCCGCGGCGAAGAACCGCAGGACGCCCTCGACGTCCCCGGCCGCCTCCGCGGCCCAATAACGCTTGACGCACTCGAGTTTCCCGTGTACGCCGGATGTCAGCCCTGATCTTCGCCGCGTCGAACGGGCCCGTGAGCGGCAAGACGTTTGGCTTCCAAGAGAACACGCAGCCGGCACCCAGTTCGCACGCCGCGACCTCGACATCGCACCAGGCGGACACGGAGAGCTTGCGGAGATGCGGCAGCTTCCTGGCAACCGCGAAGCGCTGCGTCATGGGCTCGCAGCAGCCATAGTAGACCAGCCCGAATTCCTTCATGATCTCGGCCTCGTATCGGAGGATGAACTCGTCGAGCATCCCCGGGGAAATTTCCGACAGCGACTGCGACTGCGAGCAGAACCAAAGGTCCGGCGTGCGCGGGTGTGTCCCGTCAAAGCCGGTGGCCGGCAGTTCCCGGCTGTAGGCCAGGCCGCCGAAACTCGGGCTCACGATGTGATTGCGGTTGTTAAGGCTCAGCGGCGCGCCGCTCGCCCGGGATTGGCGCAGCTTGCGCAGTTCCACGTCGGTCAGGAACCGCATCAGCTTGTGCCCCCATTCCGGGCGACCGTAGAGTCCATCAAGATCTGATAAGACATTGCTTTTCCGGTGGTGCGGAGACGCAGCCGTTTCGACCGGTCTCAAGCAGCGCTCTCATGAGAAAGATGGTCTCACGGCGGGCATACGACGTCAAGAATGAAGGCGGATTCGAGGCCGCAATACTACCGCATCCGGCGCATGGTCCAGATGGTGCGCGAGGGTGCCGAGACCGGCTATCTGCCGAACAGCAGCGACTTCATGAAGGAGTTCGAGGTGTCGCGCCGCACCGTGGCGCGACACCTGGCCTTCTTGCGCGACGAAGAACGCGCGCCGCTGGAGTATGACGACGGGCGGCACGGCTTCCGTCTGAGTGATGAGCCCTACACGCTGCCGCCGGTGCGAATCAGCCGCAAGGAGGCGTTCAGCTTCGCGCTCGTGCGCAAACTCCTCGTCCACTACGAGGGCACGCCGCTGCACCTGGACATGCGCTCGGTGTTGGACAAAATCGCCGAGTCGCTGGAGGGCGACATCACCATCGAGCCGGATTGGCTCAGCGAATACGTCGGGGCCCTGCCTGAAGATTCCGTGCGGATCGATCCCGACATATGGACGCAACTGGCGGGCTTCATGGAGCGCCGCGAGGCGATCCAGGCGGAATACCAGGCCTTCACCGGGCGCGTTTCGCGATACGAGTTCCAGCCTTTCCACCTGCTCGCATACCGCGGAAACTGGTATGTTTTGGCCCACAACGTGCGCAAGGACCGGCTACTGTTCGAGCCGAAGCTGGCCGTTTACATCACCGAGCGCCAGTGGCACCCTACGCAGGCATTTCGGAGAGGCCGCGATGGCCGCGTGGAGATGCGTCTGGAGACCACCGGGCGCAAGGAACTTGTCCGCTGGGTCCTGTCCTGGATGCCGGACGTAAAGGTGGTGGCACCCAAGAGCCTGAGAGAGCGCATCGTCGAGAAACTTCGGGATGCACTGCGCGCACAGGAAGAAGACAAAAGAGCCGAACAACACGCTGCTCACCTACACCTTCCCCGCGACCGGGCAAGGTGAGGGAGAGCGTGAGCGTTGGTCGCCTCGGCTGAGAGCGGAGCACGGGAAGCAAGATTCGTGCGGGGCGCAGGCGCGAGACGGGGGCGGTTCGAGCGCCAGGAAACCCAAGTCGTCGCGACGCGGCGACTTCCCGCGCCGCCAGCACTTTCGCCGTGCAAAGCGCGATCGGCCTGCTATGATCATGGCGATCATGAAAGTCTACGTTCACACGGATATCGAGGGCGTAGCGGGTTACATCTACCACGAAGACCGGCTTCAGGGCGAGTTGGCCAAGCATGAGCACGTCTGGCGCATGAAGCGGCTGTTCACCGCGGAACTCCATGCGGCGACGTCCGCCTTGCTCCAATGCGGCGTGCGGGAGATTGTCGTCAACGACAGTCACGGACCGGCCGACAATCTGATCTACGAGGAGATCCACCCGGCTGTGCGGCTGATTCACGGACCGAGCACCCGGATGCCCATGTGGCTTCCGCGCTTTGACGACAGTTTCGACGCGATGATCTGTCTCGGCATGCATGCGATGGCCGGCACCAAAGGGGTGTTGCCGCACACACGGCTGGATATCGAATATGGTGACGGCAAGCAGATCGCGCTGAACGAAGCGGGGCTCGCCATGGCCTTGGCGGGCCATTTCCGTGTTCCGGCCATCCTGGTGACCGGCGATGCGACCGTGTGCGCGCAGGTCAGGCAATACGTCCCCAACATCGAGACGGTGGCGGTCAAGGAGGCCCTGTCGCCCTACACGGCCATCACCCATGTCCCTCGCAAGTCCCACCAGCTCATCAAGGCCGGGGTCCGGAAGGCCGTCCGACGCAGGAAACAGATTCACCCGTTTGTCCTTGGCCCGCCTCCCTACAGAACGACGCTGATCGGGTCCACGCCCGGGTTCGACAGGCCGTCCGATGTCTTCGAGGATAGCCGCAGCTTCTGGGACCTGATCCAGAAGGCGCTGGGCAGCGTCTACGACTACGATCTTTACGATGCGCAAACCTGGCCGCTGGTGCCGCGCGGCGAACCGATTCTGAACAAACACGAACGCGCCTATCGGGAATCGCTCAAGAGCCCTCGAAAGACTCGACGAAAGAAACCGCGTGCTTGACAAGCCGGCCGATCCGGCTCAGTAATAGAGGGTCCGGTACAGGCGCGCCGTCAGCCGGTTGCCGGGTCCTGAGCACGCCGGCCCGCCGCCTGTTCCACACTGTTTTCGCTTGAAAGGAGGCACGCACCCATGCCGAAAGTCCTGATCGTCTACTACTCGCGCAGCGGAAACACGCACAAGATGGCGCAACTGGTTGAGGAGGGCGTGTCGACGACGGGCTGCGAGGTGGCGAACCAGTCCGTGGAAGAAACGCAGGTGGAGGACCTGCTCCAGGCCGACGCCGTCATTCTCGGCTCGCCGACCTATTACGGGACGATGGCCGCGGAGATCAAACAACTGCTCGACGAGAGCGTGAAGTTCCACGGCAAGCTGCAGGGGAAAGTCGGCGGCGCGTTCTCCTCCTCCGCCAACACGGGCGGCGGCAACGAGACGACCGTGCTCGACATGCTCAAGGCGCTGCTCATCCACGGGATGATCGTGCCCGGCAGCGCGAAGGGCGACCATTACGGACCGGTCGCCATCGGCGCGCCCGACGAGCGCGCCGCCAAAGAGTGCCGGCGTATGGGGAAGATCGTCGGCGATCTCACGAACCGCCTGTTCGGCGGGTGAAACGGGAAAACGTTCAAGAGTTCAAGGGGTCACGGGGTCACCGGGTCAAAGGTTCAAGGTTCCCCCACCCTTCCATTCCCCCACCCTTCCATTCCCCC
>JAFGHX010000180.1 GCA_016929905.1 Kiritimatiellia bacterium
AGGCAGAACGCGATGCTGGCTGAGAAGCCGCTGACCTCTGATCTCCGACCTCTGACCTCTGGGTTGCGGGCGAAGCCCGCATTGGGATCTTTCTAAGGCCCAACGATCGCATACGATCATCAGTCGACGCTCATCGTCCGTTCCGAAGCGCCACGATCTGACTTGAGCTGTTTCGTTCACGTAAACACCGCCGGGTCGATCTCATCGAGCCACTCAAACTCGCTGAAGGACATGGTCACCGAACCGCGGGGCTCGCCGGTCACCGTGAGAATGACCGGGGCGGGCCGCCGCTGCCACTTTCACGGCAACCGCACGAGCTGTTTCTCGCCGAGGTTCTCGACGTCGGCGACGTAGCCGGGCGGGAGCTGGACGCGGAAGTGTTTCTCGTCGTCCTGCACCCACCACTCGAGCGCCAGGATTCCGGTGTCGAGCGGGATGCGGCCGCGGCACCAGCGCAGGGGCAGGTCGGCGAAGCGCAGGTAGACGATGCGGTAATGGGTGTCGATCTTGTGCAGGCCGAGCGCGTCGCGGTAGAGGACGCGGGCGACGTGGCCGCCGATCCCGTGGCAGCGGCTCGCGCGGCCGTCGCTGTGCTCCCAGATCGTGCCGGTCTCTTCGGCCATGTGCTTGAAGTAGGCCGTCAGCTCCGCCAACGTGCGCGCGCAGAGCCCGAAGCGCGAGAGGATCTCGAGCCGGAGGAACCAGCCGATAAACAGGTCGGCGGGATAGACGTCCGGTCTCTCGCGCGTCTCGGCCTGGCCCGGCCCGAGCACGTTTTGAACCGCCTGCCACAGGTCCGGATGCGATTCGGGCGTGGCCACGTCGAAGAAGAAGGCGTAGTACTGGCAGGTCTCCGTGCGGTTGTCCGTCCGCTCGAGCGCGCCGGCGGGCGACCGCACGGCGTTGTCGACGAAGAACCGGCCGTCAAAGGACTCGGTGCGGATACGGTCCTTGATCCGGCCCGCTTCGTTGAGCCAGGCGGGCAGCTCGTAGAGCCGGCCGGCGGCGGCCAGGGCGGCGGCGTAGAGCATGTTGGTGGGGTAGTTGACGTCCTGCGTGAATTTGTTGGCCTCCGACCACTCCACGAAGACCCAGCTTTCCAGCTTCTCGAGCAGGCCGTCCTTGTTCTTGAAGCGTTTGAAATAGTGCATCAGCGCCAGGACCCTGGACTTCAGCGCGTCGACGGTTGCGCGATCGCCGCTGCGCTGCAGGTACTCCTCGAGCTGCACCACGAACCAGAGCGCCCAGTTCGGAATGAAGGTGCCGTTCCGGTGATCGGCCGGATAGCACATCGGCAGCATGCCGTCGGGCAGGTCGGCGAACGTCTCGGGCAGCAGGAAGTTCTCGAAGAAGTTCTGCTCGATCGCCGTGTGCCCGCTCAGGTCGTAGGCCGCGCGCGCGGTGAAGAAACTGTCGCAAAGCCAGGCGGCGCGCTCGCGCGACGGGCAATCCATGAACGTGTCGACCGCGTTCTGGCGCAGGGTCTCCTGGCCGGCATCGAAGATCCGGTTCAAATCGCGGTTATCGCAGGTGAACGAGGCGTCGCTCACTTCCGGGTTGGTATATTCGCGCACGTAGACGTGCTCGACGTCGCACCGGCCCTCGACGCAGATCAGCTTGAGGTAGCGCAGCGTGTACGGCTCGAACGACTCGAGCTCGAAACTGCCGAGCGACACGTCGTAGGCGTGCACGTTGGAGCAGGTGTTGCGTTTGAAGTCGACGTCGCCGTCCGTGAGCGCCTCTTCGAAGGTGAGCAGCAGCCGCGTGCGGCTGCGGGCGGTAAGCTGCACGCCGATGAAGCCGGTCAGGACTTGGCCGAAATCGACGATCTGGTAAGTGGCCGGGCGGAACATCAGCCGCGTGCGCGGCGTGATCGGTTTCTGGACCCCGCGGAACGGTTCGTTCTGGAGCGACTGGACCTGGAGCGCAGGGATCGTCTCCAGCTCCTCTTCCAGGTACCCCTTCAGCGTCGGGCCGATTCCGGTGAGCGCTTTCGGTTTCCACTCCGTCCGGTCTTCCGGCGCCGGGGTGACCTTGCCGCGCGCCGTCTGCCAGACGGCGGAGCGGACAAGAAACGCAGGGTAGGGCAGCCCGCGCGGGAGCAGGTTCTTCTCCGGCTGCACGGCGCAGCGCGTGACGTCGAGCGGGACGCCCGGATCGCGCCGCCAGAGCGCGTAGCCGGAGTGGCAGCGGTAGACCTCGGAGAACGCGCGCTGGATCGTGTAGCGCTGCACTCTCTGCACGCGGTACTTGAGGATGTGCGCGTGAAAGGGCGCGCCGTCCCCGGCGGTGGAGGCCAGCACGGCGCCGTCGGCCAGCAGTTCGGCCTGGACAAAGGCGGGCTGGTCAAGGGTGTAGTAGCTGTTGACGTTGTAGCCGGCCACCTCGATCGCGATGACATTCTTCTCGGCATCCAACCGCCCGCGCAGGTCCCATTCGTCGACCCGGAAGAACTCGTGCGCGGCGCGCACCGGCCCGTGCCCGGCAAAGGCCCCGTTCACGTAGACGCGGTACAGCGACGAGGCGGTCACGCGCAGAAAGGCGTCGTGGTGCGGGGCCGGCTCGACAACCGCCCGGAACCCGACAAACAGGTTCATCTCCGTCTCCCGGTCCCTCGGCCAGATCGGCCGGGCGGAGCGGAAGAAGCCTGAGCTGGGTGATGACTCTTTGCTCATTGTGAGGCCGTGCCTAGAGGATACTCAAATGAGAGGAAATTGGAAGGACGGATCTCCTTGGTTGTTTCTTTCCATTGCTCAATCACGCGGATGTCCCTTCTCTCTCCGCGATACGCCCGGATTCCGCATGCGAGCCCTGCACCAACCTCTCCAGCATGCCCCCTCGGCTCATGTGGGGGAGCCAGAGCCTATCCGCGCATTCGATTACGAATCGGTTGCGCTGTTCCGCGGCCGAGAGATTGCCGGCGCGGTTTCGCATTTCCAGAATGAGCATCCGGTTGGCTTCAAGAGCGGGCAGCCAATCGGCGGGAATCCGCATGGTGTCAATGCCCCACGCGGGGCAGCAGACGATTCTGGATTCGCTGCCAAGCAAGGCTTGCAGGACGGCCTTTTCCGGCGGCGAATGGAACCCGCTCATGAAACAACACGGCGCACCCGCCTCGGCGGCGCGGCGTTGAGCCGCGGCCAGAACATCCGGTGGGCAGTTTCGCGAGCAGAGCATGCCGATCTTCTCACGGTTCAGCAACGTCGGATTGCCGATCATTCGGTATGGTTGACCCTCGTATGTGCCTTCCTGTACCAATTTCCATGGATTGGCGCGAATGTACTCGCGGATGTTGCGCTCCGCCTCTGACGTGCGCACGATTTTTTCGTGGTAGTTCCGGTGCCAGATGCGGATGTTCTTGGGAGGGGCGACACAGGTGTGGGCGACACAGGTGTGGGCGACACAGGTGTGGGCGACACAGGTGTGGGCGACACAGGTGTGGGCGACACAGG
>JAFGHX010000181.1 GCA_016929905.1 Kiritimatiellia bacterium
AAGCGGCACCACGTTGCCCAAAATTCTTGGCGCCGTGGCGGCGCCAAGAATTTTCTCGGAATCAGGAGGTGGCATGCCGGGCGGGGCGGGGCTCGTGCATGCTGGCGTTCACGACGGAGTCTCCACCTTGATTAATCCGGCACACCCCCATCCAGTTTCAAATTTCCAGTTTCGAGTTTCATGCGCCGGAGGCGCCACTGAGACTTCCCCGAGTTCCATCGAGAACTTACTCGAGAACCCCCGCCGCAGCGGCGGGATCGACAAAGATTACGACAAAGTTTCCACCCTGAATAATCCGGCGCAGCCGCGGGCGCCGGGGGCCTCGCTGGCCTGAGACTTGGCGAGTTTGCTGGGAATGTCCAGGTGTGGGGACAGGGTCGGTCGGTGAACTGTGGTGCCGCATTGGCGACTGTTGCATCTTTCAACCCTCTGTCGCCTAATGCGCCGCCCGCCGGCCTTGCCGGGGCCCGCCGGCAGGTGTGTGGCCGCCGCAGCGGCTTCGGCATCAGCGCCCGGATCCCTCTCGTCCTATGCAACATCTGGTGGTTTTAGCGCCGTATCGAGCCTTGACGGGCCGGAGCGCGGCCCGGAAGCCAACGCGCACGCGAAAAGGCCAAGGAAATCGCGGCTGAACGGGCCCGGCCGCGCCCATGGCATCCTGCCTGCTATGGACGGAATGAGAGAGGTGCACCATGAACAGCCGATCCTGTCGACAACGCGCATGTGACCGCGGCCCGGACAGTTCCGGTCGTACCCGGTTTTTCGAAGCCATCAAGTGGCTGTGCGTATCGCTGCTCGTATTCGCGATGCTGAGCTGGCCGTTGCTCGTCTGGGGTGAAACGGCCGGCGAGAGTACCCCGCTCGGTTCGGTTCTGAAGTCGGACCGGCAGCTCAGCCAGCCGTTCGCCTCGGGCTCCAGCGTGAACTTCTGGCGTTCGATCGGGACGGTTCTGGCGGTCCTGGCCGGGCTTTGGGGCCTGAGCATGTATCTGAGGCGCCGTTACGGCGGTCAGCTCGGCGCCCGCGGAAAGACGCGTCGGATCCGGCTCGTGGAGCGTTTTGCGCTGGATGCACGGCGCAGTGTGTTTCTCGTCGCGATAGACGAGCAGGAGGTCCTGGTCGGAGCCGGCCCGCAGGGCATGACGCTGTTGACGAAGGTCGGCCGCACGCCGAACGGGGCGCCGCCCCCGCAGCAGGCGGTCTACGACGGCTTCGCGATGACAGACGAGTTGGGAGTTCCGCATGAGTCCCTGCCGTAGAACGGGTTCGGTTGTGTTCGGCGCAGTGATGCTGGCGTTGTGCGTCGCCCGCGGGGTCCGCGCCCAGGATCAGGACGCGGCCCGGCCTGTCGCCACGCCGGCCGTGCCAACGGGCATCCATATCAAGTTCGATGCCGCCGATTCGCCGGGCGAAGTCTCGCAGTCGATCAAGATCATGCTGCTGCTGACCGTGCTGAGCCTGGCCCCGTCTGCCATCATCATGACGACCTCGTTCACGCGCATCCTGATTGTGCTGGGTTTCCTGCGCCGCGCGCTCGGCACGCAGCAGACGCCGCCCGGCCAGGTGCTGGCGGCGATGGCCCTGTTTCTGACGATCTTCACCATGGCGCCGGTATGGCAGAAAATCAACGCCGAGGCCATCCAGCCTTACATGGCGGAGGAATTGACGGAGGGTGAAGCGTGGCAGAAAGGGATGGCCCCCCTGCGCAAGTTCATGGCGCGCCAGACCGGGGAGAACGAGCTGGACCTGTTCCTCAACATTTCCAACACGCCGCGGCCGGCGACGCTCGAGGAGCTGCCGACCCACGTGCTGATCCCGGCGTTCATGAGCAGCGAGCTGAAGACCGCGCTGCAGATGGCGTTTCTGATCTATCTGCCTTTTCTGCTGCTGGACCTGATCATCGCCTCGTCGCTGATGTCGCTGGGCATGATGATGCTGCCGCCGATGATGATTTCGCTGCCCATCAAGGTCCTCCTTTTCGTGCTGGCCGACGGCTGGAACGTGCTGATCCGGGGCGTTGTGACGAGCTTTTCGCTGTAGCCGGCGTTCGGGTGGGCGGAACGAGGAAGTTCTCGAGCAAGTTTTTGAGGGAGACGCGGATGACTGTGCAGATGGCATTGGACCTGTCGTTTGATGCGGTGCGCACCGCGGCGATGGCGGCGGCGCCGCTGCTGCTGACGGCCATTATCGTGGGCGTGGTGATCAACGTCGTGCAGACGGTCACGTCCATCCGCGACATGAGCTTGACGTTCGTGCCGAAAGTGGTGGCGGCGGCGATCGTCATGGCGATCACGTTGCCGTGGTCGCTGCGGCTGGTCATAGACTATTTCGTGCAGACGTTTGCCTTGATCGGCCAGATGGGAGGGTAGGCGGGCGATGACGGTCCAGTTCGGTTTCTGGCCTCAGACCTTCTTCCTGGTGCTCGCGCGCAGCGCGGGGATCACGGCGGCCGTTCCGTTCTTCGGCGGGGCGGAGGTGCCGGGCCCGATTCGAATCGCGCTGGCACTGCTCATTGCCGTGGTGCTCACGCCGCTGGTCCCCATGGAATGGGCCGTGACGGCCGCCTCGCTGAACACGCTGCCGGCGGTCGTGCTCGGCATGGTGGGCGAAGCGCTGCTCGGCGCGGCGATCGGCCTGGTCTGCAGCCTGTTCATCCAGGCGTGCGTGATTGGGGGCAACATCATCAGCCAGGGCAGCGGCCTGTTCCTGGCCCGCAACGTGGACCCGGTGCACGGCTACGACAATCCGATCATGGGGCAGCTCCTGCAGATGACGTTCGTGGTGATTGTGCTGGCGACGAACGGGCACCTGGTCCTGCTGCGGCTGCTGGCGGCCAGTTTCCGTACCGTTCCGCCGCAGATTACCTGGCTGAACCAGGCGACGGTGGGCGAGCTTATTGCGATGGGCGGGGAGATGTTCCGGCTCGGCGTCAAGCTGGCGGCGCCGCTGCTGGCCGCCTCGCTCATCCTGAACGTCGGGCTCGGGCTCATCGCCCGCATGGCGCCCGACTTCAATGTCCTGTTCCTGGCGCTCCCGGTCCGCGTATTCATGGGGATGTTCATGACGGGGCTGATCCTGCGCTATGGCGCGGCGATCTTCGGCCAGTTGGTGCAGCGGATGCTGGAGCTGTGCGCGCGTGTTCTGAGTTGAGCCCGGTCAGAAGGCCGTGGAACCGCGACTGAACGCGATCGAGTCAGTGAGGCAGGAAGATGGAAGGCAAAGAGGGCAGAACCGAACGGGCGACGCCGAAACGGCGTTCGGACGCGCGGGAGAAAGGCCAGTTGTGCGTTTCGGCCGAGATCACAACGGCCGGCGTGCTGTTGGTGGCCCTGTTCATCCTGCGTTTCTGGGTCCCGCATATCCTGCGCACCTTCTGCATCGTGCTGTCCGAAGTGATGAACGTCCCGGTCGGCGGCCAGTGGGAGATTGCGACCATTCGGGACGGCCTGGTGCGCGGGGGTTCCGTGGCGGGCGGAATCCTGCTGCCCGTCTTTTCGGCGGCGGTGATCGGCAGCATCATCGCGAACATGTCGCAGACGGGCCCGTACTTCAGCGTGAAAGCGTTGCGCTTCCGGCTCTCGGCCCTCAACCCGATCACCGGCTTCAAGCGTCTGTTCTCGCTGCAGTCGTTCGTGAAGCTGGTACTCGCCCTCATGAAGATCGCGCTCGTCTCGCTGGTCATCACCTGGATGGTCCGCCGCAAGATGCCGGAGATGACGATGCTGTCGCACTTCTCGACGGAGGCCTTCGCGCAATGGACGTTCCTGTTCCTCTATCGGATGACGCTGACGGTGCTGCTGATCTTCATCGTGATCGCGGCTCTGGACTGGTGCGAGAAGAAGTACAAGTACGAGCGCGACCTGATGATGACCAAGCAGGAAGTCAAGGACGAACGGCGGCAGTACGAGCAGAGCCCGATCGTGCGCGGCGCGCAGAAGCGGAAGATGCGCGAGCTGACGCTGATGCGGATGATGGCGGCGGTGCCGCATGCGACGGTGGTCGTGACGAACCCGACGCACGTGGCCGTGGCGCTGAAGTACGACACCGAGTCGATGGACGCGCCCCGCGTTGTGGCGAAGGGGCTGCGTCTGATCGCGGAACGGATCAAGCAGGTGGCCGGCGAGCACGGCGTGCCGATCCTGGAACGGCCCGCGCTGGCCCGCAGCCTGTACAAAGACGTCCCGCTCGGCAACGAGATCCCGTCGCGGTTCTACGAAGCCGTGGCGGAGATCCTGGCGTACCTGCACCGGCTGGGCCAGCTTCGGCTCGGCCCGATCGCGGCGGCGCCACGGCCGGGCCGCAGAGCGGGGAGAGTGAGACATGGCAGCCAGCGAGCGTAAAGTGAGGCAGTCGGATCTCGTGATCGCCGTCGCGCTGATGGTGATCCTGGGCGTGCTGCTGATTCCGGTCCCGACCCAGCTGCTCGACATCCTGTTGGTGTTCAGCATCAGCGCCGGGGTGCTGGTCCTGATCCTGACGGTCCAGATCGAGCGGCCGCTGGAACTCTCGGCGTTCCCGTCGCTGCTGCTGATGCTGACGCTGTTCCGGCTGGCGCTGAACGTGGCCACCACGCGCCAGATCCTGCTGCAGGCCTACGCCGGCAAGGTGATCCAGGCGTTCGGCGACTTCGTGGTTGGCGGCAACTACGTGATCGGGATCGTCATTTTCCTCATTCTGGTCCTGATCAATTTCATCGTCATCACGAAAGGCTCCGCCCGTATCGCGGAAGTGGCGGCACGGTTCACACTCGACGCGATGCCGGGCAAGCAGATGAGCATCGACGCGGACCTGAACGCGGGCCTGATCGACGAGAAGACGGCGCTGACGCGCCGGCGCGATCTGAGCCGGGAGGCGGATTTCTACGGGGCGATGGACGGCGCGAGCCGGTTCGTGCGCGGCGACGCGATTGCCGGGCTGATCATCACGGCGATCAACATCGGCGCCGGCTTCGCCGTCGGCATGTGGCAGCAGGATCTGTCGGCGGTGGAATCGCTGCGCACCTACACGATCCTGACGATCGGCGACGGGCTGGTCGCCCAGATTCCGGCGCTGGTCATCTCGACCGCGGCCGGCATGCTGGTCACCCGCGCGGCGGAGGAGACGGAGCTGGGCACGGCGGTGGCCAACCAGCTTTTCGTGCGGCCCAAGCCGCTGATGATCACGGGCGGGGTGCTTGCGGCGATCGCCTGCGTGCCGGGCCTGCCGTTTGTGCCGTTCATGGCGCTGGGCTCCGCGATCGGCGGGTTCGGCTACGCCCTGCGCCGGCGCCAGCCGGCGGCGGCGGAGAAAGCGGGCGGCCGCGCGGTCGGCCCGGGCGGCGCGCGGCCGGCCGAAGGCGAGTTGGGGCAGGGGCCGGACCGCCCGGCGTTGCCGTCCTCGCCGGCGGCGTTGAAGCATGTGCTGAGCGTCTCGCCGATGGATCTGGAGATCGGGTTCGGGCTCGTCCCGCTGGTCGACCGGGCGCAGAACGGGAAACTGGTGGATCGGATCGGCATGGTCCGCAGCCAGATCGCGGAGGATATCGGCGTGGTCATGCCGCCGGTCAACGTGCGCGACAACGTGAACCTGCGCAACAACGAGTACAGCATCAAGATCCGCGGGCTGGAGGTCGCGCGCAACTCCGTGCGGCCCGGCTCGCTGCTCGCGATCAGCCCGGGCGGCGACGTCGTGCTGGAAGGCGGCATTCCCGTGCACGAGCCGGCGTTCGGGTTCGAGGCCTTCTGGATCCCGGAGGAACGCCGCGAGGCGGCGGAGGCGCAGGGCCTGACGGTGGTCGACTGCGCCAGCGTGATCACCACCCACCTGGCCGAGGTCGTGAAGCGCAACGCCGCCGATATCCTGTCCCGCCAGAGCGTGAGCGATCTGATCGACCAGGTCAAGGAATCCAACGCGGCCGTGGTGCAGGAGCTGATCCCGAACAAGATGCCGGTCGGCAGCGTGCACCGGGTCCTGCAGGGGCTTCTGCGCGAACGCGTGTCGATCCGGGACCTGCCGGTGATTCTGGAGACACTGGCGGACCAGGCCGATCGCACGCAGGACACGGCCATTCTCGTCGAGTATTGCCGGCGCGCGCTCAGCGGCCACATCTGCAGGCACTATCTCGGGCCGGACGCCGCGCTGTACGCGATCGGGATCTCGCCGCAACTGGAGGAGATGATGCGGCAGGCGATCCACCGCGAAGGCCAGGAACTGGGCCAGCTCGCGCTGGACCCGGCTCTGGCACGCGGACTGCTTGACAGCATTCGCGCGGCGCTGGACGCGACCAAGCGGGAGGACGTGCAGACCGTCCTGCTGTGTTCGCCGCTCGTTCGCGCGCAGTTGCGGCAGTTGACCTGGCACGATTTCCGGGATGTGCCCGTCCTCTCCTTCGCCGAGGTGGCGGAGGACGTTCGGGTGAATATGGTAAGCATGATTCCGGCACCCCGAACGGGTGCTCAACCCACAGACCAGGTGGAATAGACCATGATCGTTCGCAGCTACAAAGGACAGTCGCTGGACCGGCTCCACGAAACGATCCGCGGCGAGTTGGGGCCGGAAGCCGTCATCGTCTCGTCCCGAACCTGCCGCCCGCGCGATTCGGTGCTGGCACCCCTGTTCGGCCACAAGCAGTACGAACTGGTCGCCGTCGTGGATGACGGTTCGGCTGAAAGCCGCAGCCTGCGGCAGGAGGAATTCCGAAACTTCTCCGCGGCCCAGCTCGAGAAATGGCAGCAGATGCAGGCCGCCATGCAGCAACTCCTGGGCGAGATGCAGGCGCTGAGCCGCGGACCGGCCGCCGCCGCGGCGCCTGCCGCGCGGCAGCCGCCGCCCGCGCCCGCGCCGCGCGCCTCCGTCGGCTGGGACCCGCGGTTCGTGAAGAAGCTCGCCACCGAGACGCCGGCGGCGCTGAAGGATTCGTCCGGGCGCGCGCTGCGCGAGGGGGTTGCGCGGCTGCTGTGCGTGGAAGAAAATTTCCCGATCCAGGCCCAGAACGGGCCGCACGTGGTGGTGCTGGTCGGGCCGACCGGTTCCGGCAAGACGACCACGCTGGCCAAGCTGGCCGCGCGGTGGTGCCTGGACCGGAAGCTGAAGGTCGGTCTCATCACGACCGACACCTTCCGCGTGGCGGCGGTGGACCAGATCAAGGAATACGCCACTCTGCTCGGCCTGGAGCTGGCGGTCGCGTTTTCGGCGGCCGAGGCGGCCAAAGCGGTGGCCCGCTTCTCGGACAAGGACGTGATTTTGGTTGATACACCGGGCCGCAACCACTACGATCAGATCGGGCTGGCCGGGATACGCGGAGTGCTGCAGGGGATGGGCAAGACAACCGTCCTGCTCGTGGTCCCCGCCACCCTCGACCGGCAGCACGCCGCGGAGCTGATCGGCAACTTCTCGGTGCTCCGGCCCAACTATCTGGTCATCACGAAAATCGACGAAACGCGCCAGTACGGCGTGCTTACCGGAATCGCGTGCGACACGGATTGTCCGATCGCGTTCCTGACCGACGGCCAGCGTGTGCCCCAGGATGTGAAGCCGGCGAAGGTGTCCGACCTCGTCGGCCTGCTGGTCCGTCCCGCGCGACCCTTCGCTCCGGAACGTCCGCGCCCGGTTCGCGCGGCGGCCACGGCCGCCGCGGCCGTTGCGTGCGCGAGGTAACGTTCGCCCCGCACCCGCGCCGGCGCCGGCGCGCGCGGGACGGGGCCGGCAAGGAAGCGAACAGAGAGAGCCCATGAGCGAAGACCAGGCAGCCGCCTTGCGCAAAGCCAGGCAGGCCGGCCCGGGCAGCGCCGAGCGCCTGCCCGGCCGTCTGCGTTGCATCGCCGTCGCCAGTGGGAAAGGCGGTGTGGGCAAGACCTTTGTCTCGGTCGGGCTCGGCTATTCGCTGGCCCAGACGGGGAGCCGGGTGCTGGTGCTGGATGCCGACCTGGGCCTCGCCAATGTGGACCTGCAAGTGGGCGCCGACCCCACCTACACGCTGCAGGACGTGCTGTTCGGCACCTGCACGCTGGAGGAGGCGGTCGTCGCGCTCGACAACGGGCCCAGCCTGCTTGCGGCGGCCTCCGGCGCGCCCGAGATGGTCGAACTCGGCAGCGCACGCCGCCAGATGTTCGTCGACGAGCTGCTCCGGTTCGCGGCCGGCTACGACTATCTCATCATCGATGTCGCCGCCGGGATCGGCGGGAACGTGACCAACTTCCTGGCCGCCGCGCCGGAAGTGCTGGTCGTGGTCGCCAACGAACCGACCTCCGTGATGGACGCTTACGCCCTGATCAAAACGATTTGCCGGCAGCCGGACCCGCCGTTCATCATGACGGTGATCAACATGGTGCGCAGCGAAGCCGAGGGGCGCACGCTGGCCAGGCATCTGGACGGCATCACGCGCAAGTTCCTCGGCGTCGAGTTGACGCTCGGCGGCATCATTCCCTACGATGTCGTCGTGACCCACGCCATCCGCGCGCGACGGCCCGTCGTCCTGTATGCGGCCGACTCGGCGCCGGCCAAGGCGCTCAAGGGGCTGGCCGGCTACCTCGCGTTCGGCAAGACGGTGCTGGCGGGCAGACGTGACGTGCAGAAACCTTTCTTTGACAAGCTCGTGGACATCGGCAAAACTTGACACGCGCGCGGGACGGGACTAGAACATGAATTCGATTCTCGGCAAACTGGCGGTGGCCGTCGGCGTGATCCTCTTTCCGATCGCGCTGGTGGCGGCGCTGCTCAACGGTGTGCCGCTGCTCACGGCCCTGTATCGCGCCGCCGTGATTCTGTTCGCGGGTACGGTCTGCGTGCTGGTGTTCTTCCGGTTCTTCGCGCGCGTGCTGTACGAGTTCGTGAGCGAGCAACTGAGCCGGCAAGAAGAGGCGCGCAAGAAGGCCGAGGCGCAGGCGGCGGCCGCCGAGCAGCAGGCGCCGCCCCCGGCGCAGACGCCGCCCGCATCGGTGTAGGCCGCCGGGGCGGCGGCGGGGATTTTCTGACACATGAAGAAGAAGAGCGTCAACGAACTGGAAGGGTTGCCCCATGCCGCCCTGTGGGCGGAATTCTGGGCCGAACCGGACTCCGAGGAGGCGCTGTGCCGGCTGCTGGAGGCGCTGGTCCCGTTCGCGCAGCGGATCGTGGCGCGCATGGCGATCCGGCTGCCCTCCTACGTGGAGCGGGAAAACCTGTTCTACTCCGCCCTGCTCGGCCTGCACGACGCGATCCACCGGTTCGATCCCGAGAGCGGGCAGAGCTTCGAGGCGTTCGCGTATCGGCGCGTACGGGGCGCGATCCTGGACGAGCTGCGCGCGCGCGACCCGTTGTCCCGCTCGCAACGCAATACGCTGAAGAGGGTCGAGAGCACGATCCGGGAATGGGCCCAGGAACACGGCGCCTTTCCCGACGAAGACGAACTGGCCGAAGCCACCGGGCTTGGGGCCCGGAACCTGCGCGCGTTGTTCGACAGGGCGCTGCCCTGGCTCTCGCTGGACGCGCCCGTCGGCGCGAACGGAGACCGCAATCTGACGCTCGGCGAGGTCCTGGCCGATCCGCACGCGGCCACGCCCGATCAGGAGACGCAGAAGGAGGACCTGCGCCGTTCGCTGCGCCATGCCTTCCGCCAGCTCGCCCCGCGCGAACAGAAGATCCTGTATCTGTACTACTACGAGGAACTGCGCCTTCATGAAATTGCCGCCCTGTACGAGGTGACGGAGGCGCGCATCTGCCAGATCCACGCGCTGGCCGTGGCCAAGCTTAAGTCCATCTTGTCGGAGACCGAAAAATAGGGATGGGCGTGCCGCATCCTGCATGCGACCCGAGGGGAAAACCGTCAACGGAGGTGGTTGCCGATGATGAGCGACTCGGAGCGCAACGTCAATGCCATCCGGCCCGGCGATTACGCCGCCAGCGACATTTACCGGGTGAACGCGCTGGACCCGGAGGCGGACCGCAACACACAGGAACAATTCCAGGAGCAGCTCGACAAGAAGAAGAAGTCCGGCGCGGATACCGAGAAGGGGCAGGGCGGCCCGCCGCCCGCTTCGCCCGACGGGCTGGTCGTTGAAGACCGGGTGATCCTCGACAGCGTGCCGGGCCCGCCCGCGTCCGAATCCGAAGCCGAGAAGCCCGCGCCACCGGCCGCCGCGCCCGTTATCCGGCCGCCGAAAGCGGACGACCCGGACTTGGAGCCCCCGACCGGCAGGCACGTGAACATCGTCATCTGAACCCGGCGCTCAGAGCATATTCACCAGCGTGTCCTGCAGCGTGCCGGCGGTCACGCGCAAGGCGGCTTCATAGGCCACTTGTCGCTTGCTCAGCTCCATCACCACTTCGGCCACATCGACGCCCTGCAGGCTTTCGAGCGAATTCTCCGCGGCGATCTCACGCCTGCCGATGATGGCGTCGTTGAGGCTGATCCGCTCCTGCCGGGCCCCCACAACCGCCTCGGTGCGAAGCACCTGCTCGAGCGCCTCGTTGATCTCGCGCAGGGACTGCTGGGTGAGCGAGTGGGTGCCGGTCCCGGCGTCGGTGATGTCGATGAAGATGCCCGCGCGTGCGTCGGCCAGCGTGGCGGCCAGCCGAATCTCCGTGTCGGAGACCTTGATGGCATAGTAGGTCTGGCCCGCCGTCAGCCCGCCGGGCAGGGTGCCGTCGGTCGCCAGGCTCACCATGCTGCCCGTGCGGTAGGTCTTGCCGACGGTCAGGATGTCCGAACCCGCGTCTGCTGTGATCTCTTCGGGCTCGACCGGGTTCTCGCCGGCCAGCAGCCGGTCCCGCAGCTGCATCAGCCCGCTGAACACGTCGGTCGTGGCCGTCTGAAAGACGCCTTTCTCGCCGGTGAAGTCAGAGCCCGGCAGGTTCGCGTCGATGGTGAAGCCCTGCCCGATCTCCACCTGCCGCACGCCGGTGTTGCCCTGGTAGGTGATATCGGTGATCATGCCGTCCGCGTCTCGCGTCAGCGCGTAGGCGGCCGTGTCCGTGCGCAGGCCTGCGAAGAGGTAGCGGCCGCCCGGGTTCGAGTTCGCCAGGTCGACCAGCCCTTCGAGCAGCAGGTCCACCTCTTTCGCCATGGCCTGGCGGTCGACGGGTGTCTTGGTCGCATCGCTCGCCTCGACGGTCAGCTCGAGCCCGCGGTGCAGAATGTCTATCACCCCCTGCAACAGGCCGTCTGCCTCCAGCAGTTCGTCGTTCAGGCTTTCGGCGTTTCTGCTGAATTGCGTCAGCCGCGCCTTGTCCTCTTCCAGGCGGCTGATCGCGTCGTAGGAACTCGGATCGTTCGAGGGCGCCTGCAGCCGTTTCCCGCTTGAGGCTTGTTCCTGCAGGTCGTAGATGCCCTTGCTGACCCGCATGATATTGCTTTTCAGCATGTTGTACGTCATCTCGTTGGTCACACGCATGTTCGGGTCCCCCAACGTGTTTGTGCGGCCACACAGACCGGTGCCGGCCGTGGGCTTCGCCACTACCGCTCTATGAGCAAGCCGCATGCCAAAGCCGCCCTCGGCCGGAAACAGGGCCAAACACACGCCACGCCGCCGGCCCTGAGCGGCGAGATCGGCCGCCGCACGGCAAGAAATGCCGGTCGCGACGAGCGGAGAGGCCAGGTGTCAGGCCCGCTGACACCCGAAACCCGACACCTGAGACCCGTCCCCGGGCGGCGCGCCCCGCTGGCACCGGACCTGCTTATGGAACAGGCTATGAGGCGGGCGGGGCGCCGTTGAGCCGTCCGCGCAAAGAGGGGGGTTTATGAACAGGGAACCCATGAGGATACAGTGTTGCGTATGCGGCCGTATCCGAATAGAGGATGAGTGGCGGCTGGTGGCCGCGGAGGCGGAAACGAGGCACTCGCACGGCTACTGCCCGGACTGCTACGAGAAGACGATGACCGAGCTCGCCGCGCGCCTGTCGGGCAAGACGCTGCAGATGGCCAGTTGATGTGAGACTGGAAACTGGAGACTGGAAACTGGAATCGGTTCCGTGTGTTCCCAATGCGGGCTTCGCCCGCAACCCAGAGGTCAGAGGTCGGAGATCAGAGGTCAGCGGCTTCTCAGCCAGCATCGCGTTCTGCCT
>JAFGHX010000182.1 GCA_016929905.1 Kiritimatiellia bacterium
AACTCGACGGCCCCGCACTGCGGCCCGGCGGGATAACCCCCAAAATCGACGCCAACGGCGTCGTCACGTTCTGGGATGGGGTGGGGCTCTACGCGATCACCGCGCGCTCGAGCACGATACCGTGCTGTCAGGCGTCCATGCGGCTGGCGGTCTCCGCGATCGAACTGTGCGCGGGGTCTGACCGAGCCGGCGATTGCGTGCACGAGCCCAGGCGCGAGGGCGAGCCGAACACGCTCCTGATCGCGCGGCGCACGGCGCGTGCCGATATTCTGGACGACGTGGCCACTTACTACGCCGGCTGGTGCTCCAAGATCTGTCTGAAGGCGGCGGCCGTTGACATACCGGCCGAACAACTGCCCGCGCCGCAGTGGGCGGTGTCGGCGAAGCCCGGGTGCTCGCTCGGCCGGTTCGAGGGCGACGGGGCTACCGACCGGCTCGCGGCGCCCGGAACGGACGCCGTCTTCGCCGGGCCCAGGCCCGGCGGCCTGGCGCCCGCCGGCCTGGAGCCGGGCGAATACGCTTTCGTCCTGAAATGGGGCACGCTCGAACGGTCCATCTCCGTGCGCGTCGTCTCGGCCGAGATCGAAATGCTGCCGCAGTTCCTGTTCGCCAATGCCGGCGGCGATATCCCCGTGCGCGTCCGGTTCGCCGGCCTCGACGGCGTGGGGAACGGGTGCGTGACGTTGGTGAAGGACAACTTCTGTTTCGGGACGGTGGACGTGTACCTTGCGTCTGATCAGAGCGCTCCCTTCAATATAGACGTTGAGGCGTTCGTTCCCGATTCGTTTTATGAAACGGAGACCCTCCAAAACGGTGCCTCGTCCGTCTACACTTTCTTTTTGCGCCAAGGGTGTTTGCGCGGCGATCTGATCCGAGCGGCAGTTCCATCGGATATTACGGAAGATCCGCGTATGGAGGTCCTTTGCCAGGTGTACGTTGAGGGGGCGACGGGTGACAGGATCACCAACGACGTCAAGCTCAAATCCGATGCATCGAATGGGTTCGTATTTCTTTCCGACAAGATTCGGGTGGTGAACATGGACTGCGCTCGTCAGGGCTGGCGGACGGAGTTGATGAAGAAACCGGGGGAAAAGAACTTCGAGTGGTGCAAACCTGACGGTAATCTGTGGTGTCGCACGCCATACCCTGGCTTTACGAATGCCAAGGACGGGGATGCATATCTGGCGGAAGTGAGCGGTGTGGTCGGGTACGATTGCGAGAACTCTACAGCTGTTACTATGCAACTTCGGCTCTTTGACGACCATGAGAAAAACAGCTCCTCCTTCGATGGCGGACACAAATGGAAGGCGATGGCGGGCCCTTACGAGCGAGGGACTTACGTGGCAGTTTCGTACGGTCTGGTGGAAGCTCGTGCGGCGCCGTCAGACTACGTACTTGACACGTCAAGAACCAGATCGGATAAACAACTGAATCTGGAGATGTATGGTGCGAAGTACTTCGATGTGATCGCAGAATCCTCTGCGCATACGGCCGCGTTCAGTGACCACTTGGATCTGGTCCTCATCGCGGGCAGCCTGGTATCGGATGGCATAGGGTTGGGTCTGGGCAAGAGTGCCCCGTTTTCCCTGGCTGTCGTAGACGCAGGGATCTCGTTGGCCTCGGCGTACAAGTATATCGTCGACCAATGCTCTTTCGTGGACAATTCCGTGCATGTCGGTCTACGGACGTGGGTCAACAAGGCCGGCTTCAAAGAGCAGAATTCCATCGAGCCTGATGCGAAGATCAAGTTCAAAGTGGAGGGTGGATTCCTCGGTGATTTCCGGCTCAGCAATACACTGAAGTACAGGGATCCCGTCGATGTGGGCGACACGGTGAAGCTGTTGATCCAGGCTGTCATGAGTATCCACAACGAATCCGAACCCCTTTTTAAGGAAAGCGCGGATGTGCATGCGTTCTTGCGCTTTCCCTCTGTGGCTTACGCAGAGCTGTCTTGGGAGTAGCAGTGAATATGTCTTCGGTACGGTCGAACGTAATTGCCCGGCAGCGGGCGACCTTGCTTCTTGCAGCGTCGTGGACGTGTGTTGGGGCGCTTGAGATCCTAGGGCGCCCTCTGGACCCGAGGGACCCTTACGGCACGCTGTGTGGCTCTGTCTACGTTCTCGAAAAGGAACACAAACGTCCTGTGGGCCCCGTGGTACTGCAAGGGTATTTCCGCTCATACGATGGCCGCAGGAGTGGAGGATATCTGGTTGACGTGGGGGCGGACGGCACGTTTCGTGGCGAAGTCAGGACGGGCGGCAAGCATCAACTCGAATTGCGTGTTGGACTCGGTCCTCACGACTCCGATCGCTGGAAGGGCAAGTTGGAGTTCGAATTCCCTGCCGGCGAGGACGAAATGCAGCTTGAATTCCCAGTTGAGCCGGTTCCCACCACACAGATATCTCTCAAGGTTATTCTTCGGGAGAAGGGCACAGGATCTCCGGTATCCGATGAAAAGGTGATGCTCGAGTCACTCGCCGAGGGGCACGGGTTCGTCTATATACAGACCGATGCGGCAGGGGCTGGCAGTCGCCACTTCGCGGCGGTCAACGGACGGCAATATCGATTGAGACTCCCGACCCGAACCAGTTACGGCCCCCTACGCAGTTACGAATCGCCGCCCTTCGACCCGGCGACTCTAGGCGAGCAGCCGTTCGTTTGGGAGGTCGAGAGACAAACCCTGAGCTTGGTGGTGGAAGTGACCGGAGAGCCGTTCGCTAGGCACCGGGCATTGGCGCTGTGGGATGGCCAATTGCCGGAAGGATGGTTCGATGGCGCCAAGCGGGAATCGGACGCCGAAGGGGCGGTGAAGACGACCTCGTGGCGACTTGAGGGAGACCACTGGGTGTTCGAGTCCCAGACTGCGACTCCGTCAGGCCAACATCAGCTGAAGCAGCAATGGATTGAGAGGCGCCGAAAGACGGTATGGATCGAAGAGGATTCGGATCGCAATCGGATTGCACGCTTCTATGACTTGCCCTCGGGGGACTATGAGGCGGAGATTAGAGACGCCCCCCATCTGTGTGTTCATCCAGCGGATCGAAAGATTTTGGTGAACTCAGGAACATCCGAGACCCAACGCGCGCGGATCCGCGTGGTCAAGGCGCCTCAGAAGATCCTGTGCCGCGTCGGTGGCCGTGTCACGGACGTCGCGGGAAAACCTTTGACTGGACGGGCAGAGCTATGGATGACCGGAACTGACCAGTCGCACGTCTGGACGGATGAACACGGCAACTACTCGTTTGAGAGGCTTCCCCGGGGCAAGTATGAGCTTCGCGTCAGTCGGGAGGGCTTCGTTACGCATTGGCGGGTTCTGCATCTGGACGCGAACCAGGACAATCTCGAGATCCGACTCTCGCCCTATCCGCGCGCGCACGGCATTGTGCGCGACGCCGGGCTGCAACCGTTGGCCGGCGTAGCGGTGTGTGCCGAGGCCCTGTTGCCGCCCGGGACAAGCTCCGGTGCCACCACGGATGAAGCGGGGCGCTATGCGCTCATGCTGAAAGGCCATACGGGCCCCTACTTCTTCATAGCCCGTGCCAGCTTCGCGGGGCCGGCGGCGTTCGTTCGGGTCGACGTCACCGGCGACTGCGAGGTCGATCTGCAATTTCCAAAGGCTGCGGAGGTGCGTGGCATCGTCGAGTTCGACGGCGTGCCGATACAGCCGCGAGACCGCGTCGGCATCGTCGTAGCGGACCGCAAACGGCACGGGGCCCTGCTCTACGCCGGCGCCCAACTCGACAAAGCCGGCGTATGCACGCTGAAGCTGGCGCCGGGCGAGTACCGGGTCTGCCTCATGAAGCGAGGCGACCTGTTCGACCTCGGCGCGCTCAGCGTGCCGGACGGTGCCGAGCGGCTGGAGCATCGGGTAACCGTGAAGCCGGCCGATCTCGAGGCGGAGATTGACGAAGCAGCCGTCCGGGCAGACTGGCTCCAGGCGCAGGGCTTGACGAACAAGGCCGGGGTTGGGCGGTGAGAAGACAGTGCGGTCGGCGCTGCGCCTTTGCCTGGCGCACGTCTTGCAGCCTCAGAGCGTGTCCCGCTGCACCGCAGCGTCCGTCTGTACGACGTAGCCATTGTGAAGATCACAACAAAGCGGACCCTACCGTAGGACGGGCTTTCCAGCCCGTCCCGCACAGTCGTGAGCCGATGGTTAACGGGGAGTCGACAGAGATCGCAGCCCGCCTTCGCGTTCGTCCCTCCTGGCTTCGTCGGGCTGCGCCACGGATCGGAAATGACGAGTGCGCTTACGATCGGCGACTCCCACTCGACTGCCCCCACTCGCAATCGTTCTCGTAATCTCAAATCAAGCGCGGAGTGGGGGCAACGAGTCCCGTCCGGCCCTTCGCCTTTCCGCGCAGGCCGAAAGTTCTCGAGTAAGTTCTCGAGTAAGTTCCCGAGCAAGTTCTCCCCAAGAAAATTTCTGTACTTTTGGGTAGCATTCCCGCCGCGCAGCCTGTATAACGGGTTCGGTGTGGTGTGCCGGCATGTTCAACCAAAGGA
>JAFGHX010000183.1 GCA_016929905.1 Kiritimatiellia bacterium
CTCTTTCAGTCGCTCGGCCGCCTTACGCCCGGCCTCGTCGCCGTCGAGCAGCAACGTCACGCTTTGGACGCCGTGCTCACGGAGCGCGGCGATCTCCGCTTCGTTCAAGCCGTTGGTCCCCTGAATGGCGATGACGTTGCGATAGCCGGCGACCATCACGCTCAGCGCGTCGATCACCGATTCGACCAAGATGATTTCCGAGTAGGTCTTCATCGCCGCCGCGTTCCAGAGTCCCGTCGAGCGATCCGGCAGGAAGACGTGGCGCTTGCCTGCCCTGAGCGAAGTCGAAGGGGAGCCTTCTCCCGTAAACCGGCCGTAGAGCGTCGTCAGGTTCCCGTCCGCGTCGAAGACGGGAACCACCACACAGCCGGCGAAGCGCTCGCGTCCCGCCCGCCCTGAGCTTGCCTGCGGTGAGCCTGTCGAAGGATTGTCCAGCAACACGCCCAGCGTCTGCAGTTCCTTTTTCAGCCGCTCGTCGTCGGGCAGGATTTCCTTCAAGCGGCCGTTGCTGAACCCGATCCGGTATTGCGTGAAGAGGCCGGCGTCGGTGATGCCGCGTGTTTCGAGGTAAGCCCGCCCTTCGGAGACGTTTGTCCCGCTTCCAGCGGGATCGGCGAAGGTCTTTTCGTAGACCGCAATGACCCGCTCAAGCAACTGGTTCGCCCGCTCCGGCGGGAGAGTGATCTTCTCCTTTTCAGCCGCCGCCGGAGCGGAGGCGCGTTTGAGCTTGGAGGTCGAGCCCAGCAACTTGTCCACCGCCTGCCGGAAGCTCAAGCCGTCGAGTTTCATCACCAGGTCAATGACGCTCCCCGCCGCCTCGCAGCCCAGGCAGTGGAAGAGGTTCTTGTGCGGACTCACGACGAAGGACGGTTTCTTGTCCGGGTGGAACGGACACGGGCCGATGAGGTCCCGGCTTCCGTGCTTCTTGAGTTCGATGCCGCGCGAGCGGCACACGTCGGCCAGGCTGATGTTTTCTTTCAGCTGCCGGATTTCGTCGTCGTGGATGCGGGCCATGATGCGTTCCTTTCTTGGTCTGGAACCAAGGCCCGCCGTTTGGTATGTCTTCAACCGGCAAGAGCCTCGGCTCTTGTTTCCTGGCCGGCAGCCGTGATCCGCCAAGATTGGGCTGACCGGCCTCTTTTCTGAACCCCGTCAAGCAAGGATTCTGAAAAACATTGATGTTTTGTAACTTGGCGGGTAGATTACAAAGGATAGTTGGTAAGTCAACAACCATTTTCAAGACGGAAGGACCCGGCCATGACGATGACCTCATATACTGACGCCGTTATGGGAAGACCAGCAACCCGACCGGCAACGGATTTTGGGAAGAACCTGGCGCGCGCACGGCAAGCCGCCGGACTGACGCAAGTGCAGTTCGCGCGGCTGGTCGGATTGTCGCAACAGATGATCGACTACTACGAGCGACGCGCGAAGAACCCAACAGCGGAGTTTGTCCAGAAGGCCGCCCAGGTGCTCGGTGTCAGCGTTGACGAACTACTCGGCGTCAAGCCGATGGCCCGGCGCAAGCCGGGGCCACAGTCGAAGCTACAACGGAAGATCGAGCGCGTCCGCGACCTGCCGGAGAACAAGCAGAAGCTCGTCCTGGATTTTCTCGATACCGTTCTGCAAAGTGAGCTGCAGGCCGCGCGCTGACTTCCAGGCATTGGGACTTCTCATCGCTGACTCTTACAGACGTTGGAAAACCCCTCCCCCCCATTGCGCGCACCCCCCTCCCCAAGGCGCACGGGACTTGTCCAGCACCTCGCGGGATTTCCAAGCATTGAAAAAATCGGAACGATGTTTCCAGAGGTTGAAAGTTTTTCAGATCGTTTTTCCAGACGTTGGAAAAACGCGCGGGCGACAGGCATTCGGAACCTTCGCCGGTCCGAGATCGTCGAACCTCGGGCATCCTGGGCGGCCGTTTTCCGTCGCGACGGACGAAAGGGCCGCGTCAGCGGCTTTTTCGATCGGATCGCGGCGCGCGGGCAACTCACGATCGGGCCACCTCCTGGCACTGAACGTGTCATCTTCCTCGAACCTGAGGCCGCTTGCTTCTCGAAGCCCCACTTCCTTCCCGGCTTCGAGAAGCAAGCGGCTACCACATCGCCGTTGGGTGGTGAGCAGGCGGCATGCAAGCTCTGCTGGCATGACGCCTGCCGGGTCCGGGCGCGCGGCTGTGCGGTCTGCATTCTCAACGCGGTTCGACTGCCGCGCGCAACTTGGTCACGCGGGCCGACTCACGCGACAGCGTTTAAGCGTAGCGCTGAACGAGATCCTACCGCATAGAGCGCGCGGGGCTCTTCGGGGCGGGGGCTGCCCCGCGCGCAAGGGTTGGGGTGGCAAGGGCGGCGCGGCGGCGTGCGCAGCCGGTGGCATCACCCAGCGGCCGAGCACCAGGACGGGGAGGAACTGCCGCAGGCCGTGGCCGGGGTTGTGCGGCGCGGCAGCGACGCGCTCCCCGGCCACGTGCCGAAGGCGGCGACGGTATGGGCCGGCGTGCGAGTGCAACGAGCCGCCGGCACACGGGCGGCTGCGCCAAGGGAACAGAACCACGTTCTGTTTCAGTGCGGGCCGCGCCGGAAAGCCGCACGTGTGAGCGAGTCTTCGAGCGAACGAACGCATAATGAGCGCCATTATGCGACGTGCGGCGCTGGCGGCGGACGCGCGTAGTGGCCGCCGACATTCCGGCGCGAGACCGCACGGCTTGGCGCAGGGGGCGGTGGGCGGTGCCTGCACGGCCGACCACGTCCGCATCATCGTAGCTGCGCTCGCGGCCGCGGGGGGATCTCGGAGGCAAGCACATGGCCGCGAACGTTCCGGGCGAGCGTAGCCGACCGGATACTTCGCGGCGATGTGCGCAGCGGGGCGGTGAAGCGCGGGAGCGCACCGCATCGGGTGCCGCGCGTAAGGGGCGCGGCACAGGGTAAGGGGCGGTGAGCAGCCGACGTGCCGCCTTCGGCGGCGCGGCGGGTGCCGGGTAGGCGGGCAAACGGCAACGAGACGCACCCTCCTCCTGATCAAGTCCCCGAGTTTTCCAGATAACGCCTGATGACGTTTACTGTTTGCTGCATCTGGTTCGTGACTGACTCGGGAAGGATGGCCCGCTCGGATTGCAGAGCTTCCGTGAGAACGCTCTGCAGCTCTTCGAAAAGCTCCGAGCGAGCTGTCCAAGCAACTTGGTGCATACGGTGATGAAGAACAGAAGCCAGCTTTGAATGACTTCCGACCTTGAGCTCAGCAACGAGTTCGTCGATTGCCGGATAAACGTCTTCGATGGTTTGGATTTGTCTCATGGCTTCTCAGTCAGGCATGTGGAACCAATCGAGCCAGACATGGTCCGGGTTCTGTGGGAGGACCTCCGTCGCTCCGCCTGTGTTCAGCGGGTAGTTATAGCTCGGCGGGGCTAGGCGGGTTGTGTATGGCCCTTGAACCTGTCCACTAACTACCCAATCCGGTTTCCCAGCATTCTGCAAAGGTAAGCCATACTTTTGCGCGTAATTGGGAGTCGTAAGAGGATTGTCAGTCGCCCACTGCTGGCCTTTGACAAAGTTACCCTCCCAATCGGTTGCCGGATCAGCGAACGTTCCTTGCCGGAACACTGTGGGTGTCGTCTTTGGGGTAAGCGCATAGCCCGCGTAGTTGAGCACACCCCCCGCTACCGCCGACACGCCTAGCTCCGTGCCGCTGAACCGACTTCTGTCTCCAGTCGCAAGCTGGAACCCCTGCATCATCGCGTCGC
>JAFGHX010000184.1 GCA_016929905.1 Kiritimatiellia bacterium
CCGGGTATGCACGCGCTGCCCCGGCGCACTTCTGCATCCAAAATAGGCCAATCAAAATTCATCGTATTTTCCGGACAGGACACTAGCTTGGATCCGCATTTGTTCGGTTTTCGGCGGATTCGTCGCCGTCTGCCTGCTTCCGATCCCGGTCTGCGATTGATACCCGTGCCATGAGCCTTCCGGACACTGTCGCTGGCCTCGGTGAAAGCCATCGCGCCGTGGCGCGCGAACAGGGGTTTTGCAGGGGAACCCTCGTGAAGGTCTGGCCCTGAGAGGCTCGGCTAGACAGGAATGGCACTAAGATAAGGCGCTCTTCGGACGAGCAGAACAGCCCTTACGGGCTTGACTACGAACGGCTTGTCGCCGGAACAGGGCCGTTCGTAGTCAACGCCGTAAGGCGTGTCCGTCTTATCTTAGTGCCATTCGGGGCTTGACAGCACGAAATCAGACTACTGCGTTTTTCGCGCAACCAACGACTTGATTACGCTTGACACGTATAGATCTGAATGTCATTTTCGTGTCAGCAAAACAGGAGGCATCCGTTGACACGGAATCGACGATCACCGTTCGTCGGGCGCAAGGAGTATCTCGGCAAGTTGGCCGCCGTGTGGAAACGGAAACGGGCTGCCTTGGCCGTCTGCGTGGGACGCCGTCGTATTGGAAAAAGTCGGCTCATCCAGGAATTCAGCGACAAACATGCTGAACACTTCCTTGAATTCCAGGGGTTGCCTCCGCGCAAGGGGCAGACCAACGAAGACCAGCTCAGGCATTTTGCCGAGAGGCTGGCGGAGTACATGCATCTAGACGAGCCCGTGGCACTCAAGAACTGGACGCAGGCCTTTGCTCTTCTTGCGCAGCTGATACCATCCCGTGGCAGAACGGTAGTCTTGCTGGACGAGATATCATGGATGGGGCGCCATGATCGCGACTTCGCGGGACGAATCAAGGATGCATGGGATACCCGCTTCTCTACCCATCCCAATGTCCTGCTGGTGCTGTGTGGATCTGTGTCGGCCTGGATCGAACAGAACATACTGCACAGTACGGGGTTCCTGGACCGCCCCACTCTCCGCATCAACCTGCCGGAGCTTTCGCTCCTGGAGTCCAACACGCTGGTTTGGGCGGGCAAACAGCACGTCAGTGTTCTGGAGAAGCTGCGGATGCTGGCCGTCACGGGTGGCGTGCCGCGCTATCTTGAGGAGTTGGACCCGGGGCAATCGGCAAGCGACAACATTCAACGACTGTGCTTCGACCCCACCGGCGCCCTCTTTCGAAACCGGGACGGGCTTTCGGAATTCGAGTTGATCTTCGCGGAAGTCTTCCAATCCCGGGCAGGCGCTTATCGAGCCATCGTAGAGACGCTCGCATCAGGGCGACGAACGCTTGTGGAGATATGCCATACGATCGGCCGATCTCGCAGCGGCGTGCTCAGCGCCTACTTCCAGGATCTCGAGCTGGCCGGCTACCTGCGGGAAGAACCGCATTTTTCCGTGGGTCGTGGCGAGCGAAAGGGTAGCCATTACCGCTTGCGCGACAACTATCTGCGGTTCTATCTCAAATACATCGAGCCACGCAGGAAGGCGATCGCGCAGGGGCGTTTCCGCGCTGCGTCGCTCGACAATCTTCCCGGCTGGAACGCAATACTCGGTCTTCAGTTCGAGAACCTGGTCCTGAACAACCAAGGACTGATCGAAGAAAAGCTCGGCATTGCCGGGAAGGTCATCCAGGGTGGACCGTATGTTCAGGCGGCCACGAAGAGACGGAGAGGGTGTCAGATAGCCCTGTTGCTGGAAACGGAACACAGTCTGTATGTTTGTGAGGTGAAGTTGAAGAAGTCGATCGGCGCGGAAGTCATGGAGGAACTCACGGGGAAGATTGAGCGCCTGGCCATTCCCCGCTCCGGGCGGCACCTCAATGTGTTTCCCATCCTTATCTACGCGGGTGGTGTCGATCCGGCCGTCCGGAACACGGACTTCTTTCACTCGGTAGTCGACTTCGGCGGCACACTTTCCGCGAACGGGGGCAGCCCTTGAAACAGCAAGTAAGCGCTTGTTCGTGAGCCACGTTGTTGAGCCGCCTGTGCGGGGATGCGGCCCGGGTCGTCGAGAAGAGGCGACCGCATCTTGCCCGGCGGGTAGCCGCCCGGACCACGGTCTTCAGCGCTCCGGAGCGACCGCGCCGATGTGCTCGCCCGGCCATCTCAGGTCCGCGAAGATGATCTTGTCGAACATGTCGTGCCACCACTTGCCGCCGCGGTAGGTGCTGTTGGATTCGCAGTGGCCGTGATCAGAGTTATGCCAACGCCCGCCGTTGTTCGGCCCGAGATCGCGGTAGCGCCAGATCGCCAGCCCTTTGCGGACTTTCGCCAGCACGGCGTCCATCACCGGGTCCGGGTTCTTCCAGTGCCCAAGCGCCATCAGCGCGCACAGGTTCGGCATGGTCATGTTGAGCGCGGTTGTGGTCACGTAGTGCTGCGAGGAGCGCGAGCCTACATGATATTCGCTCGGCATTACGTCTTCGCCGAGGTACGGGCTGTTCGTCCCGTGTTGCAGATAGCCGTGGCCGTGGCGCCCTTTCCCGTTGCCCGCGTTCCGGTCGATGCAGCGTTTCCCGTAGTTCCAGTCGGCCGAGACGCGCGCGAACATTTCCGCCGCCGTCGGATACGACAGCACCGGGGCAAACCACTGCCCCATAGGCTCGACCGGGTCGGTGATCCGCAGGCCCCGGAAGCTCGCGAACGGCTCGCGGATTCCGCGCGCGGAGAAGGTGTTGGTCGGGCCGCCCGCGTACGTCGGCGTCAAGGGAACGCCCGTATCCAGCGACGCCAGAAATTCCGGCTTGGTCCAGATCGCGAACTTGCCGGGATACGGCGCCCAGCCGTAGGCCGTCAGGGCATGGGTCATCGCCGTCGAGTCATACGACGCCAGCATGGCGTTGAATGCGCCGTAGCCGCCCCAGTAGATCAGGACCATGGGTGCCATGTGGTACGCCGTGTTCTGATTGACATTGCTGGAGAAGGCCTCGCCGCGAGTCGTGAACAGCTTGTTCCAGCCCCCATTGTGCGCATAGTTGGCGAACATGGATACGCAATACCCCGCGATCCGCATGTACCCGTCCATGCGCGCGCGCAGGTCGGCCGACATGTTCTCCCAGATCGCCGGGATGCGCCGGCACATCGCAAGGAACGCGACGATCGGAACCTGTTCATGATCGTGGTGGCCGCCCTCGAAGACCCAGCCGCCCTGGTCAAACGCGTGGTTCGCGAGGAAGTACTGCGCCTGCGCGACGGCGCGCGCCGCGGCGTTCGCGCGGGTCTGCGCATCGGGATGCAGCCTGGCGACCAGCGCCAGATACACGTAGTGGTTGTAGCCGCCCCAGGGTCGCGTCCCGTCGCGCCACGTGGACCACAGCGGCATGTTTGTGGCTTCCGCCACGACGGATGGCGTAAACGCGATCTGCGGGTACTCCGCTCGGACTGAGGAGCTGCTCGCGGCGAGTGCGCCCGCCAGACACAGCGCAATGGTGAATCGGCATCCTGCTTCCGTTCGCATCGGGATCTCCTTCACCCACTCATTTGCCTTCGCCGCTGAAGAACCGTTCGAGCACGCGGGCGAGCACCTGGCGGCCCCGGTGGTTGCAATGTACGGGGTCGCGCAGGAAGAACAGGTAAGGCTTGCCCGCGTGCGCGATGCAGGTCTGCCAGGCCGTGCCGATATCGAGGAACGCGCAGCCCTCTTCCTCGGCCAGCTTGCGCAGGCCGAGCCGGTAGTCGGCCGCGCCCCGGATATGCGCGCGCACCTTGTCGGCCTCCTCGCCCGCCGCCACCAGCCACTCGGGCCAGGCGCGCGGATCGCCCTGGGTGCCGACCGGATCGGTCATGAGCAGGATTTCGGGGTCGCTCTTCTCGCGCACTTGGCGGATGACCGAGCGGATGGCCTCGAGGTCGAACCGGTGCGAGATGCCGCCGATCATCAGCAAGTCTGGCTTGTACCGCAGCACGTATTCCTCGACGCGGCCCGGCTCCCGGTAGAACGTGCAGCCGGTACCGCCGCGGACCGAAGTGATCACGTCGATGCGCGAGCCGGGATAGCGCCGTTCGACCAGCAGGTTCCAGGCCGAGTTGCCGGTGTCGTTCACGATCGAGTCCCCGAGCATGACGACGCGAAGAGCAGCGCCTGCTCGAAGGGCCGCCAGGGTCTTCGGCAGCTTGGCGTGTCGGCCCGGCGGCGCCTGCCAATCGAGCGGCGGAATCCCGGCATAGACCCCGTCGGCCCACCGCGCGACCGCCGCGCGGTCGGCCGGCTCGACACGCGCTCGCCGCACACGCACGGTGTCCGGCGGGCCGTCCATCGGATGGAACCAGAGGATCGCGGTCCTGGCGCTGACCCGCGCGTGGAAGCCATACTCGTGCTCCTGCCAGTCGGCCGAGGCATCGAAGCCCGAGTAATGGTCTGGGATCTGGCGGCCCTCTTCGTCGAAGAAGACCGCGGCCCACATGCCCGGCCGGCCCGCCCTGGCCTCGAAAACCAGCCGGTAGAATGCCAGCGGCTCGACCGCAAACGCGGGACTCTCGAGCCGCTTGCCGTTCGAACCCAGGTCCGTCCCGGCGTATTCGATCGGCACGGACTTCCTTGCATCCGTCATGGTTACCCCCTCCTGTATTCGCGCAGCGGGTTCACCGGCCGGTATGACCGAACCGCCGAAGACCAGCAGTGCGCCAGTTGCCGCTATCATCGCCTTCATTCGGAGCCCCTCAGCGGCTTTCTCCCCCTTTGGCCAGCCATTTCGGTTGACGATAGCGGCGACGCGAACGGTCGACGATTGGGAGATGATTCTACTCGTGATCCGTTCTCGTCGCCGTTCTCGTCCGCCGATCTCATGGGTGCTGGTCACTCCTTTGCTCGTTGCGCTCGCGCCCGGCGCGGAGCACAACGATGACTCTCACTTGATCACGCTCAGATTGGCCGGCGCGGACGGGCGCGCAGCGGATGTGCTCGGCCAACTCAGCGTCAAGTCGTCCAGAATGCGCGCCTTGAGCGTGGGCCAATACTGATTGGCCCAGAACGGGCTGTCGGGCTCCGAGCCGTAGTTGTGATCCGCCGGTTTGCTTGGATCCCACCAGCGCCGGATGCGATAGACGACGACGTCTCCGTAACGCTTCGTCTTCAGGGCCAGCGAATCCAGTTCGGCATGGTTCGACGGCCAATGGCCCAGCGCCCGCAGCGCGCAGACGGCGGGCAGCACATGCAGAAAACTGGTCGCGGCGTAGTGTTGCGAGGCCCGCGGGCAGTCGGGCATGTCTTGTTCGAGGTCCACGCACACTACGCCGTGATGCGGCGTCGAGTATCCCGGCTTGATATGGCCATAGCGGTCGTTACCGGTATGCAGTCGAGAATCACCCGTGCCGCAGCCGGCGTCCTTGACGGGACGCGAGATGACGAAATCGCCGGCCATACGCCGAAAGACGTTCATCGGCGTCAGATCGATGGCGGGCGCCGGACACGTGACCGTATCGCCGGAAACGACGTACCCCCGAATCTGGTTGAAGGGGAGCTTCACCCCCGCGGGGTCGTAACGGTTTGTGCCGGGATACTCGTGGGTGGCGCCGTATCCGGTCCCGCTATCGAGCGATGCCAGCACATGGGCCATGCTCCAGATACTTCTGAAACGCGTCCATCCATAGCTCTCGCAGGCGGCGAGCATGCCGGTCTGCGTATACGCGCTCAACACCTTGTTGAGCGCGGCGGCATCGCCCCAGTACAGGACGGCGGCGAGCGCCGACCAGTAGGGCGTATTTTGGTTCGGGTTCGAGTAGGACACGTTCCAGCGGTCCCAATTGACGTGGTTGTTGCCGTTGTTGTGTCCGGCGTTGACGAACATCGCCGCCTCATACGTCGGAAACCGCATGTACGCATCCATCCGCGCGCGCAGGTCCGCCGGGAAGCCGTTCCAGGCATCGGGCGTGTGCCTGGCCAGCGCCATGGCCAGGCAGATCGTGCTCATGTGGTGATTGAAGCAGCCCGTGAACCTATGGGCCGTGGTCATCTTGCCCGACGTGTTGTCGCCCGCCAGGAAGTTGCCCAGGCTCGCCTTCAGGCGCGCCGCGGACGCGGCGCGGGTGGACGCGAGCCCGATGCGCGAATTGAGCGCCAACACGAACGGCGGGTACGCGCGCAGCGGTGGCGCCACGCTGTTGCTCACGTCGCCAAGCGTGAGCAGCGGGGCCGCCAACGCATGGCTCAGGGCCGGTCCGAAATCGATCTCCGGATACCCGGCCGCTTCCGACGTGCCCACACCGCGCGTCACGGCCGCGGCCGCCAGGCCCGCAAGCAACAGCGCCCGCAACCGAGAACCGTAAGCCCGGCCGCGCACGACTTCTCGGCCGGCCTCGCGGACCCGCCCCCCACACGAACACGCGTCAACTTGCGCTTCAATCTCGATACGCATCATCCACATCCATTTCCACCGGCATCTGCTCAAGACCCCGCCCGGCCTTCGAGATGGACCGTCCGAAGGCAGGCCTGTTCAGCGATACATCTCGATCTCGTAGATCTCCGCCTTGAGCGGGCCGGACTTGCCCATGCGCGTCTTCCTGGCGACGACCCGGAAGCCCGCGGCGGTCACCGGGGCCGGCGCCGTGAACGAGATGCAGCCGGCCCAGTTCGTGTTGCCGCGGATTTCGGCCAGCTTCGACCAGTCCTCGCCGCCCGGCGTCCGGACGAACAGGTCCGCGTCAGCGATCGTGGCGGTGTAGACCTTGACCGTGCGGAAAGCGATCGGCTCCTTCGCGAACGCCAGTTCGAGCCATACGGGCAACCCTTCCTGTCCGCTGGTGAAGGCGAGGCAGTCGGCATAGCCGTCGGTGAGCCGCTCGCCGAGATCGAGCCGGCTGTTGCCCCACCCGCCGCCCCAACGCGACGTGCGCGGATCGAATGTCGCCACGACATCCCGGTGCGTGCCGAAGAGCAGATTGCCGGGCTTGGCCAGCGCCGCCTTCGCGGCTTCCAGTTTCTCGAGTACCTGTTCGAGTCCGCTGCCCGCGCCGTCCCACTTGGCGCTGCCAAGCACCCAAACGCCGTAGGGAACGAAGGCCAGCTTGACGCAGCCGTTCTCGACCGCGAACTCGCCGGCCTGATGGAAGCCGAACAGGCGCCGCACCGGCCCCAATTCCGGCGATTCGATGGCCGCCCCGAGCGGCCGGTCGAGCATGTTGACGGCCACGAGCATGACCTCGCCGTCCGCGCGCTTGGCCCAGGCGATGACGCCGTCGTCCGGCGCCTTGACGCGCAGGTCCAGCGGCTGCTCGTGAGCGAACAGGAACGGCTCCATCCCGGCAATCACCTCGAAGCAGAAGTCCACGCCGTAGTGCAGGTCCAGGCTGTTGTAGTAGTCGAACCGAATGAACGGCTTGAAGCCGCGCGCGCCGGCGGCCAGCGAGGTGAAGACCATCGCGCGGTATTCCGCGAAATTCGGATACACGGCGTTACGGCTCGCGGTGCCATAGCTGAACGCCTGCGGCGTGGTCCAGGGCAGGATGCGGCCGGCGCCGGCCTCGAGAATCTCCTGCACCCGTCTGGCATACGTGGATTTCAGCGTGCGCCCGAGCTTGCGCACTCCACGATCGTCCACATAGGGGCCAATGTACGGGTGCGTGCTCATGATGTCCGCGCAGCGCGTGAACTTCGCAGGCTGTGTCGTGCCGATCCGGACCGGCCGGTACGGATCGTGCTTCTTGATGAACCGGTACTGATGTTCGAGATAGACTGGCGAGATGTTGCGGAATTCCGGCTCGTCGCACAGGTAGTAGCAGAGCAACTTGCTGCCGCGGGCGCGTTCGATGACCTTGAGCATGGCCGCATACATCTCGGCGGACGGCTCCGCGTCCTGTTCCATCGCCTTCCTCGAGCCCGGTAGAAGTCGCTCGCCCTCCATGCTGATGTCGAAGTGGGCCGTGTTGACGAACGGGCAGTCGGCGGGGTACCGAATCCGGTCCTGCAGCGCCTGGCTCACGAGGTATTCGGGGGCGTACCAGCTCCGCAAGATGCGCGGCGTGCCGTCCACCACCAGGTTGAGGTGCTCGTCGATGTACACGCAGATACCCTTCGGCGGCGGGGGCAGCCGGCGGACGGCCACGGTCGCCGCGGCCAGTTCGCTCCCCTGCCGCACGACCCGGCAGTCGAGCGTGTAGTCGCCGACCGCCAGCTCGGGCACGGGAAACGAGAACGCCGCGCCGCCGTTCGCGATTGGCCATTCCCGAGGCGCGGGGCCGGGCAGACCCGGCCCCGCAAACGTCGTCCGCAGGGTGGCGCCTTCGAGATCGCCAGCCGGCAGGTTCATCGCGGCGCGCCCCTCGATCGCCGCGAGGGTCTGGCCGGGAAAGACGCAGTCGGCATAGAACGGCTTCGTGAGCGTCACGCGCAGCGGCTCGGAATCGATCCGCACCTTGAAGTAGCGTTCCGCGCGCACCACCCCGTCTTTCGTGAGCGTGGCCTTGAACACCTGCCGGCCTACCGCCGGGATGGCCACGTCCGTCAGCCGCACCTCGCCGGACTCCCGCGCGACCGTGACCGGCCGGTCCGTTGCCAGAGCCGTCTCGTCGAGCCAGACCGACAGCCTGTAGTCGCCCGCCGTCGCGGCCGTCGCTTCGGTCTGGAAACGCAGATCGGCCTTCCAGGCGCCCGGCTTGCCGAACGCCTGCACCGCAAGCCCCGTCAGATGCACGTCGTAGGCCGCGCCCTTGACGGGCAGGCCGCCCATCACGTTGAAGTACTGCGGCGAATGGAAGTTCGCCACCTCGAGACGCGACCAGGTCGAGTTCTCGCGCACCGCCTTGCGTTCGCGGCAGATGTTCACCTTCCAGACGTCCCGGAATTGGCTCGAAAACGACTTGTAGAACACCGTCATCGGCAGCCGCACTTCCACGCTCCAGTGGTCGGCCGCGCGCGCGACCGCCGACTGCCAGACCGCGTCGAATTCCGAGTCGCTGATATTCCCGGCTTCCATGGAGTAGCCGTTGAACTGGCCATTGCCGGCGCTGACCATGAACTGGTGATACTCCATGCCGCGGCCCTGCGGATCGAGGAAGATCTCGATGCAGTCGCGCTCCCAGACCGTGCCGTTGCGCGGCAGCGGGCCCGCGGCCAGCTTGTTCATCAGCGGCTCCTCGCAGCGCATGCCGACGTAGATGGCGTCGGGCCCCGTCAGCACGGCGAACCGGGTCTCGACCGACGGCGCCGTTCGCGTGGCCGTCTGTTGGCTCTTGGACAGGTACGGAATCGCGCGCCAGGTCGCCTGGGCCCACGCCGCGTCGTCCAGCCGCCCATCCAGTTCGATGCTCCCGCTCAGCGGATTGGCGGACGGTCGTTCCGCCGCCATTGCCAGGCCGCCAGACAGAAGAACAGAGGTCGCCACCGCCATCGCCTTCTTTCTCATGCCGTTCTCCCTGCCTCCTTCAGCTTGTCGCCGTATTTCGCCTGCAGCGCCGCTTCGTCGGCGTCGGTTGGCCCGTCGGCCCGTGAGTCTGGCTCGGCTCATGGCTTGGTCCTTTCGTCTTGGGACAGACGCGCTTTTGCGTCCAGGCAGTAGCGCACCAGTCGCTCGACCGTCGTGGTGGCGAGACACATCCGCGTATCGGCCCCGCCGTAGTAGACGTTGAGCGTCCCGTCCGGCATCTCGACCGCGCCGGAGGTGAAGACGACGTTCGGGGTCTGCCCCATGCACTCGTAGTCCCGCTCGGCGGCCAGGATGAACTCGGTGGGCGCGGCGAGCACCTTCGACGGGTCCTCGAGATCGAGCAGCATGACGCCCAGGTGGTAGTTGTTCGAGGAGCACGTGTTGCAGACCGCGTGATAGATTTCGAGCCAGCCGTGTTCGGTCCTGATCGGAATCGCGCCGGCCCCGACCTTGAGCCCGCCCCAGGCCAGCGGCGGCATATCGAGCGGCATCGAGCGGCCCCAGAACTCGAGGTCGGGCGACCAGCTGCACCAGATCGCCTTGTCCGGCCGGTCCAGCCGCACGTACAGCCCGCCGATCTTCTCGGGAAACAGCACGGCGTTGCGGTTGCTGGGTTCGGACAGATGCGGCAAGGGAGTGAAGTCCACAAAATCCTCGGTCGTGGCCATGCCGATACAGCAGCCGTGCCGCATCCAGGCGGCGTGATACGCGTAGTAGACGCCATCGAGCCGCGTGATCCGCATGTCGAACCGGTGCGCGGGCCCGAACCGCGCCTCGGCCCGCGAGAGCGGGTAGCGGATCGGCTCGGGGCAGACCTCGAACGCGACGCCATCCGCGCTGGTCGCCACGTGAAAGTACGTCTTCCGGTCGCACCGCTCGACGCGCAGGAGCAACAGCACCTTGTCCCGAAACACGGTTGCCCCGGCATTGAATACGCTGTAACAGCGGAACGGCATCTGCTCGGGCGTCAGGATCGGATTGCGCGGATGCCGATCGAGCGGGCCGCGATTTCCTGGCTCATAATTCGTCATGCGAACCTCCTACTCTTATCTCCATGGCCCCCAGATCCGGCGCGCATGGAGGGCGAGCGTCCCCGCGAGCCGTTTCTTGCCGTGAGCTCCATGTTGAACGTCTTCTGCCTCTTCCGCCCCCGTTCGGCCGCTTCGTCCACCTCCGGCTCAGCGTGCCAGCACCAGCGTTCCGCGCCCGTCAGCCAGCAGGCGATGTTCCAATTCGATCGCCGTCCCGGCCCCGGCGCGCGCCGTCCGCAATTCGACGCGCCGGCCGTCCGGCGTCTCGAGCGCCGCACAGCGCCACGCGCCGGGCAGTCCGAGCCGCGCGTCGCACGATGACTCGAGGCTCAGCTTCCGTTCGCCCTCGCCCGCCGGCAGCCCGGTACAGGCGAAGAAGTTCGGGATCGTAACACGGTCGCCCGGCTGAACGGAATAGACGACGAACGGGTCGCCCTTGGCCACCTTGCCCGGCGGCGGGTCGCTCTCGACGGAAAAGTTCGACCGGTCGCACGAGACCATCGCCGTCTCGTAGCCGGTGCGCGGGAACCGGATACGGCGGCCGGCGACATTGGTCTTGTGAATAAACAAGGAGAACTGACTGTCGCGCTGCATCTTGCGGGGCTTGGCCGGGTCGATCTTGAGCACGTACGCGCGTTGCGAGATGAACGGCGGATGGCCCGCCAGGTCGAGCCGCCAGAGCCCGGCGGGTCCGGCGGTGACGCGCGCGATGGTGTAGACCGATTGCTGCCCGGCGAACTGGTGCCAGACATAGACCTGGCGGTTGCTCAGCGTGCCGTCGGTCGGCAGCGGCCGCGCGGACCGGACCAGCAACGCACTCTCTTTCGGCCTGCCGGTCAGATCGCCGACCACGCCGGCCAGCGTCGCCTCGCAGCCCGGTTCGAGCGCGACGCCCCAGCCCAGGGCGTTAAACCGCGTGCCGTCGTAGAGCGCGAGCCGGCCGGCGGGCGGCAACGCGATGCCGAGCCGCCCGCTCAGGGTCACGCCGCCGGCCTCGAACGGCTCGCCGTTCAGGGTCGAGGCGCAGACGCCGGGGCCGGCCGCCGTCTTGAGTTCGCACAGTACGCCGCCGCCCGCCGCCAACGGCGCCGACGCGGCGACCTTGAAGTCCGTCAGCTCGGCGGGCAGCTCGGGCGTACGCCCTTCGATCGCCTGCACGAACACGGACTCGAGGCCTGGCGCCGGCGCGGTACGCGTGAAGATCCGGAAATCGAGCGCGTCTTTGAGCCCGACGGTCCCGTCAGTCTTTGCACGGCCGGTCTTCAGGTCGTTGATCGTCATGGAGCCCGGCCAGGGGCCGCGCGCGGAGATCAGCTCCGAATGCCCCGCGCCCCCGCCGGCATAGCTCCAGGCCGCCAGCCGCACATCATGCAGCAGCTCCGGCCACTGCTCGTAGTGGCGGCGGTCGGCCTGGCCTTGCGGGATGGCGCGCGAGGGCTGGATGTGCCACTCGCTGCACCAGGTTCCTTCCGGCATGCGGTGGCGGCGCAGACCGGTAATGAGCTTGCCGGCGGCGCCGTACCATGTCAGATTCGCGCCCGTCAGCTTGTCGCGATCCCGCTCGAGCCCGAGATAGTCGCTCCAGTTCGAGCCGATCGGCTCGCCGCGGCCGGCGAGCGGCGCGGGCGTGTCGGCCGGCACGTGCACGAACAGGTCGTGCCGCGCGCCGCCCGCGATCCGGAAGATATCGAGCACCAGCGCGCTGCCGCCGGGCAGCGTGACCATCGCGAGTTGCCGCCGATACGTGTCGACCTTGTTCGGCCGCCCGGCGAACAGCGATGCGCCGTCCACGTCGAGGAACTGCGCCCACCAGCCCGGGTCGCTCATGCCGGCCGCGCCGGAGAAGCCGTAGACGCGGCAGAAAGCCGAATCGACGTGCAGCCAGTGGTCGACCATGGCGACATTGTGCCCCTCCGGCTGTGCCGAGTAGGAGCGCCGCCACGGAGAATGCCGTTCCTGACCAGCCGTCGGCGGCAGCCCCAGCAGTTCGTAGCCGAGCTTGAGGTCTTTCCACGGCGCTTTGCCGGGGTCAATCGACCCGACGCAGTAGCCGAAGTCGGGGAGGCACTCGACCCCCTCGTGGAACAACTGGTAGCCGAGCCGGTCGTAATGCGAGTGCTGCCAGGCGTTCTGATGGTTGACGATCAACTCCGTGCGCCGGCCGGGCGCGCCGCCGCGCAGCACGCTCATGCCGTAGAACGGAAAGAACAGGCTGGCTTCGTACCGCTCGTAGGGCGGCTTGGCCGGTTCCGGGGCGGGGTTGCCCCAGCGTTTGTCGTATTGGGGGCGATAGAACTGGCTGTGCGCGTCGGCATGCTTGCTGGTGATGTTGTACAGCGTCGTGATCGGCTTCCAGCCCAGCCGTCCGAGTTCCTTCATGAGCGGGAACCGCTCCGCGAGGTCGACCCCGCCGTAGTGGCGGTTGAGCCACGCCA
>JAFGHX010000185.1 GCA_016929905.1 Kiritimatiellia bacterium
GGTATGCGCCGCCTCGCACGCCTTGCTCTGGCACCCATGGCGCTCGCACCATACGTTAGCGTATTTGCGCCGGGCAGTACTAAGGCACCCGGCACGCCTCGAAGTTGCGCTGCACCTCGGCGTGTTCCAGCGCGCGATTGTAGATCGCCAGGAGATGATACTCGCCAAGCCAGTTGCGCCGGCCGTTGGCGTCCGGCCGCGCCGCGCCCGCGAGGGCAAGCGCGTACGGTGGGAGCCAGGCGCTGAACTCCGGCCCGAACGTCCCGTTCCAGTCTCTGAGGTCGTGCGCGCGGCGCAGTTTCGGGTGCGTGACGTCGCGGCCGTTCACATAGCAGCGCGTCCGTCGCGCGGAGTCGCGGGTGAAGACGAGGTGGCAGAGTTCAGCCGGCCTCACGAGCGGTTCGCTCATGACCTTCCACTCGCTGCCGCCGAAGCAGAGCACGAAATGCGCGCCGCCCGCCGCGGAAACATCCGCCTGGCCGACCCAGAAATGATGGATGTCGGGCTCCGCGGCGCAGGTGGCGATACGCGGTGTGCCCGTCACGTCCGTCTGCACCGCCGGCCGGATGAGCGCTTCGATCGAAATGGCGTCGGCGGCACGGCAGGCCGCCAGCAGACCGGCCGCGGGCTGTTCGGACGTCAGGACAACCGGCCGGTCGACGGCCAGGCCGCCGCCGGCCAGCCAGCGCACCGCGCCCTGGCTCTCGATCCTCAGATTCAGAGGCGTGCCGCCGCCCGCCACGTCGTTGACGACGTCGCCCGCCTGTTCCTCGAACGTGTAGAGCGCCTGCAGTCCTTCCGTCATGCGGTGCCGGAACCGGCGCCCCGCGACGAGGGCGGTCCCGGCCCCGATCACCCCGTACTCGCCCGCGGCCAGGCTGAGCGACCTGCCTGTACGGCGGTCGCGTGCCATGACCATGCCTTCGCGCATCTGCACGTGGGTGACCTCGCGCCATGCCCGGACGGCGAACCGCGTGCCGGGCACCTGCAGGCTCGCGTGCGGGGTCAACAGACCGAATGCCGCCGCCTGCACCGCCCCGGCCGCGGCAGCGCGCCTCGGCACCTCCACGTCCAGCCCGCCCCTTTCCAGGAAGACGTGCGCCCCGCCGGCCGGCGCAGAGAACACCAGGTGCGTGCCCCCCGCCAAGCGCAGCCGCGCAAGATCGGCCCCGTAGCGCACCTCGGCGCCACCCGCGCCGGCATCCGTCGCCAACGCGTCGCCCGCCCGGAACCGGAAGCCGGCCGTTGCCGGAATTCGCTCGTTCCGGCTCAGCACGGTCGCGCCGTCGCTCACGGCATGGAGCACGGCCACATACGCGACGTCGGGCGCGGCCCGTTCGCCCAACAACGCCCGGAGTCGGCGGCGTGTCTCGTCGCGGAACAGGCCGACCCCGACGAGAATCGACGCCGCCAGTACGCCGACCCACCAGCCCCAGCGCCGCCCGCGCGCCGCACGGCGCCACTCCCGCTCCAGCTCGCCAACACGGGAGGGTAGAGGCCGCCCCCCCGCCGGCGGCCGGCCCTTGCGCCGGACGGCATCTTCCTGCCGCGTTCGCCGCAGGACGCGCGCCTTGAACGTCTGTCCGAGCTCTTCGTCGGCGAAGCGCTGAGCCACCCGCCCCTGAAAGTCCTGCCGGAACCGGCCCAATGTCGCCGTCAACAGACCGTGCAGAATCAGCTGGTCCTTGATCCGCCTCGCGTCGGCCGGCGCGTGCCCGAGCCGGGCAGCCAGGTCCGCGAGTTCCGACTCCGTCAACGCGTCCGGCTCGTCCAGGAATCTGTCGATTGCCGTCATCCCAGCACCGTCCGTTCCCGGGCCAGCGACCGTTCGATGCAGCCCTTCAGCTTATCGCGAATCCGCAGAAGGTTCTTGCGGACACTCGCCGCGGTCAACCCCACAAGGTCGCCTACCCGTTCGGAGGTGTTTTCCTCGCGATAGTAGAGGGTCACCAGCTTGCGGTTGCCGGCCGGCAGCTTGTCGACACACGCACGCAGTGCGGCCACCAGCCCCGGCTTCGCCAGCAGGGCCTCGCAGTCCGATTCCTCCTGCGCGAGGCACTCGGCGATCGCACGGCGGTGCAAGTCCGACTTGCGTTGCTGCCGGCGGAAATGGTCGAGACACTTGTGCCGCGCTATCCCTTTCAGCCACTTCAGAGGGAGGACGCCTTCCGGCATCGCGGCCATCCCGCGGTAGAAATCGACGTAGACCTCCTGCGCCACATCGTCAACCGAGTCCCGGCTGATGCCGGTGCCCGCAATAAAGGCGCGGATCGCAAGCTGGGTTTCGGTCAGAATCCGCTCGAATGTCGAGTCGTCGGGCATGGCGCACGCGCCTCTCTATCCCGCTATATCGCCGAAGCACGGCCCGAACGTGGCATCATTCTTCCGGCACGGCGCCGGAAAAATCACCACTCGAACACCACGCCCAGCGCCTCTTTCGGGTTGTCGGCCAGCATCGTGTAGATCTCGAGGCAATCCTCGGGCTTGGCCACATGCGTGATCAGATCCTCGCCCGTCAGCCGGCCTTCGGCCATCAGCCGCAGGAGCAGGTCGCGTTCGCGGTTCTTGGTCCAGTGGAAGTAGATGTGATCCTCGTTCGGCGTCTTCGGCTGGATCGCGCCCAGGATGCTGACCTCGCGCAGATGCACTTCGTCCAGGAAGTTCATCTCCACCGTCCCGCGCGGGGAGCCGGTCGCCACCAGCCGGCCGGCCACGCAGGCGAGCTTTACGGCCATCGGATACACGGCCGGTTTGCCGGTCGCCTCGATCACCACGTTGGCGCCGTCCTCGACGCAGTGCGCGCGGACGGCCGCGACGATGTCGTCCGCCTTTGCCGGGTTCAGCAACACCTCCGCCCCGCGCGGGCCGGCCTTTGCCAACCGAAACTCGTCCAGGTCGATCGCGATCACCGGCACCGCCCCGCACAACCGGGCGAGCGTGATCGAGAACTGGCCGACGAGCCCCAACCCGACGACGGCGACGGCCTCGCCCAGTTCGATCTTCGCCACGCGAATGCCGTGCATGGCAATCGCCGCCATGACCAGCAGCGACGCCGACTTCGACGAAACCCCGTCTGGCACCTTCCGGTAGTAACTGCGCACCACGGCGTGGCTCGCGTGGTTGGTCTGCCCGGCGACGCGGTCGCCGGGCTGCACGTACGTCACGTTCTTGCCCACCTCCAGCACGGTGCCGCAGTTGCAGTAGCCGGTCCCGCGCGGATATGCCCGCGGCGGCGCGCCGGGATTCGAACCGTGCACCCAGTCCCACAGCTCCGTGCCCACGCTCACGGCCGTGTAGGCGTTTTCGACGAGAATGTCGTCGTCGGACTGGAGCGCAACGTCGAATTCTTCCACTTCGATCTGGCGGGCGGCTCGGCAAATCAGTCGGCGCGCTTTCATACGGATCCCTCCTCGTGACAACCGGCACAAGCCTGTAGTGAATAGACGGATCCCGGCCGGAAGTCAATCGTGCAGTGAACGCGCGGGCCAAGCCGGTCACGCGCGACCTCCGGCAGCGGGACGGCCCGATCGACCGCCGGGCTGCCCGCGCCCGGCGCCCAGCCGCCGGCGGCGCATCGGAAGGAATGGACACGCGCCGGGCGAACGTGTATCGTTGGAAGCTGCAGCCCGAACCCAGGAGAGACACAATGGCCGACTATGCATCCATGGACGAAGCGGCGCTGCGCCGGCACGTGGGGTCGATGCAGCAGGTGGCGGGAATCCGCACCTCGACGCTCGACGACGGGAAAGCGCGCGGGCTGCGCGTGGCGGACGTGAACAACGGCAGCGGGCTCACCTTCACCGTGCTGCTCGACCGCGGCATGGACATCGGCCAAGCGGCCTATCGCGGCACGCCCCTCGCCTTCCTCACCCCCGTCGGCTATGCGCACCCGGCCTATTTCGAACCGGACGGCCTGCGCTGGCTGCGCAACTGGCACGCCGGCCTGCTCACCGGCTGCGGGCTGTCCAACGCCGGCGCCCCCGAGAAATCCGGGGAGTTCAGCCCGCTCGAACCGCTCGGACTGCACGGCCGGCTGTCGAACATCCCCGCCGAAAAATGCGCGGTCTGCGAGGAATGGGCCGGCGGCCGCTACCGGCTCAGCGTGGCGGGCACCGTCCGCCACGCCTGCATGTTCGGCGAGAACCTCGAACTCACCCGCACGATCAGCACGGCCATGGGCGAGAACGCCGCCACCGTCGAGGATCGTGTCACGAACCGGGGGCTGTCGCCCTCGCCGCTCATGCTGCTGTATCACATCAACATCGGGTTCCCGATTCTGGACAAGAACGCCCGACTCGAAACGAGAGAACACGAGGTCGCGCCCCGTACGCCGGCCGCCGAGCCCGGGCTGCCGGCCTGGCCCGAAGCCCAAGCGCCCACGGCCGGGTATGAGGAGCAATGCTTCTACCACGACATCCCCGCGGACAACGACGGGCTCTCCCGCATACGGCTGCGGAACCCCGCGCTCAAGCTCGGCGTGGAAGTCGCCTACCGCAAGAAGGAACTGCCGTTCTTCACACAGTGGAAGATGATGGGCGAAGGCGCCTATGTCATGGGCCTCGAACCCGCCAATTGCCACTGCGAAGGCCAAACCGAAGAACGAAAGAACGGCACACTGCAGGAAATCCAGCCGGGCGAAACCGTCAATTTCCTCGTCCGCATCGGCGTAGTCACAAGCTGACAGGCGCCGTTTGGGCAACCACACCAACCACGGCGCAAACAACTCAAAGTGGCTGCGTTCGCCGGCTTTCCTGACGCCCAAGCGTCGCCAGCCAGCCCCGAGCTCGTCCCAGACGCGCTTGAACGAGAAACCCGGGCAACGTTGCGGGAATCGAGCCTGCCGCCACGCTGCGTTGCGGCAGGCTTCCGATTCCCGCAACAGATCCTGGACAGCCCGGCAACTCGCGCCCAAACCAGACAACCCTTTCGCGCCCCTTTCGAGCGTTTTCGCGGGCAACTCCGCCTCCGCGCCCTCCGCGAGCTCGAGCGAGTCTACGGGCGGGCGAGAGATTCCTCTGCCTTTCGCGTTCCCTTTCGCCCCTTGTCGCGGGCCGCGCTGCCTCTGCGGAACGCCGTCGGCGCCGCGCCCTGGCGGCGCGCGAACTCGCGGCTGAAGTGCAGCGGATCCGCGTAGCCGCACATCCGCGCCACCTCCGATACCGGCAGCGCCGTCTCGACAAGCAGCGCCCGCGCACGCGCCATTCGCAACTCGGCCAACACCTGGATCGGGCTGCGCCGGTACTCACGCTTGACATGCAGGAACAGCGTCGAGCGCGATACGCCGAACGCACGACTGATCTGATCGATGTTCAAACCGCGATCCAATTCCTGCTCCATGAACGCGCGCACACGCCCGGCCAGCGATCGGTGTTCGGGCGGGGGGCCGGGCACGTATCCCGCCGCGCCCGCCATCCGATGCAGAGCGGCCGCGGCCTCCATGTCGGCGCCCGCGTCGTAGTGCGTCGCCAAGGCGAGCAACCCCTCGAAACACCGCTCAACGGTGCGCGGATCCTTCGCCCGCAAATAGGGCCGTTCAACCGAGAAACCCATACCGCAAACGAACTCCCGCACCAGGTGCCCCGCCACCCGCACCCAGTAGCAGAGCACATCACCCGTCTGCTGCTCGAAGCCGAACGGCATCCCGGGAAAACAGGCGAACATCTCGCCGGCGCCCAGAACCGCCGCCGTGCCCGCCCCGTACTCGAATCGAACACGACCTCGCGCCATCAGATGCGGGCAGTAAAAATCCGGCCCCGTCAGGTTCCGGTTCAGCCGGCAGTCGTGATAACCCACCGCCGTCGGCCATACCGCCGCCCAGCCCGGCACCGTCTCAACCGGCCACTTCAGAAATTCGCGCACGTTGTCCATTTCAACACTACTCCATGTCAATTCAACATATAGTACATTGCAGTTAAGTCATGAGCCATACTATTCTACATCCGACTCAACAAATTGCAATGTCATCGGAGAGCGGCATGAAGAGGGAGGCGGGGACGCAGACGGCGGAGCAAATGGCGGCCGCGCGGGAACTGACGGTCCCCACGCGCCGCTTGTGCGAACGGGCCCGGTGTTTCGAGGACGACGCGGATCCATACCTGCGCGGACTGGTGGCCACGCGGGTCTACCGCGACCACAGCGAGATGCCCGTGGTGTGGAAGCGTGCCGAGATTCTGGCGCGCACGCTCGAGCAACTTCCGCCCATCGTCTTGCCCGAGGAACGGATTATCGGGCCGGCCTACCGCCGTTTCCGAACACACGCGGGGGTGAGTGACGCGGAAGCCTGGCGTCGGCCGCTGCTCTATCCCGACCACCGCGGGTTCAACGAGCGCGCGCTGGTTCCGCCCGCCGTTCGTGCGGAGCTGAGCTGGTGGACGCGCGCCTGCGGCAGGAACCGTCTGAGCAACGAGGTCCGCCAACGAGAGGCGTGGCTCGGCAGGTACGCGCTGGCGAATCCCCACGGCTGGCTGGGCGGCCACACGCTGCCGGACCATGGCATTCTCCTGCGCAACGGGATCGGGGCTCTGCGCGATCAGATCGCGGAGCGGCGGCACGCGGGCGGAACGGACGCCCAGCTCCAGCAGCTCGCGGCCATGGACCGTTGCCTCGAAGGGCTCTCGCGGCACGGCCAGCTCTGCGCGCGAACCGCGCGGGCCAAAGCCGCGGATCCGGCGTGCGGCGACTTCCGCACACGCCTGCTGGAGGTCGCGTACAACTGCGAGACGATCGCGATCGGGCCGCCGCGCACCTTCGCGCAAGCGCTCCAGCTCGTCCGGTTCAGCAACTTCGCCGACCAACTGGACACGCCGGGCGACGCCGCCTCGTACGGGCGGATCGACCAACTCCTCGCCCCCTTCTACTATGCGGATATCCGCGCGGGCGACCTGACGCCGGACGACGCCTTCGACCTGGTCTGCCACTTCCTGATCAAGTGCTGGTGCGTCCAGACGTCGATCAACATGACCGTCGGCGGCGTCGACGTGCGCGGGGCGGACGCGACGAACGAGTTGAGCGTGATGTTTCTGGAGGCGATGGAGGCGACCGAACGGGTGACGAACATCTGCGTGCGGCTGCACCGGCAGTCGCCCGCGCCGCTGGTCCGGACCGCCGCACGGGTCCTGCGTCGCCGCTTCGGGCGGCCGAACCTGTACAACGACGAGGTGGCCATCGAAGCGCTGACGCGGCACGACGTGGCGCCCGAAGACGCGCGCGACTACGCCCCGCTCGGCTGCGTGGAGATCATGATCCCCGGCCGCACGGCGCACCGTACCATGTGCATGGGGCTCAATCTGCCCAAGGTGCTGGAGCTCGTGCTCAACCGCGGCCGCTGCCTGCTGAGCGGCGACCCGGTCTGGCCCGACGTGCCGGCTTCGTTCACGCGGTTCTCGGATCTGATGCGGGAGTACCGCCGCCGCGTGCGGCAGGTCGTCCGCACGGCGTGCGAAATTATCCGGGAGGACGAACGGATCGAATCGATGGTCTTTCCGCGGCCCTGGCTGACGGTCCTCTCGCACGGGGGCATCGAGCGCGCAACCGACCTGACGGCGGGCCAGCCGAAGTACGATCCGGTCGGCGTCACGTTGAACGGAATCGCGGACATCACCAACGCGCTGTATGCGGTCAAGGTGCTGGTCTTCGACACGCGCCGATTGTCGCTGCAGGCCCTGCGCAAGACGCTGCGCGCCGACTGGAAGGGGGCCGAGCCGCTGCGCCGGTTCGTCGTGAATCGATTGCCCCGGTTCGGGCAGGACGACGGGGAACTCAACGCGATCGCGCGCGCCGAGGCCGCGCATTATGCCGATTGTTTCCGCCACGAACGCACCGCCTACGGCGGCCGGTTCTGGCCAATGATCTTCGGCGTGTCCACCGGCCTGCTGCGCGGCACAGGACCCAAAACCGGCGCGACAGCGGCCGGACGCCGCAGCCGCACCATGCTGGCTCCCTCCCTGCAACCCAGTCCCGCCGGGCCGCAGGGATCGGTGACGGCGCTGTTGCGTTCGGCCGCCGCCATCGACTACACTCTGTTCCCGGGCGGCGTGAGCAACGTCCAGGAATTCGATCCGTCCTCGGTCAGCGGGCCGGACGGCCTGGCGCGACTGACCGATCTGATCACGGGGTTCTTTGCCGCGGGCGGCATGGAGCTGTCGCTCAACTTCCTCGACGAGACGCAGCTCCGCGCCGCACAGGCGAATCCGGACCGGTACCGCCATCTGATTGTGCGCGTCTTCGGGCTCAGCGCTCAGTTCGTCAACCTGGCCGGGGACGTGCAGGAGATGATTATCGAACGCGTTCGCGCCGCGGCGCGCAGGGCCTGCGGTCCGTCTTGGAGGGCTCGCGAGAATGAAAGACAGCGAACGCAGAAAGCCCATGACGACGAAGCCACATGACACGCGTAGCGTCGATGACGCGCAGCGCGAGGAAGGCGAACCGACGGCTGTGGTCTTCGATATCCAGCGCTTCTCCGTCCACGACGGACCGGGCATCCGCACGACTGTGTTCTTCAAGGGCTGCCCTCTGCACTGTGCATGGTGCCAGAACCCGGAGTCGATCAGCCGTACGCCGCAACTCATGCTCTATCCGCAGCGGTGTATCGGCTGCGGCAAGTGCCTGCCCGCCTGCCCGGAACTCGACCCGGACAACCTGCCCGAAGGCGCGTTCCGGCCCGAGACGTGCCGCAACTGCGGCCTGTGCGCCAAGGTCTGCCCGTCGGAAGCCCGGCAGATGGCAGGCCGCAAGATGACGGTCGACGCGATTTGCCAGGTCGCCCTGCGCGACAAGCCGTTCTACCGCGAGCAGGGCGGCGTCACGCTCGGCGGCGGTGAACCGCTGGCCCAATGGCCCGTCGCCCGCGCCGTGGCCGACGCGCTGCGCGCGCAGGGCGTCCACGTGGCCCTCGATACGGCCTGCTCAGTGCCGCGCGCGGTCATCGAGGACGTCCCCGCACACATCGACCTCGTACTGGCCGATCTGAAACTCGTCACCCCCGACAAGCACAGGCAATGGACCGGAGCCGACAACACCCGAATTCTCGAGTCCATCCGTCTGCTCAGCGGAGCCATGCCCGGCCGGCTCTGGATCAGTATCCCGCTGATCCCGGGCGTGCAGGACGAAGAGGAATTGAAACGAATGGCCGATTTCCTCCGAGGCCTCGAGAACCCGCCGCCCGTGCGCGTCCTCGAATTCCACCGGCTCGGCGAGTCCAAGTATGAGGCACTCGGCCTGCCGCCGCCCGACTTCTCCGGAAATGCCGCGCTCCCCAAACAGGCCGCAACCGACATCCTCGCCACCCACGGCCTCCAACTGATGGAAACGTGACAGCGGCGGGAGCCCGGAGGCGCTTCCAACCGGTCGATGCATGGCAACGGATAGCCCAGGCAATTTCCAACCGATGGATGCACGGCAACGGATAAAATCAGTAGACAATACGTCCATTCATCCGCTGGAATTCTCCCCCCATCCGCTGCCGTCCATTCATCCGCTGGAATTCTCCCCCCA
>JAFGHX010000186.1 GCA_016929905.1 Kiritimatiellia bacterium
CAGTCGAATTGCCTATGCGGGGAGATTAAGGCGAAAGATTAGGGCAAAAGATTAAGGAAAGAGCGATCCCAGCCCTAATCTTTCGCCTTAATCTTTCGCCCTAATCTGCACCCAATGGGTGCGATCAGAATGCCTGCGGAGAATGCTCGCAAGTGGCTGGTGTTCAGCGCTTTGTGGCTGTTCTCGTCAACTGCGGAGCAGTTGAACTGCCGAATGTTAGGATAAAACGCTTCAATTCGTCGCTAATCTGCTCTATGCGTCGCTAAGCTGGCTCTATGCGTCGCCAGAGCAGGCATTGGCCGGGCGATCGAACGGGATCGAATGCCACGCGTCATGAGTCATCGTGTTGCGGGCAAGACGAGGAGTCCGTAGGCCGATGACCGCCCAGATACGCGGGTGCGAGCCGGACATGCCCCCCCCGCCAAAGACTTGGGTGGTTGGCGAGAGTAGCGCGGTCGTCCTCGGCCGCGCCGGGCCGGGAAAGGCGGGCGCGGGGCTTGACAGGGCGCGCGCCCGGTGTTAAGAGGAAAGCAGGTTAAACCGAACGTTGCGTTTTCCGCTATACCTGTTTATCCGCGCGTTTCCTCATTAGTGGCTTCGTTGTCGAGAACTGCAACGAAAAGCAAGAGATTCTCGGGTGCCGAGAGGTCAGAGGGCAGAAGGCAGAGGTCAGGCAGAACGCGATGCCGGCTGAAAAGCCGCTGACCTCTGATCTCCGACCTCTGACTTCTGGGTTGCGGGCGAAGCCCGCATTGGGTCCGGTCGGGACTTCTGACGCCTCCCTGCTGAGGTAGCGTGCAGGCAATCGCCAATCGTCAATCGTCAATCGTCAATCCCAAGGAGGGTTGCTGTGCATGGACATTTCCGGGCGCCGATCGGCAAGTTCCTGAGCGTTTCGGCCGTGCTGGCGACTGCCTGTTGGGCGGCGGCGGACGGCGACGCCGCCGCCTCGCCGGTGACGCTGCCGGCGAATATCCTGGCGACCCTCACGCCCGGGCACCCGCGTCTGCTGGTGCGCGACAACTTCGCCGCGGCGAAAGCGCTTATCCGCAACCACGAGGCGGCGGCCGGCTGGTACGCGCGGGTGAAGCGGGGCGCGGACGGGACCCTGACGCGGCCGGCGTCGACCTATCAGATACCGGACGGCAAGCGGCTGCTCAACGTGAGCCGGCGGGTGAAGGCGCGCGTGTACGAGCTGGCGTTCGCCTATGTTGTGGAGCGGGACGCGCGGTACCTGGAACGCCTATGGACGGAACTCGAGGGTGCCGCGGCGTTTCAGGACTGGAACCCACGCCACTTTCTGGACACGGCCGAGATGACGCATGCGTTCGCGATCGCCTACGACTGGCTGTACGACGCCTGGAGCCCGGAGCGGCGCCGCGCGATTCGCGAGGCCATGATCCGGCTGGGGCTCACGCCCGCACTGGCGGGCTACCGGGGCGAGGGTGGCCGGAAAGCCTGGTGGGCGCGCGGCTGGAACAACTGGAACCAAGTCTGCAACGGCGGGATCGGGACGGGCGCATTGGCGATTGCGGACGAAGAGCCGGCGCTGGCCGCGGAGATTCTGCGCCATGCGTGCGAGGGCATTCAGATCCCGATGCGGCACTATGCGCCGGACGGCGCGGGCACCGAAGGGGTGGGCTACTGGAGCTACGGGACGAGCTACAACCTCTTGTTCCTGGCCTCGCTCGAATCGGCGCTCGGCACGGATTTCGGCCTGTCTCGGATCGAGGGGTTCGACCGCACGGGCGACCATCCGCTCTATATGGCGGGCGCGGGGTATCAGGGGTTCAACTTCGCCGATTGCGGGCGCACGCGCACGGCGCATCCGCAGCATTTCTGGCTCGCGCGCCGGTTCGGCCGCCCGCAGTACGCGTGGTATCGCAGCACGTATCTGAGCGGGCCGCGCGCGCGCGGGGAGGTGCTCGACATCCTCTGGTTCGACGACAGCGGCAAGGCGTTCGACCCCGCGACGCTGGCGCCGGACAAGCATTTCCGGCGCGCCGAGTGCGCGTCGATGCGCAGTTCGTGGACGGACCCGGACGCGTGGATCCTCGGCATTCAGGCGGGCGACAACCGGGACCTGGGCGGGCATCGGCACCTGGATCTGGGCACGTTCATTCTCGACGCGTTCGGGCAGCGCTGGGCGCTGGATCTCGGTTCCGAGCGCCAAACCTATCTCTCGCACCAGCACAGCTTCAAGCGCTGGGAGTTCTACCGGATTCGGGCCGAGGGGCACAACACGCTGGTGATCGATCCGCGGGCGGGGCCGGACCAGGCGCCGGGCGCGGTGGCGCCGATCGTGCAATTCGAGTCGAGCCCGGCCCGCGCGGTGGCGGTCGTGGACCTGACCCAGGCCTACAGCAACCAGGCGCAGAAGGTGCACCGGACATTCGAGATGCTCGCGCGCAAACAGGTTGTGGTGAGCGACGAGATCGTCGCGCGTGCGCCGGCCCAGATCTGGTGGTTCATGCACACTCAGGCGCAGATCGAACTGAGCGCCGACCAGCGGACGGCGACTCTGAGGCAGAAGGACAAGGAACTGACGGCCCGCCTGGCGACGCCGCCGGATGCGACATTCCAGGTGATGGACGCCGTTGCGTTGCCGGGCTCGCCGAACCCCGACATCCAGAAGGCGAACAAAGGGGTGCGCAAGCTGGCGATCCGTTTGACGGACGTGAAGAACGTGCGGCTGTCGGTGCGGTTCGGGGGTGAGTAGCCGCAGGGCAGCTCCGCCGGCTCGCGAGGCGAGGCTGTGCCGCGACGGCGGCTCGGCGCAGCCTCGCCCTCCAGTCGATACGTACGGTCCCAGGTGGAGGCGAGCGCCTGCCCGCCGAATGCAGGGCGGAGGCGGGTCCTCGCGAGCCGTTCGGGCGGAAGGCCCTCGGCTGACCAACAACGGGAGGTGCAAGATGCGCAATGCGCGGAATGCGTGGGTGTTGCCGGCGGTCTTTGCCTTCGCGCGCGGCGCGTGGGCGGCGGAGCTGGGCGAGGACGCATTGGACCCGGCGCGCATCACGGCGATCGCCGCGATGCTGCCCGCCCGGCCGACCGGCGTCGGCCGCCCGGTCACCGACCGCGCGGCTTGGGCGAAACTGGCCGAAGACGCGGGCTTCCGCAAATTCGTCGGTCAGGCGGAGAAACTGCTGGACCGGCCGATTCCCGAGCCGAAAGACGAAGACTATCTGGCCTACTCCCGCACGGGCCGGCGCGGCGCCTACATGCGGGGGAGCTGGCGCAGAACGAGTTGCCTCAAGACGCTCGCTCTGGCCGAATGCGTCGAGGACAAGGGCCGGTTCATCCCGCAGCTGGAGAAGGTGCTCGGCGTGATCTGCGGCGAGAAGACGTGGGTCATGCCCCCGCACGACGGCGGGCTGAAGAATTTCAACGGCGAATCGATCAGCATCGATCTGAGCTCCTCGGCCATGGGCTGGAACCTGGCGTCCGTTCATTACCTGCTCGGCACGCGGCTTGGCGAGGAAACGCGGCAGCGGCTTCGCGAGACGTTGAACCAGCGCATTCTCGACCCGTTCCGCGACATGGTCACGGGCAAGCGGGCCCGGAACTGGTGGATACGGGGCCGCAACAACTGGAACGCCGTCTGTATGTCGGGCGTGATCGGCACGGCGCTCGCGATGCTCGATTCGCGCGAGGATCGCGCGCTGTTCGTCGCGGCGGCGGAACATTACTCCACGTATTTCCTGAAGGGGTTCACCGCCGACGGGTACTGCTCGGAAGGCGTTGGCTATTGGAACTACGGGTTCGGGCACTACGTGCTGCTGGCCGAGACGATCCACCAGGCGACCGCGGGCCGGATCGATATGCTGGCCTGGCCGGAGGCCAGGGCCCCGGCCACGTTCGGCGCGAAGATCGAGATCATCGACGGCGTCTGCCCGGCCTTCGCCGACTGCGGCGTGAAAGCCAGGCCGAGCCGGCGCATCATGTGGTTCGTGAATCGGCGGTTCGGGGTCGACGACAACAGTTCTGCCGGCCGCGTCTCGACCGGCGGTGCGTTGTCCGAAGCGCTGCTCAACGCGTTCCCGAACTCCGCCTCGCTCGCGCCGCCCGGCGGGCAGCCGCTGCCGGAAGCGGGCATTCGGAGCTGGTTTGCGGATGCCGGCATCCTGATCGGGCGGCCGGCGGCGGGCGGTGCGTGCCGCATGGGGGTTGCGCTCAAGGGCGGGCACAACGGCGAACACCACAACCACAACGACGTGGGCTCCTACGTCGTCGTGGTGGGGGCGAGCCCCGTCCTGCTCGATCCCGGTTCGGAAGTGTACACCAGCCGCACGTTCAGCAGCCGCCGCTACGAGAGCAGGCTGCTCAGCTCCTACGGCCACCCGGTGCCCGTCGTCGCCGGCCGGCTCCAGCGCAAGGGCAGCAGCGCGCGAGGCGTTGTACTGGCCGCCGATTTTTCCGACGAACGCGACGTCTTCGCGCTCGATCTGCGCTCCGCCTATGACGTGCCGGAATGCACGAAACTGGAGCGGCGCTTCGAGTACTCGCGGCAGGGCGCCGGCTCGCTCTCGGTGACGGACACGGCGGAGTTCAGCACGCCGCAGCCGTTCGGCACGGCGCTCATCACGCTCGGCTATCACAAGGAGCTTGGCCCCGGCAAGCTGCTCGTCTACGACTCGGACGGCGCGGTGACGGTCGAGATTCGAAGCCCCGCGGGCGACTTCGCGCTCAAGGCGGAGCGGATCGAGGAGGAAATGCACGGGGCGCGCCTGCCGACGCGGCTGGGCATCGATCTGGCGCAGCCCGTCAGGCAGGCGTCCATTTGCGTGACGATCAAGCCCACGGACCCGTCGCCGAAGAAGCCGGGCCACCTGCTGGCCAACGGCGATTTCGAACTCGAGGGTTGGGGCTGGCACATTCGGGACAAGGGCATCAGCACCCGGTCCGACGAGCAGGCGGCGAGCGGGCAGTACGCCCTGAAGATTGCCGATGCGGACGCCAAACGCGGCTCGGACGTGAGTTCGGCGCCCATGCCGGTCGAGACGGGAACGCGGGACTACGTGTTCGGCGGGAAGGTCTTCCCGGTGTCCGGGAAGGGCCTGGCTATGTACGTCAAATACCTGGATGGGGAACGCAAGACGCTGAATGCGGGCGCGGACGGCCGGATGACCCCGCTCGGCGAACTGGGCGGGACGAGCGGCAGATGGGAACCGTTCTCCTTCGCGTTCACCGTGCCTGAGCAGACCGCCTGTCTTCAGGTCTGGATCCACAGTCTCAGTGCCGCGAAGGTCGAGGCGTTCCTGGACGACTTGCACGTCGTTGCGGCCAAACGGTAGGATGCCGACCAAGGAGGAGTGCACATGAGAAACCCTGTCAGTGCTTGCGCGTTTCTGGGCGTCGTCGCGGCGCTTGCTCTGGCGGCGACAGCGGCGGGTGCGGAGGGGAAGAACGGGCCTGCCGACGAGGCGCTCAAGGAGGAGCTGCGCAAGGCCGAGGAGTCGTCTTCGTCGTTCCCGATTGATTCACCGGCCGCGCCGGAAGGCGCCCGGAGTGGCGCCGTTCAGTCGTTTGAAGCGTGTGCAGAAGTAGCGCGCGTTGCCGTAGCCACATTGCCGCGCGATGCTCTTCAGCGGGAGATTCGAGTTGCGCAGAAGGGTCCCCGCCCGGGCGAGGCGAATCTCGTCCAACCACTGCTTGATCCCGACGCCGTACGTGCGCCGGAACACGTGCCGGAGGTAGTCCGGGCTGATTCCGACGTGACGGGCGGCCTCCTCGACCGATTGGACCGACATGTAGTTCTGCCGGATGAACTCGCGGGCCCGCTGCGCGTAGCGGCTGGCCTCCTGGCCTGTGGCCGATGTGTGCGCGCGCTCCAGCGCCAGCCGCAGCAACCCGCACAGGAACCCCGCCGCCTGGTAGCCGAGTTCGATACGCTCGAGTTTCGAATGCACCGTGCGGCCCCGCGTCAACGCCCGGAGCCTGGCCAGGAGATGGGGGTCGCCGACCGACGGAATATGGATCGTCCGCTCCAGCCAGCCGGGTGTCGGGCCGCTTAGCCCGATGCCCACACAGATGTCGATTCCCGAGTCAATATCCTGGCGCTGGTCGTGCGCCAGCCCCGGCGGGTAGATCACCACGTCGTGCTCCTCGAACCGAACCGAGCCGCCGTCCGCCGTGCAGGTCAGCCCGCCGCCCCGCTCGTGGTACACGACCTCAAAGCCCTCGTGCCGATGAAACCGGCAGTACGGCTGCGCGAGCTCGTTGACCCAGCCGGCGAGAAAGGTGAAGGCTCGCGAGCTGAAGAACTGTTCGATCCGTTCCGCTGTCAAGGGTTCGCTCATTGAACCGGAAAATGGATTCTATCTCTTCCTGATAACTCTGTAAATTCCATTATTTATTGAGTATACCAGAAACCTTAAAAGCCGGAAAGTGGAATAATAGACCGGAATTTGGAATGGACGGCGGCCGGGTGGCGCGGCTACGTTTTGGCGGGTGGGCCGCACGGGCCGGCGAATGCCGGCGTTGGGTTGAGGCGTTTTTGGGGAGGGATACCATGACGGCGTTTCCGCGCACGACGGTAGGCGGCGTTTCGCTTTCGCGGATGATCATCGGGACGAACTGGTTTCTGGGCTATTCGCACACGAGTGCGGCCAAGACGGAGTTCATCAAGGGGTATCAGACGCACGAGAATGTGGCGGCGATCCTGGCCGTGTTCCTGGAACACGGGGTTGACGCGATCATGGGGATGCCGGTCCCGTTCCTCGAGGGCGCGATTCGGGAGGCGGAGGACCGGACGGGGAAGGGGCTGATCCGGATTCTGACGCCCGGTTTCAACATTCTGCCCGGCGGGCCGGAGGAAGGGGAGCCGGAACGGGTGTTTGATCGATGCAGAGAGCTGGGCGCGACGTTCTGCCTTCCGCATTCCGGCGTGACGGATCGGCTGTGCGACCGGATGCATCGGACGATCCGGGACCTCGCCCGGTACACGGCGCTGATCCGGGAGCGGGGCATGATTCCGGGTTTGTCGACGCATATGCCGGAGACGGTTTCGATTGCGGACGAGACCGGGGCGGATGTCGAGACGTACATTCAGATCTTCAATGCGGCGGGGTTCATGATGTCGCTGGAAGTGGACTGGGCGATGCGCGTGATCAGCCGGGCGAAGAAGCCGGTGATGACCATCAAGCCGCTGGGCGCCGGCCGCTTGTTGCCGGCGACGGGGCTGGCGTTTGTCTGGAACACGATTCGCGAGCAGGACATGGTGACGATCGGCACGCTGACGCCCGGCGAGGCGAGGGAGGTCATCGAGCTGTCCGTCAGCTATCTCGAGAAACGTATCCCCGAGAACGAGCTGCAGACGACGCGGAGCAAGGCGGAACTCGTCGGATCGGGAGTGGGGTGAGCGCCGCTTGCGCGGGTCGTGGCCGGTACGCGGTTCCAATGCTCCGGCTGGAGGGCGAGCGTCTCGCGAGCCGGCTCTTTCGACAGGCTCGACGCGGGCGCTGAGGCTGCGGCGCGATAGCGACGCTAGCCTCCAGCGCTGGGTTCGGAGTCCGTTGTCAATCCTGGCGGAACGTTTGGTGTTCCTTCTGATGGAGGGCTGCCTTCCGCCACAGGCGGACAGGCAGCCCTCCATGGGGATATCATTCGATTCTGCCCACGAAATCATCCCCGTCTTCTCTGCGCTCCGAACAGTAGTACTCGACTCTCCGATTGGCGGAATACAGCAGGTTGGCGGAGCACGGACGGAAGAATTCGCAGATCATAATCCCACTCGTAATCGCCGATCAATCGCGGAGCGGGGACTCAACCAACGCCGGGCTCCGCCGGGATTCGAGATGACGAGTGAGATTAGGATCGGGGACGGCCGCACGCCGTATCGGCCGCCAACAAATTGATCGAGGAGACTTCGAGCCAGCCGCGGACGCCTGTCTCGAAGCTCCTCACCGGCCCCGTTCTGACGGATGAGAGGGCATGCTCCCGAAGGTCTGTCCCACGGGTGAGGAGCATTGATTCGCGGCGCGAGCAGAGATTAAGGCGAAAGATTAGAGATAGGCGTACGTGACCGTCAGGGGAAACGCATACGGCCGCCCCTCACAACGGCATACGGCCAGGCACTCCGGCCGGAGCCCGGCCAGACTGCCCGGCGCCAACAGATCGTCGAACGGCGCGATGCCCCGGTTCTCGCGTGCTCCTGGCTTGAGATCTTGACATGATGAAGAAGGCAAGATACACTTGGGATCAGTTAAGTACACATAGGGATAGATAACGGAGGCGGGAAATGGGGGACTTGGCGGGCAGATCGATGCGGAGGCGACGGCCGACGGAGGCGTTCGAGAGGGCAATCAGGAGCAGCATCGAGCGTGGCGAGCTCAAGCCGGGCGAGATGGTGCTTTCGCTTTCGGCGATCTGCGGCCAATACGGTCTGAAGCGCAGCACGGCGCAGAAGGCGTTGATTCGGCTGGCGCAGGCCGGCTATCTGAAGACCGTGCACGGCAGCGGCACGTTCGTATCCGGCGCCTATGGGGCAAAGCAACTCCGTGTTTATGTGTATTGGCCGTCGCCGGTTCGGCCGTACCTCGAAGCGGTCGTCGCCAAGCGGCCGGATCGCGCCGTGTTGATCGACGACAGGGAGACGGCAGACGTCATCTGCAGTGCGGTGCCCGACACTCAGATGGCGAACAGCCCCGTACCGTTGGATCCGTGGTTGGGCGACGACCCTTTGGCCGGGGCCGGCGCCTGGATTCCGCGTGCCCGGGAGCGGTACGGTGTGGAGGGGCGCACGTATGCGCTTCTGGTCTACGGCTCGCCGGTATTGATTTTCTACAATCGCGAGTTGTTCGAGAAGGCGCGCGTGCAGCCGCCTGCCGACCGGTGGAATTGGGGCGAGTTCAAGGAGGCCGTTCACAAGCTGCGTCCCTTGTGCGACACCGAGAACGCGGGGGTGATCCCCTTCCACAAGCCGTTCTGCTACTACGCGCCGTTCCTGGCCCAGAACGAAGCCCACATCTTTTCGCCCGGCGGGCAGTGCAAGCTGGCGGCCCCGGAGGCGCTTGAAGCCGTAGCCTACCTCCGAGAGCTTCGCCGCTTGTCGGGCGGCGACCTGGTGGAGGGCCGCCAGTATGCCGAGCGTTTCTTGAGCGGCCGCTCGGCCATGGTGCTCTGGAGCAGCGCGCTGATCGGGCGGCTCGCGCGCGAAGCGCCGTTCGAATGGGGATGGATGCCGTTGCCCGAGCACAAGGTTCGGGCGGGCGGCATGCATTCCGAGGGGCTCCACATAGGCGCCGGCTCGACCCGGAAAGATGAGGCGTGGGCCTTCATCAAGGCGTGCGTGTCGGATTCCGCGCAGCGGGAGCTTGTGAGCCAAGGCCTCGCCTTCCCGGCGCGCGCCAATGCGGCAGGCGAATTCGTCCGCCGGCACGGAGCCGAGTACAAGCGGATGTTGGCCGAGATGAACATCGGGGTAGGGGAGGAGTACCGGTTCGGCGCCCCGGTCCTGCGGGTGCTGAACCGCTCCATGCGCCGTGTGCTGGACCCGGACGTGACCGAGGAAGCCGCATTCGGAATGTGCCGCGAGACGGCGCGGGTGCTGGACAGCATGATCCAGGCCGAGCGCGATGAGGAGCTGCGGGAGATTGTCGCTTAGTGCTCCGCTGCGCGAACGGGCGGGCCCCGTTGGGGCGGACGCATCAACACGGATTACGTCACTGCGCGTGCAGCAGCGAAGGAGACGACGCCATGGATCTGGGCCGGGAACCGAGGAACTTGTACGGCTCGTTGCAGCCGTTGATCGAACGGATGCGCGCGCATCGCCCGCTGGACTTGAACGCGGAACGCTGGCGGGCGGCGCATCCCGACGGCACGTTCGAAGAGTGGGCCGAGCAGGCGCGGGCGTGTCTGCTGGACGGGCTGCACTACGAGCCGGGCCCGCTCGATCTGCAGGCGGAGACGCTTGAGCGGCGCGAGCGCGACGCGTTCATCGTCGAACGCATCATGTTCAACACGACGCCCTGGTTCCGGGTACCGGGCTACTTCTTCACGCCGAAGCACGTGCCGTTGCCGGCGCCGGCGCTCGTCGTGTTCCACGAGTGGGGCGGGCCGATGCTGTTCGGGGCGGACCGGGTCGTGGGGGAGCCGTGCCATCCGGCGATCGTGGAGCACCGCGCGGGCTACACCAGCGGGCGGCCGCTGGCGGACTGGTACGCCTCGCACGGGTACGCCGTGATCGTCATTGACGCCTACCATTTCGGGAACCGGACCCCGCGCGGGGTCGGCGGGCTGCCCACCGACTACGAGCCGAACGCGATGAGCACGCAACAGATCTGGGCGACCCAGGACAGGCTCAGAGACCTGCTCTATCTGGGCGTGCGGCAGCTCAACTGGGCGGGCACCACGTGGATGGGCGTGAATTACTGGGACGACAGCCGATGTATGGACTATTTGCTGTCACGGCCCGAGGTGGACGGCGCGCGGATCGGCTGCACGGGGCTCTCGGGCGGCGGCTGGCGCACGAACATCATGGCCGCGCTCGAGCCGCGCATCAAGGCGGCGGTCTCCGTCGGCTGGATGACGACCGGCGACGCGCAGCAGGCCTACAATATCGCCGGCGCGATCGGCACCTTCTGCCTGTTGCCCGGCGTCTGGAACCGGATGGACGTACCGGACCTGATCGCGATGGCCGCGCCGAAGGCGTGCATGGTGGTGCTCGGCCAGAACGACGTGCTCGTCCCGCCGCTCGGGTATCGGGAAGCCGCCCGCCAGATCCGGGCGGCGTTCGACTGGGCCGGCTGCCCGGCTCAGTTCAAGTTCCACAACCCGCCGAAACCGCACTGCTACGACGCGGACGTGCAGCGCGAAGCGCTCGCGTGGTTCGACGCGCACCTCGCCCGCACGCCCGCGCCGGCCGCGCTCACCGTTTCCGCAGCACCTTGAGCGGCACCAGGAGACCGGCGGCCACGACCAGCAGGATGATGCCGATCAGCGGCCGGAACACGAGCCACGCGATCCCGATCGTCACAAGCGTAAGGCTCGCGCAAACGATGAAAGCGACCAGGCCGATGCCTTTCTCCACGATCGTGCCCAGGACCGGCAGGACGTCGGCGACAACGGAGAGCGGCTTGAAGAACGCGCCGAACCCGGCCATCATGACGATGAACCCGACCAATCGCAGGACCCAGGTCAGCGTCTGATTGCGCTTCACCGCCGTTTCGAACATGGCCTCGGCCGTATGCGTGCCGACCTGCAGCAGTTCCAGTTCCTTGCCGGTCTTGGCCACATACGGTTGGAACGAATCGCCGGCCTGCTTCGATACCACGCTCACCGTGCCGGGCTTCACGACCTCGAACGCCACCTTCAGATCGCCGATCGCCGGCTGGGCCGGTTTGCCCCCCACGTAGAACCCGCTGCCGTAGCGCTGGATGTTCGGCAGCGTGGCCGGCAACTCGATTTGCGGGTCCACGACCAGCGTCTCGAAATTGCCGATCTTGCCCAGAAGCCCCCGCGACAGGACGAACGCGCCGAGCGTCACACGCTCCGCGCGGAACGTCTCCGATTCCACGGCCGCCGTGCCGGGGTTCTCGTGGCCCGACGGCTGCTTGAAATCGGACGAGTCGATGAGCCCCTCATGCCAGGTCTTCACGTACTTGTAGGTTTCCACGGTTTCTTCGCCGCCGCCCACCTTCTTGCGGGTCTTGGACTCGACCTGCTGCTCCCATTGATACATCTCGACCTTGCGCCGCAGCTTCAGCGCATTGGCGCTCACCCCGAAGATCGGATCCGCGAGCGTCTCGTCGGTCTGGGTCTGGCCCGTGACGTGCACGAGCCGGCCTTCGTTCGCGCTGTCCACGCGCTCGGCGGCCACCGAAACGACGGCCCCGGCCCCTTCCTTCAGCGTCTTGTACGTCTTGACCGCGCGCCCCTCGTTCCAGAACAGCAGCACAAACGAGCCGAGGAAGAGGATCACCCCCACGATCATACCCTTGATGGCGCCGCCCAGCCTGCTGAACCAGGACCTGCTTGTGACCTCCGAGAACTGATCACCCGCCATTCCGCACCTCCCTTTCTTTGTTGAGCCTGTCGAAAAAGACGGCTCGCGAGACGCTCGCCCTCCAAGCATAGACGCGTTGCCTTAGTACTGCCCGGCGCAAATACGCTAACGTATGGTGCGAGCGCCATGGGTGCCAGAGCAAGGCGTGCGAGGCGGCGCATACC
>JAFGHX010000187.1 GCA_016929905.1 Kiritimatiellia bacterium
GCGGCGTCTCGCCGCTTCCCCGGGCCGAAGGCCCGGCGCCCCTCCCGGCGCCACGCCAAAAGTAGAAGCGGCGTCTCGCCGCTTCCCGGGCCGAAGGCCCGGCGCCCCTCCCGGCGCCACGCCCAAAGTAGAAGCGGCGTCTCGCCGCTTTCCCGGGCCGAAGGCCCGGCGCCCCTCCCGGCGCCACGCCCAAAGTAGAAGCGGCGTCTCGCCGCTTCCCCGGGCCGAAGGCCCGGCGCCCCTCCCGGCGCCACGCCGTGCCGCCGGGAGGGTGACGAGCCGGGACGGCTCGTCTACTCTTCCACGCCGGCGTCGTCCAAGCGCCCGCGCATTTTCCGCACGCGTTCCATCCGCCGCTGGCGCTGCTCCTGCATGCCCTCGCCGCCCGGACCGCCGGGCCGGTCCGGCTGATCGCCGAGCTGTTCGCCCTCGCGCGCCTCGGCACGCTTGCGCATATGTTCCCTCAGCAGTTCCTGCGCCTTTTCCTGCTGTTCTTTCGTGAGCGTCTTGCGCACGGTCAGCAGCATCCTGGCCCGCGTCTTTTCCAGTTCGACCTGTTTGGCGCCGGCCTTCTCGATCGCCGCCATCAGCTTCGCCTCGTCCACGGTCTCCTGCCGCATCAGGTAGGCCCGCTCCAACTGCGCTTTGTGCAGCTCGGCCTCCGCATCGATCATCGCAAGCTGGTGCGCGTGCAGCGCCTTGCGCAGCGCCGCCACCTGCTCCTCGCTCAGACCGAGCTGCTCGACCACCTCCGGGTTGTTCAGCGCCGCCTGCAGAAGCCGTTCCGGCCCCGCGCCTTGCGGGCCACCCTGCATCCTGCCCCGGCCCTGCATGCCGCCGCGGCCCTCGCCCCGGCCCTGCGCGCCGCGCGGCGCGGCCAGCGCCGCGGCCGCCGCCAGCCCTGCCGCCGCCACGATTACGATCCCGATCCCGTACCTCTTCATCCCGCTCCTCCTCTCCCCGCCTCCTCTGTTCGCCCACTCCTGCAGTCAGGTTTCCCTGCCCAACTTACTCGAGAACCCGCCACGTCTGCATGCTCTGTGCCACCTGCATGCCGCGCGGACGGCCGCCTGCGAAGAACGACCAGCTCAGAAGCAGGCAGCTCAGCGCGAGCATCGTCACCAGAATGCCGAACGTTCGCCCGCTTGACATCGCGCCCTCCTTTCCCCGCCCCGCGCTCACCCATCCAGGCTAACGCAAGGGGGCGTGCGATTATTGTGGCGAACAAACGTACGGCTTCTGCCCGGGCCCCGTCGTCACAGGACAGGTCCGTTCGCGGGGTCGCTTTCTGCTCCACAGGCCTATGCCACTGCACGGGCAAGCGGGGTGGCGACGCGTCCTCTTTCGAACCGCCCATCTCGGGTCGCCTGCCATGCACGGTTCCGCTTCACCAGCTTCGGGCCGCTGCGCCGGCTTCGTGACACGCGTTGCTCCGCTTTTCCCCGGACTCTTCTGCTTGAAGAATTCCGGGCGCCATGGTAACTTGCCCGCATGTACCTGCTACCCCTGGCGCTGCTTGCCGTAGAATCCTGCTGTTTCCAGCCCTTCCATCGCTTCGCGAACTTCTTCGTGCAACCGTCGCCGGAAACCTCGGCGGGGCCGCGGCCGTCTGCCGAACAGGAGGAAGACTGATGAGCGACATTCAGTTCGATTGTCCGAAGTGCGGGCACAACCTGATCGTGGACGAACGCGGAGCCGGCCGCAGCGTGCCTTGCCCCGAGTGCAAGGCGTCCATCCTCATTCCGAACCCGGCGGCCGGAGAAGGTGCACCGCAGGCCCCTGCGGCAGCGCTTGGCGAAGGCCCGAACGTTGGGACTGGGCCACCAATCAACATGGAGGAGGTTCTCGAAGACTCGCGAGCCACCTGGTCCATGAAATGCCCGGCATGCGGGAAGGACATTGTCTCCGACGCCTATGCGTGCAAGCATTGCGGCTGGACAAGGCGCGACTCGGGCGAGACGGTGGCCTGGCGCGGGTATGTGCTCGGAATCGCTCTGAAATGTGCCGGCGCGATTCTCGTGTGCGTGATTCTACTGGTCGCATTCAGGCATGTGAAGGAATGCTTCGACCTGTATTACCGGCGGGACCAAGACAGCGCGCCGGCCGTCAAGCCGGCTCCGCCCCCCCCGGCCGCGGAGCCACGGGCGCCGGAACCTGCGCCCAAGCCGGTCGAGGCGCCGGCCCCGGTCAGTGCGCCGGCCCCGGTCAGTGCGCCGGCGGTCGAGCCGGTCGCCAAGCCGCCTGAAATCCAAGCGCCCAAACCGCTGACACCGGAACAACGCGAGGCCCTGTTGCAGAAGGCGGAGAGTGCGATTCTGGCGCACTTCCCTCTCGACCAACTCAAGCCCTCCGCACGCCGCGTGACGTTGACAACCGGCGAACAGATCGATGCAAAAGCGGTACGGGACGCGGGTGACGGTTATGAGATCGACGCCTTGAACGCTTCCCGGACGATCGTCTCCGCACGGGTTATCAAGAAGACGCGGGTCAAGAAGATCGAAGACGAACCCATGGACGAGTCGGCCTGGCACCTCGCGCGCAAGGCCCAGCTCGGGTCCGATTCGTTCAACGAGTGCTACTACGCCAAGATCATTGAACTCGTCTTCGACAAGTTTGCGGCCAAGTACCCTGATTCCAGGTTCACACCGGAAGTCGAGGCGTTGAAGACCGACTGGACGAAGGAGTTGGAGAAAGTGCAGGCGGGGTACGTGAAGATCGAGAACAGGTGGTACGAACCCGGGGCGGAGTTGCCGCGCATGCTGCCGGATGCCACGCGTGCTGTCCTCCGGGAGATGCATGCGCTCAGCGCAAACGGCCGCTACGAGATGGCCTTGCGCTGCGCCACGACTATTCGGATCCCGGAGGGCTTTGCGGACGAAGAGGCGAAAATTGCCGATCTTGTGACGGCCTGTCTGCGGTCGCTCGGCGAATCCTTCTGTAGCCAGATGGAGAGGATAGAGACCCGCAGAACCGAACTGGAGCGCGCGCACAGCACCCGCATCAACCAGGTCAACGCCAGGTCTTTCAATCCACCCGCCCACTTTCTCCGGGACACCGGCGAGAGCGACGCCTATGAGCGCGCCTATGAGCGGGCGCGGATCGCGTTCGAGAATGGCAAGCAACAGTCGCTGGCGCAGGCGTACAGAATTCACGAGCAGAACTGCAAGCAGCTGGACCAGGAGAGAGAGACGCTGCGCCGCTCTTCCGTCGAAGCGGGCAACCTCGCACGCACGGTGTCGGTGAATTTCCCTTCGCTGAATTGGCGCCAGGCAATCACCGATGCGGCGGAGCTCGTGGTCGTCCGGTAGGCGTGGACCCGGCGCGGAGGAATTGGGGCCGGACCTTGCTCAGTCCGGGTGTATTCATGAGACGGCGATCCAAGCCTCGGCTGGCGCACGACAGGGGGAGCTACGCCGATGAGCGTACAGACGGCGGGTGTGGGCAAGCGCGGGCGCGAACGCGGCGCGCGGCGGTCGAGCGCGGCCAAGACGGCCTGGAAGCCGGGCAACCTGCTCATGCCGCTGCCGGTGGTGCTGGCGAGCTGCGGCGGGACGCGCGGACAGCGCGCGAATCTCATCACGCTCGCGTGGGTCGGTACAATCTGCTCGGACCCGCCGATGCTGTCCATTGCCGTCCGCCCCGAGCGCCATTCGCACGCCCTCATCAAGGCGGCCGGCGAATTCGCCGTGAACGTGCCGTCCGCCGACCTGGCCAAGCAGACGGACTGGTGCGGGGTGGTGTCGGGACGCGATGTCGACAAGTTCGCGGGCACCGGGCTCACGCCGGCCGCAGGCTTGAAGGTTTCCTGCCCGATCGTCCTGGAATGCCCGGTCAACATCGAGTGTCGTGTCCGGAAGACTCTCCCGCTCGGCTCGCACACCTTGTTCCTCGCCGAGATTGTCGCCGTTCAGGTCAGCGCGGCGCTCGTGGATGGCGCCGGCGCGCTCGACATTCGGCGGGCGGGCCTGCTCGCCTTCGCGCACGGCCACTATTTCGAACTGGGCCGCTACATCGGCCATTTCGGATTCTCGGTACGCAAACGCCGGAAGCGCCGTTGCGCCTGTCGAGAAAGACGGCTCGCGAGACGCTCGCCCTCCAGGTGAGGGCCGCGGGTTTTCGGGCGGCTCGGCCCAGCCTCGCCCTTCAAGCATACGATATATACGCAACATGCGGGGCCGTTGCCGCGCGCCTGCGGGCCGCGCCCGCCGTAGCACCGCGCAGCCAGGAGTTCGCGTAGCTGACCAGCTTCGCCGTCGAGATACGGTATCCTGGTCTGGATTCGAATCGACGGGATGCCGAGCGGTCTCTTGCCGCAGCGAGAGCCACGCGTACGCTGCTCCGTCGGCATCTCGGTCTGCTCGGCAAGCGCGGGCGCAGAGCCCGGCGGAAGCTCAACCGTTGAGTCCGGCGTGGCGTTCGCCTCGTTCAGAGCTCGAACTTCTTTTCGCACGGGGCGAGGTAGCGCCAGCCGCGTGGTGTGACGACGACGGTGTCTTCGATGCGGATGCCGCCGATCTCGGGGTAGTACAGGCCCGGCTCGACGGTGATCACGTGCCCGCTTCGCAGGCGGCCGGGCCCGGGCCCGACGCCCGGCCCTTCGTGGATGGCGAGTCCGACGCCGTGCCCGGTGCTGTGGATGAAGCCGGCGGGCCGGCCGTCGCTCACCTCGGTCTTGAACCCGCGCTTCCGGAATTCCTCCACGGCGCAGCGATGCACGCTGGCGGTCTTGACGCCCGGCCTGATCCGGGCGAGCGCCGCCTGCTGCGCGGCGCGGACGGCGGCATACATCCTGCGCAGCGCGGGCGCGGGCTCGCCTTTCACGACGGTGCGCGTGAGGTCGCCCCAGTAGCCGTGCCCGATGTGGCGCGGGAAGATATCGATCACGATCGCTTCGTTCGCGCGCAACACGCCGCTGCCCGTCTCGTGCGGGTCCGCCGCCTGGCGGCCGCCGGCCACAATCGTGTCGCGCCCGGCGCAGTTCTGATCGAGCAGTGCGCGGTGGATCGCGCGCCGCACGTCCTGCGCGGTGAGCGGCCTGCGCTCCAGGCGCAGGCCGCCGCCGGCGTCCGGCTGCGCGGCGCCGATCATGCCGACCGCCGCGCGCATCGCGATCACGGCCGCCTGCTGCGCCTCCTTGATTCGCGCGATCTCCTCGGCCGTCTTGACTTCCCGCTCCGGGAACAGCGGCTCGTCGGAGACGTGCACCGTCACGCCCGCGCGTTCGAGCCGGCGCGCCACGCCGACCGGAAAGCGCGGCTCCACCCATACGCGCCGGACCCGCACCGCGCGCAGCAGCCCGACCGCCCAGCCGGAGAGCCGCCTGCGGTTCGTGCCGCGCAGGTTCAGATCCTGCGGCGTCATCACCCGCGCGCCCGCCGCCACGCGTTGCGCGCGCCCCTGCTCCAACGGCGGCACCACCAGAAAACGCTCGCGCCCCTTCACCAGCAGGATCACCGGGTCGGTCACCGTCAAGCCCGTCAGGTACGGGATATCCACGCAGTCGTCGGACGAGCCGAAAAGCAGAATCGCGCCCTTACTCCGCTTCATGTCCGACCTCCTTCCCGCGCGTGTGACGGCCAGCATAGCAGAATGCACGCGGTTGTCAGTTCTATTCCGGCCCGAAGCCTGTTCACAAGTTCGATAACTGCCGCCGCGCCGGTCGCCCGCCGTCGGCGCGGAGCACGCGCACCGGCGGAAGCGCCGCGCCGCCGCGCGTTCCGTGCGTTCGCGCCGCGCGCCGCCGCGCGCCGCCGCGCGTGATGAAAACCTGTTGATAACATGTGTGGATAACCTGTTGATTGAAACGCGCGCGCGGGTCGCGCATCCGCCTGCGCCGCTCGCGCCGCATGCGCGCGACACCCTTCTTTCTCGCCGCGAAAATCAGCGGAAAAAAATGCCGCCGCGCGGTCGGATTCCGCATCGATTCGCCTGTGAACGAACGCAGGAAAAAAGTTTTTCAAAAATGCGCCGATTGCATTGACAAAGACTTTGGGCACCGATAAAGTGACTGTTGCCCTTTCGACTACCAACACCTTTTTCATTAAGGAGTCATCCACTTAATGAACGCCGATGCCCTCTGGAGCAAAGCGTGCAAACATCTGCAGGAACTCCTGCATCCCGACGTGTACTCGCGTTGGATTGCGGTCATTAAAGCAAAAGAACTCTCGGACAGCGCCCTGACCCTGAGCGTCGACAACGACTTCTATCAGACCTGGCTCGAGGAGAATTACCTTCCGCTGATCGAGAACGCGGTCAGCTCGGTCTGCGGCGCGAAACTGCGGATCGAGTTCGTGGTCACCCACACGCCAGTCCAGCCCGCGGAAGAGACGCCGCCGAAGAGTTCGCTGCGCGACCGGTTCCTGCGCCGGCCGAAGTCGGAATTGCCGTTGAATCCAAAGTTCACGTTCGAGAACTTCGTGGTGGGCCCGTCGAACAGTTTCGCGCATGCCGCCTCCCTGGCGGTGGCGCAGGCGCCCGCGCGCGCGTACAACCCGCTGTTCATCTACGGCGGGGTCGGCCTGGGCAAGACGCATCTGATGCAGGCGATCGGGCACCATGTGTTGTCGCACTCCAAATCGAACGTCTGCTATCTCTCCTGCGAAGCGTTCACCAACGAGTACATCGAGGCGCTGCAGAACCGCAGCCTCGTTCAGTTCCGGAAGAAGTACCGCACCACGCACGTGCTGCTCATCGACGATATCCACTTCCTGGCCGGCAAGGAACGGTTGCAGGAAGAATTCTTCCACACGTTCAACGTGCTGTTCGATGCGCACAAGCAGATCGTGATGACGAGCGACCGGCCCGCGAACGAAATCGTCGGGCTGGAACAGCGGCTGGTCTCCCGCTTCGAGTGGGGGCTCGTCACGGAACTGCACGGGCCCGACCTGGAGACGCGGATCGCGATCCTGCGCAACAAGATGTCGCAGATGAACGGAACGCTGCCCGACGAAGTCGTCCAATTCATCGCCGAACACATCAAGGCCAATGTCCGGCGCCTGGAAGGCGCCCTGATCCGCTGCATGTCGTACCGCTCGCTCACGCATCAGGACCTCACCGTCGAGACGCTGGAGAAGCTGCTGCGCGATACGCTCGAGCAGGAGAAGCGCGAGATCCTGACGTTCGACGCCATTCAGCGCACGGTGGCGGACTATTACGACATCCGGCTCGCGGACATGACCAGCAAGCGCCGCCATCAAGCCGTCGCGCTCCCGCGCCAGATCGCCATGTACCTGTGCCGGACCATGACGCAGGCCTCGCTTCCCGAAATCGGCGAGGCGTTCGCCAAGACCCACGCGACTATTCTCCACGCCTGCCGCCATATCGAGACGAAAATGAAGATCGATAACACCTTCCGGGAGACGGTCACCCAGCTCTCGCAGCGCCTCCAGAAGCAGACGGTCGCACGTTAGGCTGTCTCAAAACCCGGAAACCGCCCTTTCGGCCTGAGGCCGATCAGCCTTTGGCTGAACGGGCTTGACTATAAACGGCTGAAACCGCCAGATGTGGCGTTTGTAGTTAACGCCGTAAGGCGTGTGGCGGGCAATAGGTTGAGTCTTGAGACGCGCGTCTCGGCGAAGAGTCATCGGCTGGTGACAACTCTGTTGATGGAGGTGGATAAACGGCCAGGCTGAAGATAAGCGGCCGGTTATCCGGAATTGTCATCGTTTTGTTCACATGCCGAAACGTGATTTTGAGCGCGAACGGGAGGGATTAGCCCGCCTTAATATACTTATTTACACCCCATAATAATACGGATACACTATATATTTATTCTATTCTTAGTAGAAGTGCCTGTTCAGAAATGCAATAAGCGCGGAGGTCAAGGTGAAGCTGCGAGTTGACAGAACCGCTATCCTTGAAGGACTGCAAATGATTCAGTCCGTGGTGAGTACCCGGACGACTCTGCCCATTCTGTCGAATGTGCTCTTGAAGGCGGAAGAAGGCAAGCTATGGATGACGACCACGGATCTGGAGGTGAGCGTCCGTTGCGCGGTTGAGGCGAACGTGTCCAAAGCCGGCGGTACCACCCTGCCCGCCAGACGGCTGTTCGGGATTGTGCGCGAATTGCCTTCCGACGAGATCGAGCTGGAGACGACCGAAAAGGACGAGGCTTCCATCCAGTGCGGATCGTCGTTTTTCAAGATTTTCGGGCTGTCCGAAGATGAATTTCCCCCAATTCCGGACTTTTCGGGCGGAAACAGCTATTCCGTCGAGCAGCGTGTGCTGAGAGAGATGCTGAAAATGACCGCCTACGCCGCGTCGACGGATGAGACGCGGTATGCGTTGAACGGCGTGTTGTTCAGCTTCAAAGGCGATAAGTTCACGGCTGTCGCAACCGATGGGCGGCGGCTGGCGCTGGTGGAGCAGGAAGTGGAGTTTCCGCCGGAGTCGGAAGGTGAAGCGATAGTGCCTTCCAAAGCGATAAACGAGCTGCTCAGGACGCTGAACGACGCAGAGGGCGCGCTGAAGATTCACACGACCAAGAACCAAATTGCGTTCGAATTCGGGGATGTGCTGATCGTTTCGAAGCTGATCGAAGGCACCTATCCGAACTTCAGGCAGGTGATTCCGTCGCAGTGCGAGGAGCGTGTGCCGATGGAGCGGGAAACGCTGCTGACGGCGGTACGGCGCGTGTCGCTGCTGGCGAGCGAGAAATCCAACTCGGTGAAGCTGAGTTTCGAGAAGAACCATCTGAAAATCACGGCCGTCACGCCCGATGTCGGCGAGGCCCATGAAACGGTACCGGTGAAATATGCCGGCAAGGAGATTGCCGTCGCGTTCAACCCGGAATTCATCATGGACCCGCTTCGCAATATTGCGAGCGACGAAGTCTACCTCGAGCTGACCGACGAATTGAGCCCGGGCGTCATGAAATGCGAGGTGCCGTTCCTGTACGTCCTCATGCCCATGCGCGTGAACTAGACCGGCCGCCGGCCGCCGGGCGCCTGGGTCCGGATGCCGGATACCGGCATCATTGTTCGAACAACACTGCCCGATGGTGTAATGGTAGCACAACAGACTCTGGATCTGTTTGTCTAGGTTCAAATCCTAGTCGGGCAGCCACGCTGAAAAGCCCTGAATTCATTGGAGTTCAGGGCTTCCTTTTTCCTGATTTCGTTGGGTTCTCCACATTCCAGGCCCGGTGCCTTCCTCTCCAATGCCCTGCCATGTCCGACCATGTTCTGCGATGTCGTCGAGGGCGTAAAGAGGGACAGTTCTGGGCGTAAAGGTGGACAGGTGAGGGGTCTTGAATGCCGCCGGATATGGTAGATGGCGGGGAATGTCATCGCGAGTTGTTGACCGTTGCCCCCACTGTTGTCTGCGTCGGCCAGCAAGGAGTGTGCCTGTCATCTTCTGGCAAATCTACGGCGGATTCTTCTGTTTCAGATTCGGAACGGGCGCTCATCCTCAAGGCCGCCAGGAATCCAGAAGTGGTAGAGAAGCCCGCAAGCCAGCCCAAGCCAAAATTGCTCATGGCGAATGACGTAGCCGAGATGCTGAATGTGAGCATGAGGACCGTTTGGAGACTCGCAGCTCAACGACGCCTCTCCATCCCAGAAGACTCGGCAGCAGATGCACCAGATTCAGGATGGCGGATGTCGAGCGGATGTGTTCAATTGACGGCGGCGAGGAACATGGATGAACTTCTTGATCGGCCGGAGACTCCAAGCGACGACAAAACCTACAGAACAGCCTGATTACTTTCTTTTCCGCCCGCCCCCCTTCGCCTTTCCCTTCGTCTCCGCAAGCCTCTTCTTCACTTCAAAAGACTTCAACTTCCTCAGTTCCACAATCGCCGCCTTGGAATCGCCCCGGAAGGTGAGCCGCCCCTGTTTGTGCTCCCATTGATACACGGTTACCGACGTCACGCCC
>JAFGHX010000188.1 GCA_016929905.1 Kiritimatiellia bacterium
GGACAGCGCCGTGGCGGTCAGGCCGCTCGGCGCGGCGGGCGCGTTGAGCGTCGTCGTCGCGCTGGCCACGTTGGAGAAGGGCGAATCGCCGGCGCCGTTGCTGGCGTCGATCCGGTAGTAGTATCGGGTGCCGGCGGCGAGCCCGGAGTCGGTGTAGGTGGTGGCGTCGGCCGCCGGCTCGGCGATCTCCGCCCACGCGCTGCCGTCGAGGCTGCGCTGGATCTCGAACTTGAGCTCGCTGCCGCTGTTGTCGGCCCAACTCAGACGGATCTCGCTTGCGGACAGCGCCGTGGCGGTCAGGCCGCTCGGCGCGGCCGGCACGCCCTGCTCCACGACCATGCGCACGTTGATGACGACGGGACTGTTCGCGGCGCCGGACCCGTTGTCCTCGACTGAAATCGTGCGGTCGTAGGTGCCCGGTTCCAGGTTGTCGATCGTGAACGTCACGGTGTGGGTCTTCTTGTTGGCGCTGCCTGTCGAATTGCCGGTCGTCGGCGCCACGCTCAGCTTGTCGGTGCTCTCGACGAGCTCGTACTGCAGCGTGCCCGTCCCGCCGTTCCAGACCTGGAAGGTCTGATCGGGCGGGTTCTGGCCCTGGGTGCAGCTCGCGGTGATGCTGGTGGTGCTGACGGCGATGTTCGGGATCACGGCCGCCTGTGTCGTGGCGCTGGCCACGTTCGAGTTGGGCGAGTCGCCGGCCGCGTTGCTTGCGTTGACGCGATAGTAGTACTGGGTGCCCGCCGCGAGGCCGGAGTCCGTATAGGCCGTGGCGTTGGCCGCCGGTTCCGCAATCTCGGTCCATGCGCTGCCGTCAAGACTGCGCTGCAGCTCGAATTTTACCTCGTTGTTCGAATTGTCGGCCCAGGTCAGCTTGATCTGCGAGATGGACAGCGCCGCGGCCGCAAGGTTGCTCGGGGCGGCAGGCGGGTTATCGGTGGTGGTGGCGCCTGCCACGTTGGAGTAGGCGGAGTTGCCGGCACTGTTGGAGGCGCGGACACGGTATTCGTAGGGGGTCGCGGCCGCAAGCCCGGAATCGGTGTGGGCGGTCGCGTTGGCGCCGAGCTGCGCGATCTGCGCCCACGAGCCGCCGGCGGGCCGGCGTTCGACCTTGAAGTTGTCCTCGTCGCCGCTGTTGTCGGCCCAGGTCAGCTTGATCTGCGAGGTGGACAGCGCGGCGGCCGCAAGCCCGCCCGGGGCCGCCGGCACGGTCGGCCCGCTGGTGACGGTGAATTTGGCGTGCGCCAAGGCGCTCCAGGTCGCCCCGTTCTTGAGCCGGGCCGTGACCGTCGCCGAGGCGTTCAGCGTGACCACCGCGTTGGCCGTGCCGGTCGAACTGCCGGAGCGGATCCCGCCTCCGCTCACGCGCGGGTCCTGCCCGTCGGTGCGGTAGTAGATCGTGCCTGCGCTGCCGACCCGGCTGAGGGTCAGCTTGAAGCCGGCAGCGACGCTGCCGCCGTACTGGCTGAATACCGGCGGGTCCAGGCTCGGATAAAGCATATTGCCTTCCATAATCTGATTGCGGCAGATCGAGAGCATGCGGGCGGCGTTCCCGGTCATCATGGTCAGCACCTTGTCACGCGCGCCGTACCAGTGCGTATCACGCGTGTAGACCGGCAGGCTGGAATCGTCATAGTCCTTCTTGTGATCGCCCCAGCGCGCGGACTCGCACACAACGGCGTCCTTGATGTAGTTGCACAGCGCGTTCCAGCGCCCTTTCGCGTTTGCATCCGTCAGCGCACCGCCGTTGGTGCAGTGCGCGTAGAGCCGGTCCGCGAACAGCATCCGGAATTCCGCGTTCTTCCACAGAGCACGGAAGGGGCGGGCGATGTGCTGGTTCACGGATGCGTCGAACGCGACGTTGTACCACCGGGCGTTTTCCGGATGGTAGAACCGGTTGGTCGCGCCTTCGTCCGGCGTCAGAAACTGCGGCTTGACCCACGCCCCGTCGTTCGCGCGGCCGCGTTCCGGCTGCTGGATCTGCCAGCAACTGTCCATGTCCCAGGCGAAGAACAACAGCGGCTCGGCCGGGTTGCGCCGGTTCGCGACGTAGTAGTTGTTCTTGCCCCACCACTCCTGCCAGTCGCCGCCGCCGGAGGCCCACCACTGGATCACATAGTCGGCAAAATGCCGCACATTCAGATAGGCGGCCATCTCGTTGTAGTTGCTCGTGCCCGACAGATCCCGTGTGCCGAGATCCTGCCAGATCTTGTTCCAGCGCGTCGCGTTGCCGGAAACGAGACCGGCCATGTTGTTCGAATCCCAGTCGCCCTTCGCGCCGCCCCGGTAGTCGGCCATGAACCGGGCGTCCGGCCGCTCCAGCGGCTGGTAGAGCCCCCAGTACAGCCCGTTGATGTAGAGGTGACAGTAGGTCGTGTGCGGGCCGATCCCCGACATCGCAATCTGCGTGACCATGCTCCACGCATCACGCGCATAGGCGGTCTCCTCGTTGCCCAGCGCCGCCCACGACTGGTTCATGCCGCCGCGCAGGAAAATCTTGCCGAAGGAGCTCGCCGCCGACTGCGACTCGACCGGCGCGTCCTCGAAGAACGGATAGTCCAGCTTGGCCGGCCCGCCGTAGTTGGTCTTGAACAGAAGACGCAACGACCGCTTCTGCTTGGTGTGCGAGTGCGGCTTCAGCCCGCAGTCGATCTGGAAGCCGGGCCGTCCGTCCGCGTAGATCAGTTCCGCCGAACACGCGATCTCCGGCTTGGCCATGCCGCTCTTCGCACCGAGCAGCGCGCCGTTGGTGCCGAACATCTCGTTGATGTTCACCACCAGCGACAGCGTCGGGATCGACTTGAACGCGCCCTTGATCATGCCGCTGTAACGCGAGTTGTTCACCACCTCCGGGTCCATCGCGTAGTCCGCCACCCACCAGTCGTCATACGCCGAGCGGCGCAATTGCGCCGGAAAGCCGGCGGGGTTCGCCGGCTGCTTCAACACATCGCTCAGGAAGATGTAGGTTTGCGTAAACGGCTGCGAGGTCGTCATCCCGCTCTTGATCGCACAGGCGCGCAGGCAGGTGGTCCTGTTCACCGTAAGGGAACCCCCGTTGCTCAGGACTGTCCCGTAGGTGGTCGTCGGCTTGCTGCCGTTGGTCGTGTAGCGGATCGTCGCGCCCGCCGTGGCGCTCGATATCGTCACGCTCATCGACGAATCGTAGAAGCCGTGCGGCTTGCTGAACGCGGGCGCCGCCACCGTGGCGGCCCAGGAAGCAACGGCCGAACACAGGAGCAACAGAACGACGGTAAGTACAGACATCTTCGTGCGGGCCATGGGTCTCCCTCCTTCTTGGTTTAACGTCCGCATGGCGGGCCCTCTATGGGCTTCTGATAGACGAGTTCCACGAAGCCGACAAACCTAACGATCTTTCTGCAGCCCGTCCCCGGCAAGCGGAGACCTGTCCGCGACATTCGCGGGAACCGAACGGAGCCAACCCCAAGCTTCACTTTGCCCAAGGACTGTCCTGTATACCCTGAATTATAACGAACTTTATTATCTTTATACCTTGCTTTTTGACTATAAGTACTCTACGTTTGCCTTGTTTTCTAACGTTTTCTGTCGGAGGTGATCGTGCGGCGATTGATTGAGCAAGAACTGAAGGAATGGTCGTTATCGGAAGAGCGCAAGGTCCTTCTGGTGCGGGGGGCAAGGCAGGTTGGGAAGACGTGGAGTATCCGGAATCTTGGCCGTTCGTTTGAGGTCTTCCTGGAGTTCAATTTCGAGGAAGACCCAAGTCTGAGCGGTTTCTTCAATGGGCGATTGGATCCCCACTTCCTCTGTGAGCGGCTGTCGGCCTATGCTGGCAAGTCGATTGTCCCCGGGAAGACGCTGCTTTTTTTTGACGAGATACAGGCTTGCCCGAACGCGATACGTGCCCTGCGTTTCTTCCACGAGAAGATGCCCGGACTCCACCTGGTGGCGGCCGGATCGCTTCTGGAGTTTGCCTTGGAGGAGATCGCCTCCTTCGGCGTGGGCCGCATTGAGTATCGGCACATGTACCCACTTTCGATTCGTGAGTTCGCCATGGCCGCCGGTCTCGAGGCGGCGTTCGATCTGGTGTGTCGCGAGCGAACACGCCAACGCGACGATGCGCTCCACAGGCAATTGGTGGATCTGACCCGGGTCTACATGCTGATAGGGGGCTTTCCCGAAGTGGTTCGGCACTACGTCGACAAACGTGACCTGCCAGGCTGCACGTTGCTTCTCGACGATTTGCTGGTGACCCTCAGGAGCGATTTTGCAAAATACCGGAAGCGGGTGCCGGCGGGTCGATTGACTCTGGTGTTGGAATCCATAGCCGCTCAGGCGGGTGGAAAGTTCATGTATTCCCGGGTCGCGGATGACTTGCGCTCGGAGCAGATACGCAAGGCAGCCGAGCTTCTGCTCCTTGCCGGACTTGTCTGCAGAGTTCCCCACAGCAGTGCCCAGGGCATCCCGCTGGGCGCGCAGGCGAATCATCAGAGATTCAAGATGATTCCGTGCGATGTGGGGCTCTATCAGCGGCTTGTAGGAATGCGGCTGTCCCATGAGATCACCCGGGATGATGCAGCCGTGATCAATACCGGTCCGGCGGCGGAGTTGACTGCCGGCACGGAGTTGCTGGCGTCTGCGCCGTCGCGAACACGTGCCGAGCTGTTCTACTGGCACAGAGAAAGCCGCAGCAGCAATGCGGAAGTCGATTACGTTATCCAGTGCGGACGTGATATCGTTCCGGTGGAAACGAAAGCCGGCATGCGGGGCACCATGCGGAGTCTGCGAATGTTTCTGGAGTCACACCCCTCATCCTCGTATGGAATCCGAACAAGCCTGGAGCCTTTTGGCGAGTATGGCGACATTCGAGTGGTTCCGCTCTACGCATTGGGTTTCGTGTGCGCGCCGTGAAGCCGCTTGCCGTTGACCGTCACGGCGTTGCCCCGGCCCGGCCACCGCGGCTCCGTGCGCGCCACGGCCGGTGCTGGCGCGCCGCCCACCGGGAATGTCCGGCGCCTGATGTCGAAATTGGCGAACACGGGCCGGGTCTACTGGAGCCACACACGCGCCCGGTAGGCGCGCGTTTCGCCGTCTGCCGTTGCGGTGTAGGTGACCGTCTGGCCGTTGCCGACGATGTCCTCGAAGCCGGGCACGACGTGCCACTCGTCCGTGTCGAGCCGGCCGCGCTCGAGCGTGTAGTGCCTGGCGAGCCCCTCATACCCGGCCCCTTGCGCGGGGACGGTGGCGAAGGAGACGGTGACGGCGCCGCTCTGCGTGCGCAGGTCGACCGCGAACCACCCGGCTTCGTCCTGAGGGTCGGTGCCGGCGATGTACTCCTCCAGGTTGCTGAGCCCGTCGCCGTCGGGGTCGCCCGAGTCGGAGAGGTCGGACGGGTCCGACAGGCCGGAGAGGAAGGCGTTCTCCCAGGCATCGGGCAGTGCGTCCCCATCAGCATCCTGCGCCGCGGACAGAGCATACTCCACCACCGACAACGCCGCGTCGAACATGGCGTCGCTGCTGGCGAGTGAGTTGTTGAACAGTTGCACGGCCAGCACGTTGCGTTCGGCGAGCGCGGGCAGTTCGCTGCCCGTAAGGCTCACGGACCAGGCGGCCGTGCCGTCGCCGACACAGCCCGAGCAGGTCGCATCGCAGGGCACGAACGTGCCGGGCTCGCCCTGCACGTTGACGCGGGCGACCTCGCGGCCGTTGATCCAGGCGATGAACCCGTCGTCGTAATCGACCGCGAGCTGGATTTCGCTGACGCGTGCGGGGTTATCGAGCGTGAACGTCCTGCGCAGGAAGACACTGGCGTAGTTGCGGCTCATGTCCAGGTGCGTGGCGTAGGTCAGCGAGCCGTACCCGAACGGGGCCGAGCCCGTTGCCCAGTCCGCATCGTTGAACCGCAGATCCCGCCAGTGCGCGGCGGGCGAGGAGGCCTCTGCCGTGCCCTTGCGGTAGCGCCACGTGCTGCCTTTGGCAATCTTGCTCTGCGGGATCTGCCGCTCGATGGCCGCGAGCATCAGTGCGTTCACATAGTAGCGGCCGGCATCGCCGGTTCCGCTCCAGGCCGGGATGCGCAGGGCGATGGCGCCGTCACTGCCGCAGGCGATGTTGGCGTACCGCGCGACGAGCCCCTCGCCGGTGTTCGAGCCGTTCGCGATCACGGTGGTGTCGTCGGGCGCGGCGCTCGTCTCGACGGTCGCGCCGGCCGAACTCGTATTGGCGAACGACTCGGCGCCTTCGAGCCGCACGATCGTGGTGCGCGCGGTGTAGCTGGCACTCGCCCGGTTGCCGAACAGGGCCAGCATGTACCGGTAGGTCGGGTCCAGCCCCGTCAGGCTCAGCACGAGATCGTCGGTGCCGTAGCTGATCAGGCCGGTGCAGTCGACGATCCCGCCGAAGAGCGCATCGGCGTCCGTGCCGGCCGCCGCATTGGCGCCCTGCGTGGGGTAGGGCCCGCCGCCGCCGGCGCTGACCGCGAGCTGCACGCTGATCGGCCGGCCTGTCGCATGGTCCACCAGCAGGCCGGCCTGACCGCGAGTGAGCAACGAGACGTTCACCGCCGGCTGGCCCTCGGCCCAGGCCAGATCGTTATAGGCCGTGAATTCGCCGGTGATGGCGCCGGCGGTCACCGTGTGCGACAGTTCCATGTCCAGGAAGACATCGCTGCTGTCGGCGCTGACCTGGTGCAGTTCGACGGCGAGCACGTTGATCCCCTGCCGCAGCTTGCCGGCATGCGCCGTGAGGTCGATGGGTTCGTAGTTGCCCTGCGACCCGTTCGAGCTGCTGGCGGGCGTGGACCAGGCGATGGTCCCGGCGGGCATCCCTTTGCGTACGATCTCCTGCCCGTTGAGATAGGCGACGAATCCGTCGTCATAGCGCGCGGCGAGCGTGAGGCCGGTGACGGTGGCGGGGGCGGCGCCGAACGCGAAACGGGTGCGGAAGTAGGTGGTGATGGGCTTGTTGGCGGGGTTGTCGCCGAAATCGACGAGGGTGTCCAGCTCGGGGCTGGTCTCCGGGTAGCCGAGCGGCGCGTTCCCGTCGGCCCAGGCGCCGTCGTCGAACTCGATCGCGCGCCATCCGGTCCCCAGGTCCTGTCCCCTGTCCTGATAGCGCCAACCGGCCGTCTTCGAGACCAGCGCGCCGGAATTGGCCGCGCCCGGCGTGCCGCCCGCGTTCAGGCTGGCGGCCCAGTTCGCCGGGTCGTTCCCGTACAGGCCGGGCGCGATCCGTTCCAGCGACGGCCCGTCGCCGTCGGGCCTTTCGGGCCAGGGGCTGTTGTCGTTGTAGTTCACGCGGTCGACCAGGATCCGCGGGACGCCTTCCGGGTCCGGGGTGTCGGGCCGCCAGAGCTTGACGCTCTCGCCGCCGTTGTCCAGCCGGCGGGCGTAGGGGCCGAACACCCGCACGCCGGCGGGCACGGCCGGGCAGGCGGCGCGGAATGCGGCGTCGTTCGTGGGCACAACGAGCACGAATTCGCCGGCGCCGAGCGTCGTGTTCGGCGGGAATGTGTACGCCACCGCGCCGTCGAGTTGCCAGCCGTTCGCCGGGTTGGCTGGATCGTAGAGCGGCACGGCGCCGGCGCTGATGTTGTGCAGCTCCACGAATTCGCAGACGGCGTCCGCGCCGGCCGGCAGGTCCGGCCTGCCGGCCGGATTGTACATGATCTCGTTGATGACGACCGGTCCGACTTTCGGGTACGCGTTCGCCGTGCCGAGCGTGTTGGCGGTGCTCTGCGCGACGAAGTCGACGCCGCCGTCGCTGCAGACGTGGCGGGCGAACGCGACGCCGTTGGCCGCGCCGCCGAATCGCTCCTCCGCCAGGTACTGGAGGTTGCCGTTCGCGTCCCATTTCGTGAGGTAGATCTCGTCGCCGTGCGAGTCGAGTGCGAAGGGCAGGGCGGTCTCGTAGAGGACCGCGTACCCGCCCGCGGCGATAACGGTGTTGTCGGGAATCCGGTACTTCTTGTAGTCCATCACCGTATCGCTGAGGTACCACCCGCCGATGCCGACCTGCGCGTCACCGCCGTTGTGCAGCTCGATCGCGTCAACGGCGGGCAGGTCGGTGTGCGTGAGCGCCTCGCTGATCACGACGCGGGACGGCGCGCCGTCCTCGTAGCCCGGCGAGCCGCCGATCAGGTTGGAGGCGCGCCATTTGGCGGCGTCGTCCTGGTCGCCGTCGGTCTCGATCGGGACGAGCGAGAAGCCGTCGCCGTCGGCCGCGGTGGGCCAGGGCGCGTTGTCGTTGTAGCGTACCGAGGTCACGGTCCGGCCGTCGGAGTCGAGCAGGGCGATTCGTTCGCCGCTGTTGTCCAGCCGGCCCCCGAATTCGGCGAACGGGGCGAACCCGTACCGGGCCTGGAACGCCGCGGCGTCAGCCGCCAGCACGATACACTGGTCGGGTGCCAGTTCGGCGCCGGCGGGGAAGCTGTAATTGACGCCGCGCACGCGCATTTCGGACAGGCCGCGGGTCGACGTGCCGGTGTTTCGGATCTCGAGGAACTCGTAACGGTCGCCGCCGAGCGGGTTGTACAGGATCTCCGTGATCCGGATCTTGGAGTAGTGGGCCGTGTAGTTGTAGGTCGCGGCGTGTACGGCGCTCCAGGTGCTGTTCGTCTTGTAGACCCGCGCCTTGACGTGCGTCGTCTTGGAGAGCGTCACCGGCGTCCCGTACGTCAGCGCACTTCCGGATTTGGCGCCGCCCGCCAGACGCGGGTCGGTTCCGTCCAGGGTGTAGTAGATCGCACTGCCAGCCGTCTTGGACAGGGTGAGCTTGAACCCGGCAACGACTGCACCGCCGTGCTGGTTGAAGGTTGGCGGGTCGAGGCTCGGGTACAGGATCTGCCGGCCTCCCTCGGAAGTCCGGAGCATGGCGATCAACCGGTCGCGGCGGCCGGCCATGAGCGCCCGTTCGCCGGCCCGGTCGTTGTACCACGCGTCGATATCCGTCTGTGTCGGCTGCCAGCGCGCGGCCTCGGCGATGATGGCGGGCTCGAGCCGCGCGTACAGCGCGTCCCACCGCGCCCGGCTCGCGTCCTCCGTGAGCGCGCCGTGATAGCATTGCTGGTAGACGACGTCCGCGAACGTCATGCGGAAATCTCGGCTCGGATTCATTGCTTTCCACAAATTGCCCATCTCGTGGTCGCCGTTGAGTTGCCAGCCCCAGTCGGACCAGACCGGCTTGTCCAGTTTCCAGCAGTAATCCCCGTCCCAACTGAAGTACTTGGCGGGTTCCGGCGCGGGCACGTTGCGGTGGCCGCCGTACCAGTTCTGATAGGGCCAGTCGGATTGGTTGCCGAACAGGCCGATCGTGAGGAACTCGCTGTATTCCTCCACGTCGAGATACTGTTTCACCTTCTCGTACGTGGCGGCGTTGCCGAACCCGCCGGCCGGCACGAGCGTGTTGTGCAGGTAGTTCCAACGCGTCGGGTCGCCGGCCCCCACCTGCGTGTGTGCCCATTTGGGCGTTTCCCAGTTGTTGCCGTGATGCGCGGCAAAATAGTCTTCCGGCTCCCCGCCGAAGTAAGCAGCCTGCCAATGGTCGTCCGGGCGTTCGGTGAGATCGTACACGCCCCAATACAGGCCGTTGATGTAGACATGTACGTAGTCGCCGTGGGCGCCGAATCCGCTGACGTCGATCGTCGAGTTGCGGTACCATTCATCGCGCATGTGGCTCCACCACCGGCCGCGCAGCACGAGGCAGTCGAACTCGTCCACCGCGCTGTCGGCGTTCTGCGCGGCATCCCGGAAGATCGGGAAGCGCAGCTTGCCCGTCCCGTACTCCTTGCGGAACTTGAGTTTGAACATGCGCTTGTTGCCGATATGGCTGTGCGGGCGCACCCCGCACGGCACGCTGAACCCGTCCCGGCCGTCCGGATAGATCAATTCCAGAGAGGCTTTCCGTTCGTACAGGTCCCGGTCCTGCTCGAACATGCAGTTGTAGTAGCAGCCCGTTTCCACGTCCCACCAGTCGAAGACGGGCATGGACACGCACAGGCTGGGCAAAGCCTGCAGGTCGCTGCGGATCCTGCCGCCGTAGGCGCTGACGATCGACGGATTCATCTCGTACTGCGCTTCGATCTTCTGCTTGTACCAGGTCGGTGCGCCGTTGGTGGGATAGGTGGATTCCCAGTAGGAGGGAAACCCCGCCGGATGCGCCGGCTGCGTGAGCACGGCGTCGAGGAAGACGTAGGTGTGCGTGTCGATGTCCGTCGGTTCGTAGCCGCCCTTGAACGCCGCGGCGCGCACGCAGCGCGAGGTGCCGATCTGGAGCTTGGCGCTGCCGACGGCCGTGGCGCCGTGCGTGGCCGTCGGCCAGCTTCCGTCCGTGGTGTACCGGATCGTCGCGCCGGGCGTTTCCGTAATGATCGTCACCCAGAACGGCGCTTCATAGAACCCGCGGTCGTGCGAGAATTTGGTGTCGGCCACCTGCTGGAACGTACTCAGCTCCACGTCGATCTTGGCGTCGCTGCTCGCCAGCGAGTTGTTGAACAACTGCACGGCGATCACGTTCTCGCCAAGCTCCAGGTACCCCTCCGGCTCCGGGAGTTCGTAGGCTTCATACAGGCCGCCCTGGCGATAGCCCGCCGCGAGCGAGGTGTGCAGCGGCGTGCCGTCCGGCTCGTCCTTGTCGAGCACCGGCTCGCCGTTGATCCACAGGATGAATCCGTCGTCCCAGTCCACCGCTGCTCGCAGGCGGGTGTCGAACGCGAGGCTCGTGACGGTGAAGGTCTTGCGCAGAAAGACCGAAGAATAGCTGCCCTGCATGTCGCCCAGCGTCGTGTTCAACCCGGACAGCCCGTAGCCGACCGGCGCCTGCCCCTTCGCCCATGCGGAATCGTCGAAGTCGACCGCACGCCACGCGCTGCGCGGATCCGACGCCTCCGCCGTCCCCTTGTGGTAGCGCCACGTACTGGCCTTTGGCACAAGCGTCGCCGCACGAACTTGCGCGTGAACGGCAAGCGTGGCCAGGACGACGAACGCCGGGAACCGGCCCAAAGATGAACCCCTGAACTTCATTTCTCGCCTCCATTGTGGATTCAACCTACATTCGGCAGTTCAACTGCTCCGCAGTTGACGATAACAGCCACAAAGCGCTGAACACCAGCCACTTGCGAGCATTCTCC
>JAFGHX010000189.1 GCA_016929905.1 Kiritimatiellia bacterium
CGGCGGAGAATGCTCGCAAGTGGCTGGTGTTCAGCGCTTTGTGGCTGTTATCGTCAACTGCGGAGCCGTTGAACTGCCGAATGTAGGTTGAGTTGTTCGCGCCGTTGAAGGTGTCTGGATTGCTGAGGATCACGACGGCGCGAACAGTTCAAAGTTGCTGCAGCGTCACCGGCACAGCGTCTTTTGGACCTTTCGCGCGAGTTTCGCGGCTTTTCGCGGGCAAGAACGGGCGTGAAGACCGCCGAGTTTCATTCTCGGGCGAGCCGCTCGGCTTCCTTTGCCGGGCCGGTTCGGCTCATGCCTGGCTCGTCTCGGTGCTGGCGGCGCCGAGCGTACTGATTTCGACGATCTCGTCGGAGGAGAGGACCTTCTCGATATCGAGCAGGATGGTCACCGTGTTGTCGATTTTCGCGATGCCCTGTATGAAGGACGTGTTCACGTTGGTGCCGAACGCGGGCGTAGGCGCGATCTGCTCGGCGGGCACGTCCATGACTTCCAGCACCTCGTCCACGATGGCGCCGAGCGTCGCGAGCCCGCTCTCGCGCGTGATCTGCAGGACGATGATGCACGTACGGTCGGTGGCCTCCTGCGTCTCGAGCCCGAACTTGAGGCGCAGGTCGATGACCGGAATGACCCGGCCGCGCAGGTTCACCACGCCGCGCACGAAAGGCGGGGTGCGCGGCACGCGGGTGATGGGCTGCAACCCGATGATCTCCTCCACCTTCAGGATTCCGACCGCATACTCCTCTTCGGCGAGCTTGAACGTGAGGTACTTCCCGGCCGGCTGCGCCGTCTTTCCCGCGTGGTCGCCTCTTCCCTTCGCAGCGGTGTTCTCGGTCATAGTCTTCGGCTCCGGCTATTGTGTCGCCAATCGGATGATTCCCGGCACGTCGACGATCAGGGCCACGGTCCCGTCGGGCATGATGCAGCTTCCGGATATGCCGGTGATGCTGCCCAAGCCGTCACCGAGACTCTTGATCACGATCTGCTGCTCCTCGAGCAGTTCGTCGACCATGAGCACCGCCTGCCGCCCGGCATCTTCGACAATGATGAGAATGCTGTCGGTCGGGTCCTGCCTGGCGTTGCGCACACCGAACAACCTGGCCAGGCGGAAGACGGGCATCATGGCCCCGCGCGCGGACAGCATTTCGCCTTCCCGCGTCACCGTGGAAAGCATATCCCGGCTCGGGCGAACGGCTTCGACGATGGAGAGGACGGGGACGACATAGGTTTCGATCCCGACCCGCACGACCATGCCGTCAATGATGGCCAGGGTGAGCGGAAAGACCAGCGTGAAGGTGGTTCCCGAGCCGACCGCGGAGTTGATGAGGATCTGCCCGTGCAGCGACTCGATATTACGCAGCACGACATCCATGCCGACGCCGCGGCCGGAGATGTCGGTGATCCGGTCGGCCGTGGAGAAGCCGGGCTCGAAGATGAGGGCATAGGCCTCGTCGTCGGACAGGTGTTGTCCGCTCTGAATGACACCGCGTTCGATGCCCTTTCGGATGATGGCGTCCCGGTTCAGCCCTCTGCCGTCGTCGGCGATCTCGATGTGGATATTCCCGCCCTTGTGAAAGGCCTTCAGCTCGATGCGCCCGGCGGCCGGCTTGCCGGCCCGGCGGCGGGCGGCGGGCGAGTCCTCGATTCCGTGATCGACGGAGTTGCGCAGCATGTGCACGAGCGGATCGCTTATCTTTTCGAGCATGCCTCTGTCCAGCTCCGTGTCTTCGCCGGACATGGCAAAATCGATCTGCTTGTTCTCGCGTTTGGCCAGGTCGCGCACCATGCGTGCCATCTTGTGGAACAGAGGCTTGATGGGCGACATCCGGATCGACATGCTCATTTCCTGGAGCATGCGCACCGTTTTGCCCAGGTGCGCCAGGCTGTTCTCGAGCCGTTCGGACTCCAGCGCGCGGACATCCGGGTCGCGGGCGACAATCGACTGCGCGATGACGAGTTCGCCGATCGTGTCGATCAGCCTGTCCAGCCGCGGCACATCGATCTTGACGCTTTCCTGGAGCTGGAGATGCGGGAGGGAGACGGCGGGTTCCGGCTCATGCATGTCGGCCGGTGCGGGAGTTGCGGGTGTCTCGGCGGCACGCGCCGCCCTTCTGCGCTGTGTCCGGCGCGGTTTCGAGACGGCCTGCGTACCGGCACCGGGGCCGAGTATGCTTCGCATTTCCTCCAGCAACGCGGGCAGCGCGGGGTCCGGCGGAATAGGCGCATCCTGCGCCAATGCGTTGCCCAGCCGGTCGACGAGGTTCTTCATGGCATCGAGCGCCCTGAACACGACGTCGGTCGTGCTGCCGGTCAGGTGCACGCGGCCCTTGCGGACGGCATCCAGCAGCGATTCGGCGCCGTGTGCCAGCTTGGTGATATCCGGCAGATTGAGGAAGCTCGAGACGCCTTTGAGCGTATGGAAGCAGCGGAACACGGTGTTCAGGGCTTCTTCGTCGGACGGATCGCGCTCGAGAATCAAGAGATTGTCGTCGGCGAGCTCGAAGTGCTCCTTGGCGTCGGAAATGAAGTCCTGGATCAGAGGAATTTCCGTCTCCGCGATCGGGACGCCGGCACCCGCCGCCGGCCCGGCATCAACCGGCTCCGCGATGGTCTGTTTTTCACCCGGGGCCCCGGCCGCCGCCGGCGGGCCCAGCTCGGCCATAACGGAGGCCGGGCTCTGGAACAGCTTCCGCTCGCCTTTGAATACGCCGAACGTGCCTGCCAGCCAGTCTTTGACGGCAAAGAGCTTGTCCGGAGAGATCCGGTCGGCGTCGGTTTCGAGATAGTCTTCGGTGGCGTGGCAGACCTGCGCGATCGAGTCGAGCCCCAACACGCCCGCTTCGCCTTTCATGGTATGCAGCAGGCGCAACAGCGCCGCGAGGTCTTCACGCGCGTGCGTCTTCTCGAAAGACAGAATCCGGTCGTCCATCTCTTCCAGGACCGTGTCCTGCTGGTCCAGGAACATCTCCAGGATGTCCGTGTCGACGCCGGGCGGCAGGCGCGGCATGGAAGGGGGCAGATGGATGGCGTCCGGGAGCCTGTCCGTAGGCGGCGTAAGCGCCGCTGTCTCCTCGGCGCCCGGCGCCGGCGAGACGGCGGCCGCCTGCCCGTCGGGTTCGCCTTCCGCGGCCGCCGCCGACTCCTCGACGTCCGGACCGGCTCTGGCGGAGAGCCCGAGTTCGTCTGGAAACACCGTCGTGGCCGGGTCTGCCCCGTGCCGGACGATGCCTTGCAGCGCGCCGATCGCGCGGCCGACAATGCCGGCCGCGGCGGGCGGGTCCGGTTCCTCTTCGAACAGAATGCCCTTTACCTTCTCAGCGGCCGCGGCCGCGGCCGCGGCAGGAACCGTCTGCCCATGTTGAGCCAGCAAGTCGCCCACTTCCCGGATCCCCTCGATCAGGAAGGCAAGCCCCTGCTGATCGGACAGCTCGGTCAGGACGACCATTTCGGAGATTCTGTCGATGAGTTCTTCGAGTCTGCTGTCGAATGTCATGGCGGGTTACCACCAGGCCGCACGCGCCGCGGGCTGTATGCGGCCCCTCTGCTCGGGAATCGTAGTACGTCGGGCGGAAATAGTAAAGCGTACGCTCAGCCTTGGCGTACGGCGCCGGACAGCGTCTTGTAGGCACGATTGATTTCGGCGGTCTCCTGCTCGGCGAGCCGCCGGATCTTGGCGCCGGCCAAGGCGACGCGATCGGGGTGGTATTCCATGACTTTCCGGCGATAGGCCTTGCGCAGCGACTCACGGGAGAGGGCCGAGCGGTCCAATTCCAGTACCGCGTACGGATCAGGCGGTGGCCGTTCTTTCAGGGTGGTGCCGCAGGACGAACAGAAGTTCTCCGGGCTCACGCTTCGGTTGCAGGACGGGCAGGACACCGCGGGCAGGGCGGGGGGGGAGACGTCAATGCGAGGCCAGACGCCGTATTGCAGCGGGGCGCCCGCCGTCCTCTTACGGTATCGTGCCGCATGGCGGGCCAGCCGCCTGGCGCATTCGTCACAGGCGAAAATGGGCCGGCTTCCGCCCAGCAGGACGAGCTGGTCCGCCGTGCGAAGGCAGGGATTGCCGTTGATCACGGCCGGGCACTGGAAGACATACCGTGCGCCCCGCCCCGGGATATCGACGGCGTGCAGACCGATCCCGTAGAAGAAGAGAGTGCGTGTCCGTGAGTCGCGATATCGGAGCAGCACGGTCTGTGGCTTGGCGAAACGGTCGGAAACAACCAGGCACGCCACCTGCCTCACCCCCGCGGTGCCGGCGGGCCACTGCAGCAGCCAGCCGCACGGGCGGGCATGTCCCAGCACGCCCGCCCGTGCCAAGTGCTCAACGGAGAGGGATGGTATGCTTCTCGCCATCCGTCAGGCCCGCCCGCCGGTCAGCAGTGTGCTCACACGCCTTGCATCGCATCGATGCAAGCGATCAACAGGGGTCTCGAACACATTCGGCTTGCCCGACGGGCACGGCGGGCGCCTGTTAACAACCTGTTCATAACTATACCTCAAAATGTTGGGGGTGCAAGCAAAAAATGCAGGAGCGGGCCAGTCGGCTTGGGCGCATCTTGACTCGGCGCCGCCGATATGAGAAGTTCTCCGCCATGCGTGCAAGAGGCATGACGCCATTTTTCATCGTTCTGGGGCTGCTGGTCCTAACGGGGCTGGTGCTGGGTTTCACGCCGATGCCGACGGTGAACATGAAGGCGCCGGTCGCCCTGTATTTTCCGGAGCGGGTGGGGCAATGGGCGGGGGAGGAGGTCCTGTTCTGCCAGAGCGACCAGTGTGCGAGGCAGTTCCTGGTGAGTGAGCTGGCGTCGCGCGAGACGTGCCCGGTGTGTGGGGCGAAGCTGAGCGGCATATCGCCCGGCGAGAGGCAACTGCTGCCCGCCGACACGACCATTCTGAGAAAGCACTATCACGCCGCGGCGGGCGGCGCGGAGATAGCGGCCCAGATCTGTCTCAGCGGGATCGAGCAGAAGAGCATTCATCGCCCGCAGCAATGCCTGGAAGCGCAGGGTTTCAAGATCCTGAAGCAGCGTGTCATCGAGATCCCGTTGGAGGGCCGGGCCCCTCTGCAGGTGATGCTCCTGGACATGCAGGGCAGCAACCGGACGCCGGACGGCGAGACACACGATGTCTATCGGACGTACGCGTACTGGTATGTGGCGGAGGGCAAGGAGACGCCCAGCATCATGACGCGCCTGCTGTGGATGACGATGGACCGGGTTTTCGCCAACACGGTCCAGCGTTGGGCCTATGTCGCGATAGGCACGTCGCGCAGGCCGGGTTCCGACGCGCACGTGGCCATAGTCCGTGACTTCATTCGGGACCTCTACCCGCATCTGCGCAGGGCGGAGTAGCGTCCTTTCCTCTTCCTCTGCGGGCAACGAGACGGTATAGTGGGCGACACAAGTCAGCCCGTTTGACGCTGCATCTGGCAGGGAGGCCTGTTGATGGGTGGCAGGAGAAATGGGGCGCGTGAATTGCGCATCGGTGTGGTGGGTTGCGGGCACTGGGGCAAGAACCATGTCCGGATCTTTTCGAACATGCCCAACGTCATGCTGGCGGCGGCTGCGGAGCGGATGGCTTCGGAGCGGCGGACCGCTTTGGCGAACTTGCTTGGCGTGCGCCAATATTCCGACGTGAGCACGATGCTCCAGCGGGAGCACCTGGACGCTGTCGTCGTGGCCACGCCGGCCTGGACGCATTTTGACGTCAGCGCGGCCTGTCTGAGCGCCGGCTTGGACGTGTTGGTTGAGAAGCCGATGTGTACCACGGTGGCGCAGTGCGACAAGCTGATGGCTTTGGCGCGGAAGAGTCGCCGCGTTCTGATGGTCGGGCATACGTTCATGTACAACCCTGCCGTACAAAAGGTGAAAGAGCTGATCCGGAAGGGCGTGTGCGGCAAGATTTACTACATCAAGGCGCGCCGCACGCATCTCGGCCTCGTGCGGGAGGACGTCAACGCCGTGTGGGACCTCGCGCCGCACGACGTCTGCATGTTCAACTACTTCCTCAACGCCAAACCCAAGGCCGTGCAGGCGGTCGGCGGCCGGTTCCTCTCCAAGACGAGGGAGGACGCTGCTTTCATCAACCTGCAATACCCCAAGGGCGTGATCGGAAACATCATCGTCAGTTGGGCGGACTCCAACAAGGAGCGCATCGTGGAGATCGTCGGCAGCAAGGCGCGTATTCTGTTCGACGATCTCAACAGCCTGGAGCCGGTCAGAATCTTTCAGAAGGGGATTGCGGCGCACATCCAGGCCGACGGTTTCGGCGAGTTCAAGTATGCGTTGCGCGACGGCGATATCGTCAGCCCGCACATCAAGATGGCAGAGCCGCTTCGGGTCATGTGCGAGCATTTCATCGCGTGTGTCAGGCGACGCTCGCGGCCCATGAGCGACGGCGCGCAGGGGCGCGAGGTCGTGCGCGTGCTCGAGATGGTCGGGCACAAGATGTGAGGCCGCGCAGCCGCATCCGCGCGCGGCCGCCGCCCGGCGCCGGGTCCAAGCGCGCTGTGCGCGCCGGTTCAATGCGCGTGTCGCGGTGGGTTCAAGAGGTTCAATCCGAAAGGCTGTGATGTGACACGCCTTCAGGAGTCGGGTGCAGGCGCCATAGCGGGCGAGTTGGGCGGGAAGACGGTGCTGGTGACGGGGGGCACGGGCCTGATTGGCCGTGAGCTCGTGAGGCAACTGGCGAAGGCGCATGTGCGACTGCTCGTGCCGACTCGTCGGCCGCCGGCGCGTCGGCCCGGGGTCGAGTACCTCCGGGCGGATCTCACCCGTGCCGCGCAGGTACGCGCGATGGCGAAGAGGCTGCCGGCCTGCGACGCGTTCGTTCACCTGGCAGCCGCGTTGCCGGATTGCAGGGATTGCTTGGCGGAGAATCTCGGTGCACTGCTGAGCCTGCTGAAGGTGCCCGCTGTCGCCCGGGTGGCCAGGATGGTCTACGCCAGCTCGATCGATGTCTATGGCGGGCGGGTCGGCGGCCCGAACGCGATCAGCGAGCGCGCCGGCTGCGCGCCGGCGACGGAATACGGGTTGTCCAAGTATCTGGGGGAGGAACTTCTCGCCTGGCATTGCCGAACACACGGCATTCCGCTCGCCGTCCTGCGCCTGTCGCAGGTTTACGGGCCGGGCGACCTCCGCCCGATCAAGCTGATCCCTATTGCCCTGCGCAATGTGAAAGCGGGAGAACCGGTTACACTCTTCGGCGACGGGTCGGCCCGGCGCAACTACCTCTACGTGCGCGACGCCGCCGGCGCCGTGATCCAGGCGCTACGCCGGCCGGCGGCGGGCGTGTTCAATATTGCACCCGAGGAGCAGACGAGTGTGGCGCAGGTGATTCGGCACCTGCGCCGCTTGTTGGGCAACCGGCTGGTCGTGCGCAGGGCTGCCGCGGCCGGCCGGCCGCGGCATGCGATCCTGGCCGTTGAGAAGGCGAAGCGGGAACTGGGCTTCTCCTGCCGCATCCCGTTCCGCAAGGGGATTGCCGAGACCGTGCGCTGGTATTTTCGGAATGGCGTTGATCGTTTGCCCAAATCCCGGCTGACGATTAACCAATAACCAAGTAACGAACGAATCATGAAAGACACACTGACCGTCCTTGTCACCTCGGTGGGCTCGACCACGGCGCTGTCCGTCATCAAGGGCCTGCGCAAGGACAGGCGCCGCGCCTACCGCGTGATCGGGACGGACGCCAGCGAGCTGAACGTGGCCGGTACGTCGCAATGCGACGCGTTCTACCACCTGCCGCATGGGGACACAGGCTGGTACATCAGCGCGTTGAAGGGGATCCTCGAGGCGGAGAGGGTGGACGCCTTCATTCCCATCATCGACAGCGAGGTGGAACTGATCGCGAAGCAGAGGGGGCCGCTCGGCGATTTCGCTGCTCGCTGCCTGATTCCGGAGTACGGCACGGTCAAGACCTGCAACGACAAGTATCGGCTGTACCGCCAGCTCAAGAAGCAGGCGGATGGGCTTGGCGTACCCGACGCCTGGACGCTCGCGGACCTGCCCGCGTCCGCTGGGCTCGCGTATCCCTTGTTCATCAAGCCGCGGCGCGGCATCAGCAGCAAGGACTGCTACCGAATCGACGGAGCGGATGAACTCGAGGTTTTCGCCCGCCGCATTGAAGATCCCGTCATCTGCGACTTCCTGCCGGGCGACCAGTACGTGATCGACACGCTCAGCGACCCCCACGGGCGGTGCCTGCTCAGTGTGCCGCGCCGCGAATTCGAGGCGAAGGCCGGGGTCGGCGTGAAAGCACAGATCTGTCTGGAGGAAGACCTGATCGATTACGGCCGGCGCCTTGTGACCGAACTGGGCATCGTGGGGCCGGCGTGTATCGAGGTCATGAAGAACGGCGCCGCCATCTCGCTGATCGAGGTGAACCCGCGCGTGTCCGCCTGCCTCGTGCTCACGATCGAGGCCGGGGTCAACATTCCCGCCCTGATTGTGGACCTGGTTCTGGGGCAGGCCGTGCGCGCGGACCGGCTGCGCGTCAGAAAGCCGGGTGTGTACATGAGCCGGTACTGGGCCGAAGTCTATTTCGGACAGGCGGAGCTCGGGGCGACGCGCGGCGGCAGGGATGCGCCGGTCGGTCCGGATCAAAACACGTTGCCGTGATGCAGTTCCTTGAAGAACCGTGCCACGGGCCATACGTCCAGCCCGTCGTAGTGATAAGCACGCTCGCCGGTATAGATGCCGATCATGCGCTCAACCCGAATGCCCGGCTGCGCGTGCAGCTCGCGCATGGCGCGTTCCCATTTCCGATTCCACCGTGGCGCGAGCTTTACCTCGAGGCCCACCACCGACGGGGGACTGCCGGCGAGATGCTTTCTCGTTTCGATGATGAAGTCGATTTCGGTGCCCGAAGGCGTCGCGTAATACGCCAGGTCCCGATGCTTGCCGCTGGTCGTATTGTAGACACGCAGTTCATGGAAGATCAGCGTCTCCAACGCCGTTCCTTTCCACAGCCGGTCAGCCGGGTCCCGCAACAAGCCGGCGGCCGCCCGAGCGATACCGGGGTCCACCCAGAAGAACTTGGGATGGGCCGCCTCGCGCACTTTCAGCCCGGGCCGATAGGCAGGGAGGAAGTGAGCCAGAAGCGTCTCGGCCAGAACGGCGAAATAGCCGTCGACGGTAGTGCGCGGGACCGCTGCCTCGCGGGCGATATTGAGCGCGTTCAGCGGCTGCCCGTTGACCTGGCCGGCAATGCCCAGGAAACGGACGAAGGGCGCCAGTCGCCGGATAGCGCCTTCGGCGCGAATCTCCTCCTTGATGTACGTGTCGACGTACGCGGCCAGAATGTCTGCCCCGTTCGCGCGATCGAACTGCACCATCGGGAGCATGCCCCACTCCAGAGAGTGGTCCAGATCAAACCGGTCGCCCATTTCCGCGGAACTGAACGGCTCCATGTTCAGCGTCAGCGCGCGGCCACCCAGCAGATCCGCGCCCCCACGTTTGAGCTTTCGAGCGGATGACCCGCAGAGGACGAATTGCCACTGCCTGGATTCCATGAGTCGGTGTGCTTCATCCAGAAGGGGAGGCACCTTCTGCACTTCATCGAGAACCACCCAACTGTCTGGGGGCCGTTCGCCGACGAGGGCTTCTAGGACGTGCGGCTCGCGCGTCAATTCGAGCAACAACGACGAGTCCAGCAGATCGAACACAGCGGCATCAGAGAATGTCTGCTTGATCCATGTGCTCTTCCCGCTGCCGCGTGGGCCGAACAGAAAGAACGACCGGTTCGGCCGTCTCAACAGGCGCATCAACAGCTGCTCTTTCATGATGCAATTATACGATGCCACCGTATAATTACAATGCTTTTTTACGATTGGAGAATAGAAAAACACGCATGTTCTGGGCTGAACCGTGATTCGGGTGGGCGCCACAGCGCGGCGGCGGGCAGGCTTGCCCAGTCTTTGCCCTACTCAGCCGGGTGAAACATAGCGTGGAATCTGTGACGCACCGATTTGCGGTTCCGCGCGGCCAGCTTGACGGGCAAGTCTGCTTCCTCTCTCAGCCGCCGGACGCACTTCGCCAGCTTGCGCAGGAAGAAATGGATGTCCTTTCGACTGATCGTATAGGGCGGCAGCAGCCGGAAGATGCGGCCGCGCGCAATGGCCTGGATCAGAACGCCTTCCTCTTCCAGCAGATCCTGGAGCATGAACCCGAGGTTGTATTCCTTTCGGGCGTTGAACGCGTCGCGGTCCAGTTCGAACGCCAGCATCAGCCCTTCGCCCCTGGGGTGTACGAGCCAGGGCTCACGCGCCGCCAGGCGCCGGAGCTGCTCGAGCAAGCAGGCGCCCGTCGTGCGGATATGCCGGAGCAGCCGCTCGCGTTTGATTCTGTTCACCGCATAGCAGACGACGGCCCCGGCCAGCGGGTCGTTCTGGTGCGAGGAGAAGTGGAGGAACCGGCCCTCGATCTTCTCGGCGACGGCATTGCGGAGCAGCACGGCCGAGACCGGCAGCCCACAGCCGAGACCTTTCGACAGGACAAGCATATCCGGCCGCACGGCGTAGCGCTGCGCCCCGAACCAGCGCCCCGTCCGGCCCATACCGGTCTGCGCTTCGTCAAAGGCCAGCAAGGCGCCCGTCTTCCTGATCAACGGCGCGAGTTTCCTGAGGTAGGCGGGGCGCGGGAAGATCATGCCGCCGGCCGAGAGGACGGGTTCGAAGATGAACAAAGCGACGCCGCCGCGCATGCGGGTCAGGATCCGTTCTGACTGCGCCAGGCATTCCGTCTCGTATCCGGCCTGCGTAAGGCCGGCGGGCACATGACACGGATCCGGCACGGGGATCGAGCGCATGTTGGGGACCTTCGGGTCCGCGAAACGCCCGCCGGCCGTGATGCTCTGTGTGGCGACGGTGAGGCCGTAGTAGCCCTTGTCGAACCCGACGATCCCGTTTCGGCCCGTACAGGCTTTCGCGATGCGGAACGCGCACTCGTTTGCCTCCGCGCCGGTCGAAAGGAGGATCGACTTGCCCATGCCCTTGGGCGCGACAGCGGCAAGCGCACGCATGGCCTCCAACACCGGTTCGCTCATCAGATAGTCGTTGGTGTGCAGCACGCGTTTCGACTGGGCGGCCATGACGCGCGCGAGACCCGGGTCCGAGTGCCCGAAGATCGCGGAGAACTGTCCGGCGCCCATGTCCAGGTAGCGCTTGCCCTCGATATCTTCGACCCATGCGCCGCTGCCTTTGGCGATGACCGGGTTCCGGCAGGGGACCGGCAGAAAGACGTGGCGGTTGTGCCTGCGCCAGATATCCGCGTTGCGTTGCATACCTGAGAGAGTAGGCACTTGCGGGCGCAAAGTAGAGGAAAAAGACAAGGAATCACGCCCTGGACTTCCCGCCCCGGGACCGTTTCCGGTTGCCCGTCCAGAGTGCCTCGGCGTAATGCGTAAGGATTGATCGGTCCTTCGTCAGCAGCGGCAGATCTTCCACGGCGGCTTGTGCCACGATGATGCGGTCGAACGGATCGCGCGTCCATTTCTGCAGCAAAGCTTCCTGTACGACGTCGGTGAACGCGACTTCCCGCACAACCAGCCCAATCTCACGCACGAGCCGCTCACGGATCACGTGTGCCTCATCCGTCAGTCTATCCGTCTCCTTCAGGTATTGCAGCTCGATCAAGACGATTGGCGAGATGAACAGATCATTCTCTTCGAGCGTGGCTCGAACGTCGGCGGGGATGAGGTCGATCGCTCCAGCATAGAGCCACACCACCACGTGTGTGTCGAGATACATCACGGCTTCCATTCCCCCGACCAGTCGATGTGCACCAGGGCCTCGGGGTCGCCCTTGATACAAGGTCGTTTGACGAGCCGGGAGAGCTTGGAGCGGAATCTCGGTGGTACGACTTTGACGATCTGTCCCTTTCGTTCCACTTCCAACGCCTTCCCGGTCTCGATCGCCTGGTCAAGGAGCCTGTAGATATTCTCGCGCAATTTGGAGGCCGTCAACGCCATCATTCACCTCCTGTCGGCTGCAACTCAACGGCCACGAACACCTGCACTGTAGGCGATCGTACGTACGATGTCAAGAAATAACACGTACGTAAGCGGAATCTTGGGGCAAAAAGCCCTGTTTGTTGCCGCCGAGCAAGCTATAATGCCTGCTTTCGACCGGCCACACAGGGAGGAAGCCCGTGAAGGTACCGTTTCTCGATCTCAAAACGCAATTCAAGACGATTGAAGCCGACGTCCGGGCCCGGTGGGAGGATGTGCTGGCCAATACCAGCTTCATTCTCGGCCCGGCCGTGCGGGAATTCGAGCAGGAATTCGCCGGGTTCCTGGGCTGCAAACACGTGGTCGGTCTTGGCTCGGGCCTGGCCGCGCTCGAACTGGCGCTGCGGACGCTGGACATCGGGCCGGGCTCGGCGGTGCTTTTGCCGGCCAACACCTTCATCGCCACCGCCTTGGCCGTCTCCGGCGTAGGCGCCACGCCCATCTTGATCGACATGGACCCCAGAACCTACAACATCGACCCCGCCAAGCTCACCCGCTTCATCGAACAGCACTGCCAGGATGATGGCAGCGCTTTGTCGGTATCCAATTCGTGCCCATTGGTGTCTATTCGTGGTTCCCTCCCCCGCGCGATCATGCCGGTTCACCTCTTCGGCCAACCGACGGACATGGACGAGATCCTGGCGATCGCCGCGCGGTACGGTCTGCGCGTGATCGAAGACGCCTGCCAGTCGCACGGCGCCCGGTACAAGGGCCGGCGTACGGGTACGTTGGGCGACATGGCCGCGTTCAGTTTCTATCCCGGCAAGAATCTGGGCGCCTACGGCGACGGCGGGGCCGTGGCGACGAACGACGACGCATTGGCCGAGCAGATCGCGATGTGCCGCAACTACGGCTCCAAGAAAAAGTACTACCATGAGATCGCCGGCACGAACAGCCGGCTGGACAGCCTGCAGGCGGCGGTACTCAGCGCCAAGCTTCCGCATCTGGACGAGTGGAACGCGGCGCGCCGCCGGCATGCGGAACGGTACGCCGCCGGGCTGGCCGATTGCCCGCAAGTCGCGTGCCCGGTGACCGCCGCGGATCGCGACCACGTCTTTCACCTGTACGTTGTCCGCGCCGAGCGGCGCGACGCGCTGCAGGCGTATTTGTCCGAACGCGAGATCAGCACGGGCCTGCACTATCCGATCCCCATCCACCTCACGGACGCCTATCGCGACCTCGGATACCAGGAGGGTGCGTTTCCCGAGACGGAACGGGCCGCCCAGGACATGCTGAGCCTGCCCATGTGCGCGGAATTGACCGATGCGCAGGTCGACTACGTGTGCGAATGCATCCAGGCATTCTACGCGGGTGAGTAGCGCGGCCGCTCAACAGATCCGTTCAATCCCGTACCGCTCAAACCGGGCATCCGCCGTGACAATGGCCAACCCATGCGCCTTGGCGGTGGCAATGATGAACCGGTCGCAGGGATCCTGATGCACGGGCGGCAATTCCGTCGCCGCCACGCAGATGCTTTCATCGAGGGGAATGACCGTCAGGTCGTGCCGGGTCACAACCGCCTTGAGCCACTCAGCGGGCAAAGCCGGCAGCACCAGCTTTCCCTTCCTGTACTTGATGCCGATTTCGAAACCCGTGATTGCCGAGATATAGACCAGCGGCGCCGACTCGATCCGCCGGCGTGCTTCCTTGCTCAGACGCCTGCCGCCCTCGGCCAACCACAACAGCGCGCAGGTGTCCAGTATCACGAGTCTTCCTCCTCCGGCCAGTCCTCGGGGTCCAGAGGCTCCGTGGGATCATAGGCAATCCGTATCTTGCGCATGACGGGGTGGGGGCGCAGCCGGCTCCGTTTCTTGTGGGGCACGAGGTCGGCAACCGGATGTCCGTTCCGACAGATCAGAAAGGTCTCGCCAGTCGACTCGATCTGCGCCAGAACGGCGGAAAGCTTGCTTTTCGCTTCGTGCACATTGATCATTTTCATGCCCGGGCTCCTCCGCAACCGGTGTTCGGAACAAGACTAAACTAACTTAGTCCACCGGTCAAGGGGAAAGCGGATTCTTGCGGCGCCGGCGCCGGACGCATCGCGGGTCCGCGGGGACCTTCGCTCTTGTGGCGGGGCGGCGTTCACGGCGATCCTCACGTGATTTTGGTTGCGCCGGGATCACCAGGCCGCTATCGTCTCACAGGTCTCGGCTGGGCAGGCCGTCCCGCCTTCGCCCCGCGGCTTCCGGCGCTGCCGGGGTTGCGGTGGCACGGGTCGGCGCGCAGGAAAGATGCCTGAGCTGCTGTGGCCGTGTTTGACATGAGTGTGCGTGCTATCCCTCACGGAGAGAAGGAGACGCTGCCGTGCCCATGGAATACCCGCAAGACGGTTTCTGGCTGCATCCCGACGCGCTGGTCGACGCCGAGTGCATAGGGAAGGGCACGCGGATATACGCGTTTTCCCACGTGATGGCGGGCGTGACGATCGGCGAACAGTGCAATCTCGGCGAGCACGTCTATGTGGAGACCGGCGCCGTCATCGGGAACCGGGTCACCGTCAAGAACGGCGTGCAGGTCTGGGAGGGGATCACGCTGGAGGACGACGTGTTCGTCGGGCCGGGCGTTGTCTTTCTGAACGACCGCTATCCGCGTTCCCGGTTCTCGGTGGGTGCCGGGGACCGGTACCAGACAAAGGGCTGGCTGGAGCCGACGGTGGTGCGGGAAGGAGCGGCGATCGGCGGGAATGCGACGATTCTGTGCGGCCTGGAGATCGGGCGGTATGCCACGGTCGGTGCAGGCGCGGTCGTCACGCGTTCGGTGGCGCCGCATACCCTTGTGCTCGGGGCCCCGGCCCTCGTGCACAGCCTCATCTGTGCCTGCGGCAAACCGTTTGCCGGCGATGGCCGTGAGTATGCCTGCCCCCACTGCGGGCGGGCCTATGCCGTCGAGGCCGGCGTGCCGAGGCCCCTGCATGCGACATGAGCGAACGTTTGGAACGAAAGTGAAGCCACCGCTACGGGGTGGCCTTTGTGGTTGGACGGCGGCCGAGCGCAACCATCTCGCCGTCTAGTAGCCGCCGCTGTTTCTAGAGGGTGTCTGTCGTGCCGCTTTCCGTTCTCCTCATCAACCACCATCGGCTTTTCAAGTCGACCGCCAGAGGCCTGCCGTGGGGTAGGGCCTTGGCCGCGCGCGGGCATCGGGTGGACCTGATGTGCGTGAGTGACCAAGCCCACCTCCGAGGGCGGATTCGGGCGCAGGGAAATCTTCGTATCGTCGAGAGCCCGGACCTCCTTTTCGGGAACCTGCGAGCTGGATGGGATCCCGTCTGCGCGTTGCGCCGGTACCGGCTGCTCCAGCGCGAGAGCCGGCATTACGACGTGATTCATTGCTTGGACACGCGCCCGGCCACAATCTGGCCGGCGTACGCCTACGCCCGGCGGAAAGGGATTTGTATCGTGAGCGACTGGATCGACTGGTGGGGCCGGGGCGGCTTGATAACGGAGCGCCGGCCTAGCTGGTACCGGCTTTTATTTGGAGGCGTGGAGACTTTCTTCGAGGAACACTACCGGCCGCGGCTTGATGGGCTGACGGTGGTCAGTCATGCCCTCCTTGAACGGGCCGTCGGGTTGGGGGTGCGGCGGGAGCGGTGCAAGTTTATTCCAGGCGGCGTCGACATGACCGTTTTCGGACGCGTGCCAGGCAAGGAGGATTGCCGGGCACGGCTCGGCATTGCGCCGAACGCGCCCGTGCTTTGCTTTTCCGGACTCGACGTCTTCTACGATCTGCCGTTGGCCGTGGAGGCGTTCCGCATCGTGAAGACGCAACGCGCCGACGCCATCCTCCTGCTGGTGGGGCCGACGCCGGCAACGCTGCGCCGCCTGATCGCGAACTGCCTGGCCGAGGGCGTTCTCGCGCTAGGGGTAGTGCCGTTCGAGAACCTGCCCTATTGCCTGCCCGCCGCGGATGTGTTCATCATGCCCTACAGCAACCGGGTCAGCAACGTGGGGCGTTGGCCGAACAAGATCGGAGACTACATGGCGTGCGGCAGGCCGACCGTGTCGAATCCCGTGGGCGAGGTCAAGTGGCTGTTCGAAAACCATGAGGTGGGCGTGCTGGCCGACCATTCAGCCGAAGCGATGGCGGAAGCCGTGATGCGCCTGCTGCGCTATCGACAGAGAGCGCACGAGATCGGAGCCAGAGCCAAGCGCACGGCGGAAGACATGTTTTCCTGGGACAAACAGATCGTGGAATTGGAACGGTGGTATCGGGAGACTATCGCGAGACGCATGGCGCACGCACCGACGGGTTGTGATTCGGGAATGGCCGGGTAGTGTCGGCCCTGCGAACCCGCCCCCGTTTCCGGCGGGAAATGGACAACCGCCTCAAAGCGCCGGCCGCACTGAGATGCCTGGACCGGAGAGCCTGCGAGCAGGACGCCCCAAACGACTATTCAACGGTGACAAACGGCATATCCTTGATCGTTCTGAATTGATCTTCGGTAGAAAAACCGCGTTCCAGCCTATTCCTATGCGGTCGGTAAGCTTGCTCGGCTGATACAGTGCGAACGGTCGGCGTCAAGCAGTCGTCTCTTACGAAGAACGCGTTGACTCCACTCGAATCGCAGCCGATCAGACTGTACCCCTTCTTCTTCCCCAGTCTTTCAAGTGCCGTTATGGATGCGCCGCAGTAGAATCCACTTGAATGCTTCTTGTGTCGGTCAAAATGAGGATCATACGGAACCGTCAAGGACAAGTGTGGTCCCAGCGTGGCATTGTATTCAATGACGGCAATCCGTGGCGACACGCATTCCATTGCCTCCCAAAACCAATAGTCGTTGCCGTCAACATCGATTGACAGCAGGTCGATTTCGCCGGAGAGGCCGCTTCTTCGAACGGAAGATTCCAGATTTTCCAAGTTGAGGAATGTGCAAATGGCTTGCACCTGCGCAATTCCGAACGACTTTGCTGCCCTATTGAAGCGTCTTACCGATAATTCGGAGCCATCGATCAAGACTCCGGCAAAGCCTTCTTTCAGCACAAGTCTCATGCTGTTGTTCTCGGTTACCCCAAAGCCGAACTCCAGGAACAATCTCGAGCAAAATCCGATTTCGGAATACAAATATCGTAGAATGCCATCGTCCCCATGTTGAGAAAACAGGGAATACTCATACCTCTCAATACCTTCCTTTCCGCAGAGATCGGACAAAGGCCAATTGGGAGGGTCGGTTTGCTTCCAGACCTTGTGTATGTGAGAGACGGCTAGAGACATTGGAACGAACCTGTTCGCGAATGGCCTTAGTGGAGAAGGAATCATCCTCTTCAAGAATTGCGGATTGACTGCCATCATAATGTGCCATTTCGAAAAGACAGTTCTTCTTCCCCCGTCAGTTGCGCCGCGTCACGCGGCCGTTGGCAAGAACGCCATGTCGTGCCCCGCGACGCGGGCAAGCGCCTAGACAGGCATTCCCAGGAGAATTCACCTGCGCCAGAACAACGGACAGCTTGCGCTTCGCCTCGTGCGCATTCATCATTTTCATGGCCAAGTTTCTCCGTGGCCGCTACCTGAGCCCCGACTGGACCAACGTGGGCTTCGGCCGCCGTCGGGTTTTCCTGTGTTGTTTGTGCGCCGTCGTCGACGATTAAGCCACTAACCCGGGCCGCAAGTCAACGCGAAAGGACGATGTGGGCACACGCGCATGCCTCTCGGGTCGTGTGGTTCGAGATCAACCCGGTAGAGCTGGCGCTGCGAGCCGGCTGCTCTTCCCGACGGGACACAAGCTTCCATCTCGCGCGATTGCGCGGCCGAGGTGCGCAGAGTCTTCCGTGTCTCGGTGCATCAGGGGCGAACAGGGCCGGCTCAGTAAGCGCCTTTCGCCAGCAGCACGACGCGGACAGTGCGTAACAGGATCTTGAAGTCGAGCATGAGGCTCTGGTTGCGCAGGTAGTAGATATCGAGCAGGCACATGTTGTGAAAATCCAGCTCGCTGCGGCCCGAGACCTGCCACAGGCATGTCAGGCCCGGCAGCCCCCCGTGGCGGCTGTAATGCCACTCTTCGTAGTAGTTGCCCAGATCCCGCTGCGGCAGCGGGCGCGGCCCTACCAGCGTCATGTCGCCCCGTATCACGTTGAACAGCTGCGGCAACTCGTCCAGACTGTACCGGCGCAGGAACCGCCCGACCGGGGTGATGCGGGGATCCTCCTTCATCTTGAAGAGGCCGGGTGACGAGTAGAGTTCCTCCATCTGGGCGTGGACTTCGTCCTTGCGGTCGTACATCGTGCGGAACTTGTACATTTTGAACAGCCTGCGGTTGAACCCGATTCGCTCCTGGACGAAGAAGACGGGCCCCTTGCTGGTGAGGCGGATCAGCACCGCGATAAGCGCCAAGACCGGGGCGAGCAGGACGAGTGTGACGACGGCCGCCGCGACCGAGACCGTGCGCTTCAGCGTCGGGAAGAGGGCCGACGTGGTCGGTGGCGGGAAATGAACGAACGGAATGCCCTGAATCATGTCGCTCGGTATGCGCGCCGCCCCAACGACGACCTCCATCTTGTCTGTGAGGATCTTGGCGCCGACTCCCAACTGGTCGGACAGTTCCAGAACCTGCATGATCTCCGAGACGCAGAACTGCGTGTCGGCCAGCAGGATCATGTGCGCGCCATGTTCCTGCACGGTCCGCCGCAGGCGGCCAAAGAAGGTGTCGAAGGCCTCATCCGCATCACGCGTGATGCCGGCTGCGATGTGAATGCCGTGCGGTTGCCGGGCGTCGATGAGGGCCCGGATGAATTGCGCCAGTTCCGAATCCCCGACCAGCACCGCCGGGCATTGATCCAGCCCGAGCCGCGTGCGCGCAGACGCCAACCCCGCGCGGAGCAGGCGCCGGAAGCCCAGGCAGAAGAACACGTTGAGGACGATGACGGTGGCGAAAATGCTTCTCGGATGAAACACGTTACGGCGCAGGTAGAAATAGGCGTAGATGATGAACAGCGCACAGAAGTTGGCCACGTAGACGTGCCACGCGTCGTTTCGTTCGCGGATGTAACGCCTGCCGTGATACATTTCCCTGTATGAGTAGAGGAAGCACAGAATCGCGGAGAGTTGAAGAATGATGCGCGGGGCGGAACTGAGGTAGAAGTGCAGGAACTGCTCCGCGAGCACGCCGGTTTCGCGGACATCCAACAGCACATTGACAAACGTGTAGAACCGAACGCCCCAGACGGTATGAAACCGGAGAAACACGGTGGCATAGTAGGCCGCGATGATCGCGAGCACGTCGCTGACGACATAGAACGCCTGAACATATCGGAATGGCTTTCGACTGATCACACCGGACCTCTTTACGGGGCAACCGCCGTAACGGACAGCCTGCTATGCCTTGTGAGACGCCTGGGGTAGTCATGCTGGCGCGTCGGGGATTTGCCTCCTGCACGTCGCCGGCTACGACAGGCCGGGGGTGGGGCCGGCAAACTCGTTGACTGCTATAGAAGCACACCGGGACGCTTCTGGGAAGGAAGAAATGAAGGCGGGACTCTTGTGGTCGGGAATCAGTCGGCGGGATGCGGCGGGCGGCGGAAGCAGCGGGATAGCCCGAGAATCTGGAGCAGGATGCAGATGACAAATAGTGGATTGAGCAGTAGGTATCTTCGCCACAGACGTCGTGGTTCGCAGAGGAGTCTGAATGCCCATTCCAGCCCCGCCCGTTGCATCCAGGAGGGGGCTTGCTTGAGAGTGCCGGCGTGGAAGTCGAAAGCAGCACCGACGGCAACGCAAGCGCCGGCGATCCGATCGCGGTGCGCGTCACACCACCTTTCCTGCCGGGGACAGCCTCGGCCACAGAAGACGATTCCCGCGCCGCTTTCGGCGATGCGTTTCACGTCCTCGGCGTCTTCTTGCGGCGTGGCGTCTCGAAAGCGGTCAGGCTGAGCGCCGGCTATTATCAGGCGTGGGAACCTCTGCTTCAAGTTGGCTTGGAGCGCGGCCACGACCGCTTCCGTACTTCCAAACAGATAGATGCCCACGGCGTGTGTTTCAGCCCTTTCGCAGATATCGAGCATGAGTCTTGGGCCGTACACGCGATCCTTCAATCGTGGCCGGCCGAAGACGTTCAAGGCCCAACGTACGGGCTGACCGTCGGGTGCGAGGACATCGAAGTGATTGAGTATCCGTCCGAACCGGCGGTCCAGGACCCCTGTCATCAGGCCATGCACCGCCAATGCCGAAACCGCTAGCGGGATGCGTTTACGGGCCGCATCCACGACAAGTGAGCTGGCTTCCCGGTAGTCGGTGCGACTCACGGCGATTCCCAGAATATCCGTCTTCCGGGCGAGCGTGGGGACTAGTGCCTGGTCAGTTCGCTGCATGAGAAGTAAAGGAGTCTTTCGTACTGCCCGACGCGAATACGCCAACGCCGAGCGTGGCGATTTCGGCGTTAGGCAACGCGCCCGGGAGGGGGCAAGACCCGCCTGTTCTGAGCGGAGTCGCAGGGAAGTGGTCATGGCCCTCAGGCGCGCCTTGCGCGCCCCACCGTGTCACCCCACCTCCTCAATGTGTTTGCGCCGGGCGGTACCTAGAGGCACCGCCCGCGTCAACGAACCAGGACATCTCGCCACTGATTGCCTTTGTTGTGGCTGCCCCTTTCGCCTCGCCGGCCATTTGACTGGTCGTCAACAGCTTGCTTCCTGCGCGCGACAACGTGATCCGCGAAGCCGGTAACGTACCAGAACGGCAGCGCGAGGTTGCGACGCCGCAACCCTCTGATGAGCATGACGGGGAACAGCAGTGCGCGGATTCTGTCGCGGCATGGGCCCGCGCGCAGGACGCGGCAGTGATTGTCGAGCAAGACATTGGCGAGATCGTGAATGGCATAGACTCGGACATGCGTGGGGTCGTCGCAGAAATTGAAGGTCCCGCGCATCGAGGGGAATCCGAGCGAACGAACCGAGGGGAATTCGATGTACAGGATTCCGTCCGGTTTCAACTTGTGCGTCAAAGCAGCGACCACCTCGCCGCCGTTGCGCAGATGCTCGATCACGTGGTTCATCACGATGGCGTCATAGAAGGCGTCAGGGACCGGCGCGAGGCTGTCGCGTTCGAGGTCAAGCTCAAACAGGCGGTCGATCAGGGCGAGGTCCTCCGCCGTGTTGTTGTAGTTGCATTTGTCGATTCCGTGATAGAGCACCGAGGGGAAGAGCCTCTTGGTTCGAGTCGGAGCTCGGTTCCCGCAGCCTACGTCCAGCAAGGTGAATTCTCGGTTTCCGACGTACTTGTTGAGGCACTTGAAGACGGGCTGTCTGAGGAGAATCAGACGCATTGGCGTAACCTCCTCTCCGAGGCTGCGAGTGCCGGAACCGGGCCGAGCATGACGCGTTTCATCCTTGACCGACTCCATCCGTTTCGGCAAGTGCAGCCGACAGAGCATTCATGACTTCGTCAACTTCGATGAGCGCCATGCACTTCGCCCCACACTGGGCGTGGAATCGAAGTTGATGGCAAGGGGCGCACGCGCACTGTGCCTGATGCTGGACGATGCGCGTTCGTGTCCCGGCCGGCGCCCACAGCGGCAGACACCCGGGCCCGAAAAGCGCGACGACCGGGAGTCCAAGGCAGCTTGCCAGATGCGTGGGGCCTGTGTCCACCCCAATTGCGGCGGACGCATGTGACAAGGCTGCAGCCCAGTCGCCGACGGACATGCACTCCCTGATTTCCGTCTCGCGCCCCAGAGCCTGTTCGGCATATCGCATCTGCCGCGGGCCGCACAGTCCAACGGTTCGGCGTCCTTCGCGGTGCAACTCATGGATCACAGCCCGCCACTTCACCGGCTGCCACAGCCTGCCTTCCCAAGGCGCGCAGGGGATCAGGGCAATGGCGCGTTTTTTGAGCACGGAATCCGGCGCGAGAAGATGATCCAGGTTTGGACCCGTGATCTGCGCGTCCGCCTTCGCCCCGAACGCGCGGATGAATTCCAGGCTCAATTGCCATCTCCGCCTGTCGTCACGATAGGGCAGGATCGTTGCCGCTATTGCCGGCATGGGTAGATCTGTGCCGATGTAGCGAGAAAGTGTCCACACTTCGGAGCAACCTGCCAGATAGAGCAAGACAACACTGCGGATGTCGCCGCGAGAGTCTATTCCGATGGCGTCTGCGCCGTGTGGCGCCAGATCGCGAAAGACGAAACGTCGAAACGTTTCCGAGACGAAGTGCGAAAGCCGATACTTTTCTCGAGGATCGGCTGTTGCCCAGGGAACAACCGCATCGATCCAGTGTCCGACGTATTCCCGGGGCAAGAGGGGCCGCCAGGCAGCCTGTGCGCAAACCCTCACGTCCACCCCGTTTCGGCTCAGCGATTTGATCAGGGGTTCAAGAGAGATGATATCGCCCATGCCAAAGGGTTCAAGAATCAACGCCCGACGTGTCCGACCGGCGAGGACGCGCTTGTGGTGGGTACGGGCGCGCACACGGAGCAATGCCGCGAGGAACCCCAACGCCAGGCTTGCGATTCGCCGGCCAGTTGGGATTGGTATTCGAGGGCTCAGTGGCACGTCTCTCGGGTATGGCCGCCCTGCTGAGCGCGCCGCGGAATTGGGTTCGGACTCGCGAGTCGGACTAGAGCCGGAATCGTTTCTTCCATAACGCGTAGTTGTAGACCCTCCAGAACACCGGGGAGTAAGCGGTCTTGCCGGCGACCAGCCTCTTCACGCGTAGCGCAAAGTGTTCGGAGTCGACGATCGACTGCGTCAATACGGTGTCCAGTCGTTGGTCCTGCACATACGTTTGGAACTCCTTTGACGCGACCCATTGACTTTCGGGCGTACTGAAACCCAGCTTTGACAGTCGTACGCGCACCTTCTCGGGCAGAATGCCGCGCAAAGCCTCTCTCAGGATCCATTTCGACCGCCCGTCCCGCACGATGACGCCTGCTGGCAACGAGAAGACAAGAGAGACGATGTCAGGGTCCAGAAACGGCACACGTTGTTCTATCGAGAAGGCCATGGAGTTTCGATCTTCGTAGTGCAAGATTTGCGGTATCGACTCGGCAGTGAGCATGCGATATCCGGCATTGCGCATCAGGTCGAGCCCGGCCAGCCTGGGCGGGGCATACGCGTCTCTGCGCCGCCTCGTCTCATGGAGCACGGCTCCCCGTATCAGAGCCTCCGACCGGTCCAGATACCTTGCCCGGAAAGCGCGCGCCGTCTGAGAAGGCACGAAGCCCTTGAGCATCCTGAGCAGGAAATCCCTCTGAAACATGCGCGGCCAGTCCTCGCGTAGGTTTCGGTGGGCCTTCATTTCCTTCCAGAGCCGCCGCCATCGGAGCTGTGCGAACAGATCCGCAAAGAGGTACCCCATGAAGATCGGGACGTACCCGTAGAGTATTTCGTCGATTCCCTGGCCGCTCAGAATGACCTTGACGCCCTGCTGTCGCAGGGCTTTCATCAAGTGCCAGTGATTGACGGCCGTGGTTTGGGGCACCGGTTCATCCTGATGGTAGACAAGGGCGTCGAGCTCTTCGACCCAGGCGCCGGCGTCTATGGTTATCTTCTCCACGCGGCAGTTCGTATGGCGGGCCACCGCTTCGACGTACTCAAATTCGTTGATCGCGGGGTCCTCGTGGACGACACTGATCGTGTTGATTGCACGATCCGGATACAGGTGCCGTACGATCGAGACGATCGAAGAGGAGTCCAGGCCGCCAGACAAAAGGATCCACACCGGAACATCGCTTCGCAGGCTGATGTCAATGCCTCTCAGCAGGAGCGAGCGGAAACGGTCTATCGCGTCCGTTTCAGCGACGCGGCCCCGCTGCTCGGGCAAGGCCGTCTCCAGGTTCCAGTAAACCTGTCTCTGCAGACGGGTGCCCTCGGTTGACACGGCCATTTCTCCGGGGCGGAGTTGGTACACGTCCTTGAAGAGAGTCTGGTCGGTGTGGTCCAACAGCCCGTAGACGACGTAGTCGAAAGCACACGCGCGGTTCTCCTCCAGCGGGCCAAAGGCCGCGTCGAACGCCTTGATTTCCGATGCCCAGAACAGCCCCTCGGGCCTATGGCAGAAATAGAGAGGTTTTATGCCAAAGTAGTCCCTGGCGAACACGACGCGGTTCCGCGGCTTGTCCCAGATGCTGAGGGCCCACATGCCGCGGAACTTTCGGAAACAGTCCGTGCCCCACTCCATGTAAGCCTTGAGCGCCACTTCGCTGTCGGACGTGGAGCGGAATTCATGGCCGTTGGCCTTGAGTTGCTCACGCAGCTCGACGTAATTGAACACTTCTCCGTTGAGGGTGATACAGTATTCCCCTGTTTCATCGCGCATCGGTTGGTCGCCCGCGTGCGAGAGGTCCAGGATCGCAAGCCGGCAGAAGCCCAGCCGGACCTTTTCGTCGCCGAGTTCGCCCTGTTGATCGGGGCCCCTGTGCGCCAGGGTGGCGATCATCTTAAGAACCGTCTCCCGGCCGTTCGATAGCCCGGTTCCCGAAACATATCCGCAAATCCCGCACATGTCCGTCTGTTTCCAGCCCGAGTAGCGCGCCGATGCTCTACGCTTCGCAGTGATTCAAGCAGGCGTCAACACCCTCCGCGAAGCGCTTGGCCATGGCTTCGACCGTATACCGCTTTCCGTCCGCCGAGGCGCGTTCCTTCAGGGTCGAGAGCCTGACCGGATCGCGTATCACGGCTGCAACATCCTGGGCATACGCGTCTGGATCAGGCGCGGAGAGGAGTCCGTTCAGCCCGTGTTTGAGGTAGAAGATCTCCGGACTGTGGATCCTGTTGTCCGTGCTGAACACGGGCAGACCCAGGGCGAAGGCGTCCAGCACGGCAAGGCCCAGCATGCCGGGATTCAGGAAGACGTCGCCCAAAGCGAGGAATGGCACGCGCTCCGGTCCATGTCTGGCCCCCACCCAGGCGCACCAGCGATTGCGGTGGCAAAAGTCTCTGACGGCTGCGCGTTCCGGGCCGTCGCCGACGATGACCATGGTGAAATCCGGAACAAGCTCGCGGATTCGACCGATGGCTCGGAGCAGGAAGGGAATCCATTTCAAGGGGACGAGGCGCGCGCAGAAAACGCCGGTCGGAGGCTTCGCCCGGCAGGTTCTCCGCATCGCGCCAATGTCTTCGCGGAAGAGTTCGCGTCTCAGCGAAAGAAGTTCGTCGTCCGACACGGGGACTCGCGCCGCGCGGAGGCTGTCGGTATCCACGGCATTGTTGACAGTGGTGATCTTCTCGGCGGGAAATCCGAGCCGCTTCACGATGTCGGCGGAGAGATCCGTGTACGCGAACCACCAGTCGACTCTGGTCGCGAGGAACTTCTTCCACTTGTCCCGTATGGGCTGCGCCTTGGCCTTGTTCAAGTGGGCGCCGTGCCCCCAGAAGGCGGCCATGGGCGGCACGTCCGCCTGCTCACCCCTTGCCGCCATGAGGCTTCGGCGGCGGGTCTTATGCAGACACCGGCGGATGATGATGGGGTAGAGGTGCAAAGCGGCGTTACTCTGCTCAAATACAACGAGGTCGGCGTTTCGGCTCGCACGCAGCACGCCGTTGGTCCAGTACACGTTGCCGAACACCTTCCGATTGCGGCAGCGTATCCCGAACGGAACCTCGTCCAAAACGTCCACCAACCCTTCACCGGGCCAGGGCGCCCCGGCCGCCACGGTCAATGCGATGCTTCTGGCGGCCAGGATCCGTTCGAGGAGCAGGAAGAACGGCTTTCGATAGTCGACGGCGACCCGTTGAATGATGCATACGCGTTTCATGGCGGTTTGACCACGGATTCAACGTCGACGGCCGTAGACGGCAATAGCCTGGCCGAAGCCGATCTTCGCCAGTGCACGTTTGACCGCCAGCTTGACCCGTTTGGCGACGGTTTTTGTGGATCCAGTATTCAGGTGGTAGCGGCGCTCAACGGCGGTCAGCTCGCAGTCGCATTCCTCGAACAAGGTCATCAGATTCTTCTTCGTGAAGAAATTGACATGGTGCTCCACCGCCCACTGCCATCGGGCTGGACGCAGCTTGGCCTGTAAGCAGTAGAAGTACGGGACTTCGACGACGAGCAAGCCCCCGGGAACCAGCGCATCCGCGGCGGCGGCGATCGCTGGGCGGAAATCGATGACGTGCTCCAGAACGTGGTACAGCGACACAATCTCGAATTCACGTCGTGGGGGGCTGGCCCGGAATTCCTTGAGGCTCATCCATCGTCCGGTCGGCAGAAGATCCTTCATATGCCCGACGGCCAGAGCGCTTTCTTCAACGCCACCCACCGCATAGCCCATCCGGTGGGCCATCCTCATGGTGTCGCCCTCGCCGAATCCGATGTCAAGCCATCGGCCGTGATACGCGCCGAGTCGTCTCACCGATCTGATTCGATCCGGGGCCTTGGTGTTTGTGAGAATGTCTTCCATCTCAGGCCACTTGTGCCCGGCATAGTAGTCTTTGTCCCCGAGGGGGGCGACGAAGAGTCGGCGATCGGCGAAAACGAACTGACAGGCGGGACACGCGTGGAGATGGCATGTGTTGACTGCCAGCAGTGGCCGTGATTCCGTAATGGAATGGCCGCAAAAAGGACACGGCATGCAAGCGTCCACAGCCGTCCCGGCGGCGTTGGCGTCGGGGGCTATTGGAACCCGTGTGCGAGGTTTTCCCATACTTGATGTGCCGAGATCGACAGCATATCGCCGTCAGCGGACAGGATAGGCACGCACTTGAGCGGGCCTGTTTCTCGGTAGTCGGTCTGTCCAAACAGCACGTGGGGCGTGAGACCGGCCGCATAGGCGATGTGCGCCAGTCCGGAGTCATTTGCGACGAAGTGCCTGCAAGCCGCAATTTCACGGCACACGTCTTCCAGGGGACGCCCCCGAACAAGCGTAACGCGGAGACCGCGGAAGATCGAAACAAGGTCCTCTTCCTTGGGGCCAAGAAATACGGCGATACGAGCGCTGGCGTTGTGCATGAGTATCCGTCGGCAGAGTTCGGCAAACCTTACGGCAGGCCAGCGTTTGCGTCGGCTCCATGCAAAGATATTGTCACTGCCCGGGTGCAACCCGATGGTCGTGTCGCGTTTTTCCACGCGCACCAGCGACTCGATCCGGTATGCGCAGTCGGCGCGAGCGAAACCGTCGCCCAGGCAAAGCAGGTTCTTCCGGGTTTCATGCAGCGGCTTGCCTGCATGCGTGCGCGGGCACTCCCGGGTCAGCATCGCCTTCTGCCATCGGATTCGGCGTTCACTTCCCACTCGCTTCCTGATCCCCGCGAACCACGGCCAGAAGAGGCATCGCTTCATGCCCGATGCAACGTGGTTGTGATAAGCAACCGCGTACCGTGTGCGGCGCAATAGCCGAAACAACGAGACGTTGCGGGCGAACCTGTTCGTTTCCAGACTCGGAAGAAGCTCCGCCGCCGGAACACCTGCCACTCGGAGAACGGCGTAGGCGCTTTCCTGGTAAACGATGGTGTGGCAACCGACGTGCCTGTTCTTCGCGGCGCGGATCAGCGGCAGGGTCATCAATGCATCGCCTATGCCGCCGGCACAGAGAATGACCGCGTTCCCGGTCCTCGGCTGGATACGGTTAGCCGTTGGTCGACGGTTGCCTCTCGACATGGCCGCTTCGTTCCTTGTTGTGGTCGTGCCAGCTCAGGATGACCGCCGACACCGCGCAGGTGCGGAGCAGTCTGCTAGGCACGATACCGGCGCTGAAGCTGACCCGCGAAACGAGCATGATAGCGCGCACGCACAGCAGCTGGGTCAAGGCCCATTGTTCGTATTCGATCTCGCCCCGAGACTGAGCCAGGCGCAAAGCGCAGGACAGCTTCTTGATTAGCATCCCGTGGAAGACAAAGTAGAGCAGCAGCCCCCTCCACTCCGAGAAGGCGTCGACATCGCGCACAATCGTTTCGCCGCCCTGAGCCTCTTGCGACGCGCCAACGGTTCGTTGAGTCAAACCAGCCTGGACGAACCCTCCCGGTCGTGGATAGAGCCGTGAGCAACAGCGTCAATCCGGCAATTCCCGCGTACACCCGCGAGACAGGCACCCCTGCGATGGCGAGCACGAGGCCGTAGATTCGGACCCATGCAAAGGTAACACTCGGGAGTCGGGACTTGGCGCACGTCAAAATGCGCACCCATCCGCTCAGGGTTTTGGGGCCTGCTCAGAAATGACTTGGCATTTTTGCGCCGTGAGTTTTGCGTGGGGCAAGGCGCGCGGGAGGGGCTAGAATACGCTGGAACCGCGTTACGCAAGACGGGGCATGCCGCTGCGGGTATGCCCCCGTCTTGCACGCCTTGTTCCAGCGCATTCTGCCCCCACCAAAATGCCAGGCAATTTCCGAGTAAGCCCTTAGCGGATCGAGCCGATGACATTCTCTCTGCGGCCGATCCCTGTTCCTTGGGCACGGGATTTGTGACCGCGCAAAGCTTCGCGGAGGATGCCGTTTGTTGTGATGTCATCGCACAACGGTGAACGCTGCCGTTCTCCCGTGCGGGTGCCAGGGCGTGCGCTCTCGTCACGATGCGTCTGTGAGCCTGGCCCAGCTTGGAGGCATGTTATGCCGGATTTCGATCGTGGTGAACGGCTTGCCCTGCCGTGCGCCTGCCTGGCGCACCCAACTCGCCATGCGTTCCAAGCCTCTCTTTAGCGGCACATTCTGGATCAGTTCGCCGAAGAATGACCGTACTTTCTCGTGCGAGGAGAACGCGTGGACGACTTCATTGCGGGGAGGGAGGTGCCGAATCTTGGTGGGTACCCCCATCACGTCGGCGACTGTTCGGGCCAGGTCGTTCACCGAGTATGGCTTCTCGGCGCCCACATTGAATGTCTGGCCGTATGCGGCCTCCCGCTCAACGCTCTTGGCGATGATGGGCGCGACGTCCGAGATGTGCGTGAACGCACGGGTCTGACTGCCGTCGCCGAACACGGTCAGTGGCTCACCCTTGAGGATTTGGTTCATGAAGATGCCGATCACGTTCCGATAAGGATCGCCGATGTTCTGTCGCTCTCCGTAGACATTGTGGGGGCGAAAGATCACGTAGTTAAGCCCAAAGATCTCGTGCGCGGCCTTTAGGTCCATTTCGACGGCGTACTTGGCGATGCCGTACGGATCTTCAGGCGTCGGAACCATCTCCTCGCTCATCGGCACTTGGTTCGCCCCATACACCGCAATGGACGAGGTGAAGACAAAGCATTTCACGCTCTTGGCGTTGACGGCCGCGTTGATCAGGTTGACGCTGCCTATCAGATTGTTGGCATAGTTGAACTGCCTGATGAAGTGGCTCAGGCCCTCCGCCGCATAGGCTGCGAGGTGAAACACGTAGTCGAAGCGATGCTCGTTGAACAGTGTGTTGAGCAGCGCGGTGTCCAGGATTGTGCCTTTGACGAGGACGGCAGGCGAGGTCACGTTTTCCGCGCAGCCGCCGGAGAGATCGTCCAGCGCGACAACGCGGTGTCCGTCCTCCAGGAGCGCGTCCACAACGTGAGAACCTATGAAGCCTGCCCCGCCCGTAACCAAAACCGTGCTCATCATGATCTCCAATAAGCAAGAGGCGTTCGCGGCTTCCGCGCATTCACAGTGGGCCTGAACGCTGCCACCGGCCGCGCAGACGGCGCCGCGTCTCGGCTGCGGGCGAGTGAGCCATAGAACCAGCTCACAGCGTGCATGTCAAGTCGTGAGAGCGGGTTGTGCGGCTCCATCGCCGTGCCGTTGCCGCCCCAAACGCTCGAACAGCGTGTGTACGTTGATGCCCGCAAGCCGATTGTCGGCCCCCTTGATCGGCTCACAGCACAGGGGTCCGGTGTGACGCGAATCCGTCGCGTCGAACAGTCCGATCGCAATCAACCCGCAGGCATAGGCAACGTGGGGCAAGCCGGGGTCGTTGCCCACGAATTGCCCGCATGAGGCGATGAGGCCGCAGACCTCCGCCAACGGGCGGTTTCGGATCACACGGACGTCGACCTCGTCGAAGAACGCCGCCAAGTTCTCTTCTGCCGGCCCCCGGAAGACCCAGATATGAACGTTCGGCCATGCGGCGCGGATGTTCTGGCAGAGCGCTCGGAAATACGGTTAGGCGCTTGGGTTCTCTACGATGATGTGACGCGTCGTGTGCTCAACTGCGGCTTGGCGGACAAGAGGGAGCGTCATCAGGGCATCGCCCATGCCGCCGCCACAGAGAACAACCGCCTTGCCGCGCCTCGTTCGCGTTGGGTCAACCGGTTTGCGTTGCGTCTTCTTGGACATCGGCCCGGGACTTGTTGCGATCGTGCCAACTGAGGACTACGGCCGATGCCGCGTAGGTCGGGAACAGTATACTGGGCACAACACCGGCACTGAAGCTGACCCAAGAGACGAACATGATTGAGGGGACGTAGAGCAGTTGAATGAGAGCCCATTCCTGGTACAGGCTGTTCTTGCTGGATTGGGCGAAGCGCAGGGCCGCAGCCAGCTTCTTGAGCAGCAGCCCGTGAAACACGAAGTAGAGGAGCAGCCCGATCCACCCGTAGAAGGAGTAGATGTCGTGCAGAATGGTCTCGCCGCCCTGTATTTCTTCCGACATCCCAACGGTGCGTTGAGTGAAATCGGCGTGTACGAAGCCCTGCCCCAGCGCCCTCGGCCTGTGGAGCAGTTCTTCGGCAAGGTCGACCAGACCGACATAGTGTGAACTGTGGTACCGCAATTCGCCGAACATTTCGCTGTATGCCCGTTTCAGGTGGTCGACCGCATCGGTCATGAGCAAGGCCGTGAACAACAGCGTCAGCCCGGCAAGTCCGGCGTACAAGCGCGCGACGGGGAGTCGCTTCGTGGCGAGGCGGAATCGCATCTTGCAGACGGCGTAGAGGATGACCGTCACGGCCAGACCGGCGTAGGAAGCACGAGCCCGGGACAATATGGTGAGAAGCACCACGAAGAAGAGGAAGAGGAAAGTCGTTTTCTTTCGGGAGTATTCCTCACGGACCAGGAAGAAGCAGAACAGATAGTTGCAGATATAGCCGAGGAACTGATAGGACCCAGTGAAGTCCACCAGCGCCCTGCGCGTACCCCCTAAACGCATCACTTCTGTGAACACACGCCCGTAGCCGGCCCAGAACCAGATCCGGTGCCCGGTCAGAGCGTCGGCGGCGGAGAACAGCAGTAGCGCGATTGTGTACACCACGATAGACCTCTGAAAAGAAGACGCCATCCGTTCCTCGTCGTGAGGATAGAAATACCGCCACGCAACCATAATAAAGTAGGGCATGAGCATGCGGCGGAAGAACCACAGATTGACGATGGTCACCGTTTCCACGTTGATGACGAATTGTACGAAGTAGTAGTAGATGACGGTCACCACCGCTATCCGGTCAACGGCGGACCACTCGAAGATCTTCCTTCTCTTGAGTCGCGCGCGTTGCATCAGGCCGTACACGATCAGGAAAACGTACAGCGTCTCTTTCCATAGAAGCAGCCAGCGGCCATAAGGGAGGAACTTCATCGCAATGGCAAGCACGAGCCCATACACCTGCACTAGCACGAAAGTCAGGCCTGGCAATCGAGACTTCGCCGACGCCATCAGAAGGACGACGAAGAACATCAAGCTACCGAAGTTGATGAGCATGGACGGCCCTATTGTCTCTTCACAAACGATTCGCCCGACGGGGGCGGAACAAGCGGCGGTGTTTCCCCCGTCAACCCGCGCACCAGCGGCCCGTACGCGGAGGTTTCGAGCACGACCCGTGCTGGATAGTATGCCATGGGCCCCGAAACGAGAAGACGACAGGTCCTATGGTACTGGCACAGATGCCTTTCGTCACGTGGATACGGCGCCCGGAGAGTGCAAGCACCGGACATCGGTTCCGGCGATTACGTTTCGTGCCAGACGCCTCATCAAACGCAAGAAAGGCGATGGAAACAAGAAAAAATGCCTCGAACGGCTTTCGACGCTGTCGGCCGGCAGGGGTCCTGCCTACGCGTAGCCACTGCGCGTGACTGGCGCCTCGGCGTTCAGACTGGTAAAGAGGCCGTCACGCAATCCTCTGTAGATGGCAAGCGTCTTTGTGCTGCGGCCACGGGCGGCCGTCAGGCCGCTCCACAGCACGGCCTTGCCAAGAAGACACCCGATCGACAGCGCCTTCTCCATCCCGCGCGCATGCTTTCTTACGAGGTAGAGATGGTTTCGCGTTGTGAAGTAGTGCTGGAACGGCGATATGCTCCCTGGACTGCCCAGCAGCGTGTTCTTCCTGACAGACGAGGACTCTTTGTGCCACAGGCGGGCTCCGGACGTGTACACAAGTCGGTACCCATGTCGTGCGGTCCGTATGGACAGATCAGCGTCCTCGGAATAGATGTAAAAACGTGGGTCGAACGTCCCGACCTCCTCGAAAATCTTCCGCCGAATGAGCATACAGCAGCCGGTGACGAAGGGCGAGTCGCAAATTTCGTCATATTGCCCCGAGTCTTTCTCCATACGCCCTCTGTGGACCGACCGCAAAAACCCCCGGCGGAAATACCCTCCCGCGTACCACAGGACATCATGCTGGTCGTAGAAAAAGATCTTTGCCGTGACGATTCCAATGTCCGTGTCGGTTTCAGCGACGGCGACCAGTTCTGCGATCAAGGCCGGGTCCGCACACGTGTCGTTATTCAAGATGAGAACGTAGTCGCTGCCGCGATCCAATGCGAATTGGATTCCCCGGTTGTTGCCGCCCGTGAAACCGTAATTCCTGTCCAGCGCCAACGTGTGCACGTCGTTTCCGCATTCCCGGCGAATCTTATCGAGGGAACCGTCTTCAGATCCGTTGTCCACCACCAGGATGCAGTTGTTTTTGTATGTCTGACGCATGAGTGATTCCACACATGGGATCGTGTATTCCGCTGAATTCCAGTTCAGCAGAACCGTATAGACCCAGGGAGGCTTAGCCTTCACGGCATCCTCCAGTTGGGCGGCAGGGTGGTGTCTCTGACTTGTCATGACGCTGGCAAAAACGCCGTGCGGACGCTATAGTATGTAACGGACAGCCTAAGCCATGCATGTCTTGCGCACAATGAAGCAAAGAATACCGCTGCAGCTCAAGTGGGGGCTGCGGCATCCGCGAGAGGCCGTGGCGCATCTGCTGGACCGGCTTGCCAGACGCCTCAGGCGGGAACGCACACATCCGCCTCTCGCGGCGACTTCCGACCCGGTCGCGAGCGAGTGGCATGCGATCGTACAGCGAGCGGCTCGGGCGACGGACATCAGTGATCACCTCGTGACGCTTTTTTCGGAAACCTTGGCGCTGGAGCCGAAGCTCATTGTGGAACTCGGCGTACGGGGCGGCGAAAGCACTTTCGTGCTGGAGCGGGTCGCCAGGCTATGCGGGGGAACGCTGGTCAGCGTGGACATATGCGATTGTGCCGATGTCTCCCGCTACGAACGGGCGTTCTTCGTGCAGGCCGACGACATCGCCTTTGCAGGCGAATTCGGGGAGTGGTGCCGGGCGCGGGGCATCCAACCGAAAGTGGACGTCCTGTTTGTCGACACCAGTCACGAGCTGGACCATTCCGTCGAGGAAATCTCGTGCTGGTTTCCGTTCCTGGCTCCCCGAGCCAAAGCCATCTTCCACGACACGAATCTCTCATCCCCGTACTTCCGGAAAGACGGGAGTATGGGGTTTGCCTGGAACAACGCACGCGGAGTTGTCGGGGCTCTGGAACGTTACCTAGGGACCCGTCTCGACGAGAAAACAGATTTCGTAGAAGTCATCGCCGGATGGTTGGTGAAGCATCATGCGCACTGCAACGGACTGACGATCCTCGATCGGATCTCCGCCCTCACGCGCTCAGCGATCCACTGAAAGAATCGCACAGATCCCAGTCGATCGACCGTTCGCCCAAAACCGCCGGCACTTCCTATCCGCGTGTTCTCCGCCTGTCGCCCGTTAGGGCGCCCGCGAGGGCGTGTCCCAGCGCGGGGTCCAGCGCGCAGATGAGTCCGCCGTAGAGGAGCACGAGCCCGGCTCCCAGAAATACGTGCACCACGAAGTACTGGGGCAGCAGACGATAGGCGTGCAGGCCGAACAGCAGGGCGCAAACGAACGCCAGAAACGGGCGGGCCAGCAGGCGCAAGTAATCGATTCCGAAAAGCAGCCGGGTCGATAGCACGGGAATCGCCAGAGTGATCAGCCCGCTGAGCAGAACAGCCCATGCCATGCCCGTGATGCCCCATCGCGGGACCATCAGGTACCCAAACGCCACAATACAGCCGACGCCCAATATGGAGCGGAGGGGGAACAGGAAGGTGTAGCCTTTGAGTTTGCAGTAGTTGGGCCAATACATGAAGATGGCGCGGAACGCAACGGAGGTGACCAGGATCTTCAACGCGCCGGCAGCCCCGCTCCATTTCTGACCAAAGAGCGTGACGATGAGCGTGCTGCCGAGAACGATGACGAGCAGCGCGATCAGCAGCATGATCACCGCTGTGTAGAGAGTGCTTCGTTGAAAACTATACCGAAGCCGTTCTTCTGTTGGCAGCTTCGCGAATACGGGGTACGAGACCGCTTGCAGATTGCGCGGGATCGCCAGAAGGTACTGTGCCATCATAAACGCCAACCAGTACAAGCCAATCTCCTTGCGTCCCAACAGATACCCGACCAGCAGGTAATCTACATTCCATGAAAGGAACGAGATGACCTCCTCCGTGACCATGGGCAGAGAGAATCTGAGAACGCTTCGAGCATGGCGGGCCTTCGCGCGGCTGACACGGAGTGGATAGCCTGCCAGGCGCCACAACGTCAGGCACAGCAGGGTCTGGCCGAGCACATAGCCTGAGATGAGGCTCCAGATTCCATACCCGGCCAACGCCATGGCCACTGCCACAGCCGCGTGGAGGAGATTCGCCGCCAGCAGTGGCATCTGGGCCCTGGCAAACTTCAACTCACGCTCCAGAAGCGCTTGAAAGAACCGGAACAGGTTGGTCAGCAGGACGACGCTGCAAATCTGCACTAAAGGGATCAGATCCGGCCGCTTGAACAATGCCATCACGCCAGGCAACACGGTCCCCGCGCAGATGAGCCCGCAGCAGGCCCAGCCCAATTCGAGCAGGAATGCCGTTTCGACCACCGAAGCACTCGATCCTTCCCGCCGAACGAGATAGTGACGGGTCTGCAGCCCGAAGCACGACCCGAGCATTCCGGTCCAGAATGCGATGAGTCCCATGGTCCCCAGCACTTCCGCTGACAGTATGCGCGTGAGCAAGAGGTTCTTTCCCATGTTCAAGCCCATGCTCGCGAAGGCGATGACGTTCACCACTAAGGCTCCGTGCAAGAATGCTTTTCGCATTCCGAAACCCGTCGGCTTGGACGTGTCCTCCGTGGGGGGGGCGTGCATCAGGCGGCGCACTTCCTTCTTCTGAGGTATCTCCAGCTCGTGAACAACGCGAAGCCCAACGCCGCTCCGCTGAGATCCAGGAGCCAGTCTTCGAGCAACGGGTGACGCGACAACGTGGCTGACTGAAGAAGTTCGGTCGTGGAGGCGAACATGACGTTCGCGGTCAACGTCACGCAGGCGCGCGCACGATTCCCGGCGCCCGCACCGCGCAGAAGGTCCCTGCGCACACGCTGCCGGCCTCGATGGTCGTGGCTCGGTGCGGCGGCACGGGCGCCGGCAAAGACCAGGCACGAAAGGAAAGCGAGCACGGCAAATGAAAGGGCGTGTCCGCCGCTCTTGACGCCCGTCGTCAATCTTGACTTCAGTTCAGCTTCACCACGGGACACGGTGCCAGGCGCGACTTTGCACGGTTCCGTCGCTGTGCGCTCACGCGCGGCGTCCGGCTCCTCGGCGGGGTGCCGGACCGACGCCGTCGCCAGGCTTGTGTCAGGTTGACCAAGCCTGATGACCCAGCCGACCGTCTTTCCGAACACCTCGGTCGGGCAAAGCGCGCCTGCAACGATCCCGCACGCGAGCAACGCAACCCAGCGCCCGTTCCGTCTGTGCAGGAGCCTCAAGTACAACAGGTACCCCAGCCCTACGCCGCCCGAAACTGCGAAGATCATGCCTTGCCACCAGTGGAACGTCGGATTGAGACGCACTGGGGTCAGCGACAGATCGTCGACCCACATGACCCCGGAACGCCCGGCCTGCTGCAGGCAAACATGAGCCGTTGCCGCCCACGCGGGCACCGGAAAAACCCATCGGTACTTGCGCCATCTCTTGGTGCCCGTGAGCGCACAGGCTGTATGAGGATGTTCCCAGTGGACGTTTCCCGCCGAATCCCTGAAGTACAGGAGCAAGCGCGCCCTGGAGTGAAGATAGGGTCCCGGTCGCACCGCCCGGGTGCGAATTCTTCCCGCCAGCAACAAGTGCTCGTGATCATTGGGATTGGGGTACACATATTCCAGATGACCCCGCATGTCCTCCCGCGCCGTCAGGCGCACCCCGCCCGTGTTGCGGTAGCCCTCGTTCGGGGCCCAGGCCGCGGTCTCGCCCCAGCCCTCCCAAAGTGCCCGTGGAGCGTTCGGGGTCGCGCCCGACGTTTCAACGCCCGTGGGGAATTCAAAATCGCCCTGGTTGATGACCTCTCCGCCCGTGGGAAGATACGTGCTGTAATGCAGAAAGAACAGGCCGAGCACCGCCACGAACGCGCCGGCGGGCAAGAAAGGAAGAACCAGACGCATGTTTTGACCCAACAAGCAGACCGACTATCCGTAGGAGAAGCCCTCTTCCACTGGTGCTTCTGGGCTAACTCGGTTGATCCAAAGCGCCCACCGCCGCCACCACATGCCGGGCCTGCTCAGCCGTCAACTCCGGATACACCGGCAACGCCAGCGTTTCGCGCGCCGCTTTTTCGCTTTCGGGCAGATCGCCTTCCCGGTAGCCGAGGTAGGCGAAACATTCCTGCCGATGCAGCGGGACCGGGTAGTAGATCGCGGTGCCGATGTCCTTCGCGGCCAGGAAATCCTTGAGCGCATCGCGCGGCGCCACGCGCACGACGTACTGGTTGAACACGTGCCGCGTCGTCTTCACCTCCGGAAGCGACAGGATGCCGGTGCCGATCAGCCCGGCCTCCTGGAACAGCTTGCCGTATCGCTCCGCGTTGGCCTGGCGCGCGGCGGTCCAGCCGTCGAGGTGCGCCAGCTTCGTCGTGATCACGGCCGCCTGAATCGCGTCGAACCGGAAATTGCCGCCGACCCACCGGTGATGGTACCGCGACGTCTCGCCGTGTACGCGCATCATGCGCAGCTTCTCCGCGCGCGCCGCGTCGTTGGTCACCACCATCCCGCCGTCACCCGCGCCGTTCAGGTTCTTGGAAGGATAAAACGAGAAGCAGCCGTAGTCGCCAAGCGAACCCGCGCGCCGGCCCTTGTACTCCGCGCCGATCGCCTGGCAGGCGTCTTCGATCACGATGAGGTTGTGTTCCTTCGCGATCGCCAGGATCGGGTCCATGTCCGCCGCCTGGCCGTAGAGGTGCACGGGCATGATCGCGCGGACGGAGGAACCACGAATGGACACTAATTCACACGAATGGGAGATGGTGAGCGTATCATCATGCTTGTGGCAATTCGTGGCAATAAAGTCCGTGAGTTTGGCGGGGTCGAGGTTGTAGGTGACCGGATCGATGTCGATGAAGATGGGAACAGCGCCGACCCGGGCGATGGAGCCGGCGGTGGCGAAGAAGGTGTAGGGGCTGGTGACGACCGCGTCGCCGGGCCCGATCCCCTCGCACATCAGCGCCAGCAGCAGCGCGTCGGTGCCGGAGGAGACCCCGCAGGCGTGTAGGCAGCCGCAGTATTCCGCCACGGCCTTCTCGCATTCCGCCACCTTCGGGCCCAGGATGAACTGCTGCGTGTCGAACACCTCCGTCACCGCCGCCAGCAGTTCGTCGCGGATCGGTTGGTACTGCGCGTTCAGATCAAGTAACGGGACTTTCATAGGGGAACCACCAATGAACACGAATGAACACCAATGTATTGTATTTAGAATGCAAACGTCCGATTCGAAGTCTACAGAACGATTCTTTCCCACTGCAGTTTAGGGTGTTTGAAGTTGAGTATCAATCCTACCCTTCGTTTAGAGACCCGGAGGTAGTTGAGGATTTGGCCCCGATGTTCATCCGTGATTGTCTCGACTGTCTTGGTGTCAACGATCACGCGATCCTCTACTTCGAGATCCGGGATGTAGTCATCGATCTTCTCGCCGCGATAGTAGATGGGGTACACTTTCTGTTGACTGAACGCAACGCTCTGGTGCTTGAACTCCACGCATAAGCCTCGCTCATAGGTCTTTTCGCGCATACCGTGTCCGATCTCGTTGTGCACCTTCATTGCACACCCGACAATCTTGTACACCAGTTCCGCCTCAATCAACTCCGCCATCCCAGGCTCCTTCGCCAATTGGTGTGCATTCGTGTTAATTCGTGGTTCCCCTCTTCACGGCTTCCTTGATGCGCCGGATATGCCCGCGGCCCATGCCCTTCACCTCGCAGCCGAGCTCGAAATAGCGCCGGATCTTCTCGTCGTCCAGGACGCAGAAGCAGTCGATGACCGCGAACGGGCCGCCGACGGCCTTGACGACCTTGTCGGGGTCCAGTTCCAGATAGGGGGTATGCCGCACGGCCAGGACGACGGCGTCGGCCTCCTTCATGGCCTTCCACATGTCCGGCTCCATCTTGAACTCTCTCAGCTTGTCCTGCCGGTCGAAGAACCGGGCTTTGCTGGAGCCCTGGTGCGGGTAGGTATCCTGCACTTCGAATTCGTACCAGTGGTCGAGATACGGGTCGTGCGCGCGGACCTCCGCGCCCATCTCGGCCAGGCGCCGCACGATCAGTTCGGAGCCGCTGTAGCGGGTGTCGCCCACGTCCTGGCGGTAGGAGGCGCCGAGCACGAGCACGTCGGCGGCGGCGAGCGGTTTGCCCATGTTGCGCAGCGCGTCGCGCACGAGCTGCGGCACATGCAGCGCGCGCGTGTCGTTGATGTCGATCGCCAGCGGCGTCATCTTGAAGATGTCGTCCTGCCAGCCGTAGATGTGCGTGTAGGCCCACACGCCGAGCCCGCCGTCTTTCGGCAGGCAGTACCCGCCGATGCCGGGCCCGGGAAACATGATGTTCGAGTGGGTCGGCCGCACCTTGATCGCCTCGATCACCTTCTTCAGGTCCACGCCGTTGCGTTCGGCGAACAGCGACCACTCGTCCATGAAGGCCAGGATCGTCGCGCGGTAGCTGTTCTCGACGATCTTCGCCGTCTCCGATTCGATCGGCGTGTCCATGACCGTGAGCGGATAGTCCCGGGTGTTCAGGACCTCGTTGAGGAATTTCACGACCTTATCGCGCGCCTCGGCGTTGATCCCGCTGCACACGCGCCAGAAGTCGCGGATGGACCGGATGTACTCCTTGCCCGGCATCACGCGCTCGAAGCTGTGCGCCAGGAGCGGGTCGGACTTGATCCCGCGCCGGGCGAACACCTTCTTCATGATCGGGTAGGCGACCTGCTCGGTCGTGCCGGGCGCGACGGTCGTCTCGATGAGCACGAGCGCCTTCGGCGGGATTTTGCCGGCAATGATCTCGAGCGCCTCCTCCAGCGCCGCCATCTCCGCCTTGCCGTTGCGCACGTTGCCGAGCGCCTCCTTGTGATAGTCGCACTGCACGTCCACCACCACCACGTCCGCCAGCTTCAGCGCATCGTAGGTGTAGGTCGCCGTCAGCGTCTTCTTCTCCTTCACGCAACGCCGGATCATGGGGTCGACGCCTGGATCCTCGGATTTCACCGGCGAGATGCCCTGGTTCAACCATGGGATCTTCCAGTAGCTGCGCGTGCTCGGCCGCTGCATGCCGATCACGAATTTGGTCGGCTTGCCCTTCTTGTCCTCCGTGTCGGCCACCACCGCGGCCATGACCGCGCCGACGAACCCGACGCCGACGACCACGACGATCTCCTTGCCGGCCCTGCGCTCTTTCGCCGCCAGGCGCTTCAGGCGCGCGAACTCCGCCTTGTACTGCGCCGGTGCGGGCAGCGGAAACTTCTCGCCGGTCGGACTGATGGAGTATTGTTTCTTCGGCATGTTATGTCATCTCCTGTTGGGGGCGAGTATTCGATGAGGAATCTTTCGGAAGACACCAGCGGCCGGCACAGAGCCGGCCCTTCGTCAGACCAGCCAACGCAATCGTGTGGTTTTGGAGGGCGCGGCTCCGTCCGCGCGGGGCTTCACGGCGGAATCGAAAAGACTCATACGGCTTTGTCGGCTGATCCCTGACTTCCAGCCTCTGACCTCTGGCCTCTGATCTCTGACTTCTGACCTCTGAATTCGCGTTCATTCGCGTCCATTCGCGGTTCCTCCCCGCGGTTCCTCCCGCACGATGAACGCGACGGGGATGGCCACGATCGCGGCCAGCAGCCAGACGGTGGCGGGCATCTGCAGATTGAAATCGCCCAGCGAATGGAAGGCCATCGCGGCGCACGCGAGAATCGCCCCGAGGAGCATGGGGTAATGTGGACGGCGAATGCGTCGTCGCCAGTCCGTCTTGATTCGGTCCCGCACCTCGCGGTAATACCCCGTGAAGAGAGTGGAGAGCACGCTGAGCGCCGCGCCGAGAAACAGCGCCACGCCGATCAGCCCGTATTCTTCCAGAAGCTGAACCCAGTCGTTGTGGACCTCGTAGAGATGATAGTGGTAGTTGGGGAACGTGGGCCATTTGCCGGCCTCGCGGTCGCCGTCCTCGGAGGCCGCGAAATGGGGCCACAGGTGCTGGTGCATGCCCGGCCCGATCCCGTACCACGGCGCGCTGCGCCAGGCGCGCAAGGCGCTCGCCGCATACTGGAACCGGCCGGCCTTACGGATATCCTTCCACGGGTAGTTGCGGAACCGCTCGATGTAGCTGCCGCCGGCGACGCACAACACGCCGAGCGCGACGGCCAGCCCGGCGCTCACGCCGATGCGCAGGGCCCACTGTACGCGCCATGGCCACTGGGCGAACCCCCAGACGAGTGCGGCGGCGACGATAACGCCGATGGTGAGCCCGCCGCCGCGCGATTTGCTCAGGTACACCCCGCCCAGCGCGACCGCCGCCAGCGGGAACACCATCACCTTGCGCGGCCACTTCACATTCCGGGCCAGAACGATGCCGAGCGCCAGGCAGAAACCCAGTTCCATGATGCCGGAGAAGTGGTCGGGGCAAAAATACGTCCCGCTCGCCCGCCCGGCATAGCTTTCATACGCATCACGCCACAGCACGTGCTCGCTGCCCGTGAGGCGGTGGTTGATGACCCCGTACCCGCCGAGCAACAGCAGATCCGCCAGAAGCAGAAGGTAGAGAAGAAGCAGTTGTTTTCGGGTGAACCCGAATACGATCTGAACGGCCAGGACAAGCGGCGTGAGGAAGAGCAGGAAGCTGCGCTCCGCATCCATCAGCACGTCCGCCTGGAACAGCCGGATAGACGCGTAGCCCAGGAACGGCAGGAACCCGTACACGCCGCGCAGGGCCAGGAGCCGGTCGCCCGTGAACACGCGCTCCCCGCTCTGCGCCGCCAGCAGCAGGCGCACGCCGAAGAAGAGCAACCCCAGAAAGAGGCCGACGGCGAACGGCCAGAACCACCACATCTCCCAGGCGGCCAGGCACCATGGCGCCACGAGCACCACCGCCGCACAGCACACGAACGACATCTGGCCGAATGCGGATGGCCTTTCTGTGTCAGTCCTCATCGCGTCCGTGCGTTGGCTCCCGTCCGCACTTCTTTCCCTCTCTGAAGGCGCTCGTTTCGGGAATCGAGGATTGCCACGCCGCCGGGTACGTCGTAATACGGCTTAGACTGTTGCGGCGTGGCAATCCTTTCGATTCCCGAAACAAACCTCTGATGCACGAAAGCGTCACGGCCAAACCAAACAGCCCTTTCGCGTCCCTTTCGCGTCTTTTCGCGGGCCGCTCTGCTCTTCGTCGACTGGCGTTACGGGCTACGCCCGCTGCGCCTCATACCACGCGATCGTCTTCCGCAGCCCCTCGTCGAAACCGGTCCAGGCCTTGAACCCGAACTTCTCCTGCGCGCGCGAGACGTCGAGACAACGCCGCGGCTGGCCGTCGGGCTTGGAGGCGTCCCACCGGATCTCGCCGGCAAACCCCGTGAACCGGGCGATCTTTTCGACCAGGTCCTTGATGCTGATCTCGAAACCCGACCCGATGTTGACGGGCTCCGACTCGCTGTACCGCGCCGCGGCCAGGGCAATGCCCTCGGCGGCGTCGTCGACATACAGAAATTCGCGCGATGCGCTGCCCGTGCCCCAGCACACGATGTGGTCTGCGCCCGCCTCGCGCGCATCGACGCACTTCTTGATCAACGCCGGAATCACATGGCTGCTCTCCGGGTCGAAGTTGTCGTTCGGCCCGTACAGATTGACCGGGAGCAGGAAGATGGAGTTGAACCCGTACTCCTGCCGGTAGGCCTGCGACTGGACGAGCAGCATCTTCTTGGCCAGCCCGTAGGGCGCGTTCGTCTCCTCGGGGTAGCCGTTCCACAGCGTGTCTTCCTTGAACGGGACCGGCGTGAACTTGGGATACGCACAGACAGTCCCGACCGCCACGAACTTCGCCAGGCCGCGCCGCCTGCCCTCTTCCATCAACTGCACGCCCATCATCAGGTTGTCGTAGAAGAACTTGCCGGGATGCCTGCGGTTCGCCCCGATCCCGCCGACCACCGCGGCCAGATGAAAGACGACGTCCGGCTTCATCGCCTCGTACATACGCCTGACCGCCTCGACAGCCGTGAGGTCGTAATCCTTGTGCCGCGGCACGAGCACCTCGCGGGCGCCTTTCTGCTTCAGGTTCTCGACCAGGACGCTGCCGAGAAAGCCGGCGCCCCCCGTCACCACGATCCGACGCGTGCTCCAGAATTCAGACATGTGCCCGTAGCCCCCTGCTCAGAAGTCGAAAGTCTGAAGGTCGAAAGTCGCAGAGGCCGACCGCCGCCCCGCGAATCCCGTACAGTCTAGCGTGCAAATGCCTGTTGGCCAGCCTGAAATCCGCCGGGGCGAAGTCCAAGGTCGAAGGTCAGAAGGTCGAAGGTCCCGGGTTCCGAGAGTCTGCTCCCACATCCGGAGCGTCCGACGCGACCTTCGACTTTCAGACCTTTGACTTTCGACTCTCCCTCTACTTGAGCAACAGCCGCAGGATGTCGCTCTCCCACAGCCCCTTCGCCTTCTTCTGGAAGGCAAGCAGCTTCTGCAGGCGCTGGCGCAGAAACTTGACGTCGTCGGTCGGGGCGTCCTTGGCGACGGCGCCGTTGTCGAGCTCCGAGCGCAGTTCGTCGAGGAAATCGGCGGCGCTCAGCATCTTGGTGCCGATCGTATCGAGGATAGCTTTGCGGATGATCTTGCCGAAATCGTCGCGGGCCTGGTAGTAGTCCTTCCGATCGCCCTTCACCCAGATGCGCTCCAGCGCGCCCCACTGCTCCAACTGGCGCACGCCCATGCTGGCGCTGCCCTTGCTGATCCCCAACGCGGCCGTCAGATCGTCCAGCGTCATCGGCGACGGACTCAGATACACCGCGCCGAATATCTGCCCCACGCTTCGGCCCAGCCCGAACGACTGCGTGAACCGGCCCGCCGCCTCGATCAGACGCGGGACCAGCGCATGATCGACCGGCGCGGCACTGCGGTCATGGTTGTTCGACATCGGCTGGTGCGGAGGTGTCGGGTGTCAGGTGTCAGGTGTCGGGTGTCGGGTGTCAGGTGTCGGGTGTCGGGTGTCAGAGGGGGACGTGATTGATTGTCCGGCAGTTTCTCGAAGCCGACCGAAAGGCCCGTCGCCGAACACCGAACAACAGATAACGGCCCGCGAAACCGCCCGGACTCCGTCCCCGTGGATTATGCAGGCGAATGCACTCCATCTGGCATGTATTTCGTTCAATATGTTTTGAACGTAATGTTTTTCGAGCGTGTGGTCAAGGAGAAATTCAGGGCTTCGGCGTACGTTCCGGAGGTCGCTCCATGGACGCCGTCGGCTCGCAGTGCTCCCGGCTCGCGAGGACGCTCGCCCTCCATCGTGTTCAGCATGCCAGGCCAATGAGGGGGCCTGGCTGTGCCGAGCCGCCTCATCAGAGCGGCACCCTCCACGCGTGAGAACCTGCGACGGGACTGGAGGGCGAGCGTCCTCGCGAGCCGGGCCTTCGAACCCGCCCGGTACGCATCCCGCCATGCCGGAATGCTGGAGCGGACGACGGATCACGGACTACGCATCACTGCGCGAGCATCCGTCGGGCCTTCCGGACATCCCTCGCGATCTGGCGTTTGAGGTGGTCGACGTCGCAGAATCGGTGTTCATTTCGGAGGCGCGCGGCAAAGGAGATCTCGATATCCTGTCCGTCGAGGGATTGGGAGAAATCCAGCAGATGGATCTCGATCGACGGTTTGGCGTCATCTGCCCGCACGACGGTGGGGCAGGTGCCGACATTGACGACGCCGACGAGCCGCCGGCCGTCAATCCGGGCGTGGGCGGCGTACACCCCGAACGGCGGCCAGACTTCGTTGTGCGGGTCCAGGTTGGCGGTCGGGTACCCGATTCGCGTTCCCAGATGCCGGCCCCGCACGACGGTGCCGAGGATGCTGAAGTCCCGGCCCAGCATGCCCTTGGCTTCCCGAAGGCTGCCCTCTTGAACCGCCGTCCGGATTCGCGTGCTCGAGATGGGGCTGCCCCGCCACAGTTCCGGGCTCACGACGCTGACGCGTACGCCCGTCCCGGCGGCCTGCTTCTTGAGCAGGGCCGGAGTGCCGCGCCGGTTCCTGCCGAACCGCCAGTCTTGTCCTGCGAAGATGTGTTTGAGGGTGCGGGCGTTGGCCAGCAACCGGCCCACGAACCGCTCCGGTTCCTCGCCGGCCAGTTCGCGCGTGAACGGCAGGACGAGGCAGCCGTCTACGCCGGCCTGTTGGAGCAGCTTCAGTTTGTGCGCCGTGGACGTGAGCAAGCGGGGCGCATTTTCCGGATCGAGTACCCGCTGCGGGTGCGTATCGAAGGTCAATACCCAGGTCTGTCCCCCTCGACGGCGGGCGGCCCCCTCGCACCGGGCGATGACCCGCCGGTGCCCTCTGTGCACGCCGTCGAAGAAGCCGAGTGCCAGGAAGATGCCGCGGCGTTCACGGCGGAGCTTCGTGATATCGTTCAGTATTCGCATCGCGTGCGGGCCCTTCGGGCCCGGGTCATTGGCTCGCGGCGCTCGCGTCATGGGCGCCTGCGGCGCGTCATTTCGGCACAGGCTCAGGGTGCCACGCCCCCCTGACGGGCCGGCGGGGGCTCTACAGGCGCCGTATCTCGGTGACGGGGATGATCCGTGGCAGCAGATCCTCGCGCGTCATCTCGCGGAGTTGCTCGACCGGCAGCGCGTCGTCGACGTGCAGGCCGCCCGAACGCATGCGGCGAAGCTGCGCAAGGTGCGCACCGCAGCCCAGTTTCTCCCCGATATCGGCGCAGATCGTGCGCACGTAGGTTCCCTTCGTGCAGCGCAGCCGGAAGAAGACCTGCGGCGGGTCGAACTCGAGCAGGTCGAACTCGTACACATGGATGAGTTTCGGTTTCCGTTCCACGGTCTTGCCCTTGCGCGCCAGCTTGTAGAGCGGGACCCCGTCTTTCTTGACCGCCGAGACCATGGGCGGGGTTTGCATGATATCGCCGAGGAACTTCGCCATCTCCTCCTCGACGCGCGCCCGGGTTATGCCGCTGCAGTCCCCCTCGCGGATCACCTTGCCCTGCGCGTCCTGCGAGTCGGTCGCCACCCCGAGATGCATGTGCCCTTCGTAGGTCTTGTCGGCGTTCATGAACGTCTCGGACAGCTTCGTGCCGCGCCCCAGCAGCAGGACGAGCAGGCCGGTCGCCTGCGGATCGAGGGTGCCGCCGTGCCCGACCTTCTTGAACCGGAACCGCCGGCGCATGAGGTCGACGATGTCGTGCGAGGTCGGCCCGGCCGGCTTGTCAACCGGCAGCACGCCGTCGAACGGATCCAACGCGCGCGGCGGCGCGGGCGGGCCGGCGCGTCGCATCGGCGACGGTCTACTTCTGGGTGTCCACTCCTTCATCGGGATTCGACGCTTCCGCCGGTTGATCGGCCATCGCCGGGTCCGCCGCCTCCATCTCCGAGATGAGGGCCAGGACCCGATCGCCTTCTTCCAGGGAGGTATCCAACTCGAACGTGAGCCGGGGCGTGTACTTCAGAATGACGTTCCGGCTCATCTCGCTCTGGATCTTCGCGTGGTTGCGCTGCAACACGTTCAGAATGTGCGGTCGCTCCGATTCGTGGTCGCGGATCGAGATCAGGACCCGCGCGTTGCGCAGATTGCTGCTCGTGATCACCTGGTTGACGGTAACCGCGGAAGAGTCGAGCCCGCTCTTGCTCGCGAGCCGGAAGACGAGCTCGGCGATCTCGCGCCGGAGCAATTCGTTCACGCGTTTCAGTCGGTCAGCCTTCATCGCGCACCCCACGTGAATGCAGGCGAACGGATCACCAGGCGCCATAGCCGCAAAAAGGCACAAGCGGCACGTGCCGCGCGCTTGGTACGGCTCATATGTCGTGCGAATCGGCCCCGCACGTGCGTGCGGTCCCGATTCGCACAACGTTGCCCTTCTCACATAACCGGTTTGGGGCCGTGACGACATCGGCGGCGCGAGGGCAGGGCGGGGTCAGAGCTTCTGGGCGATCTTCTCGACGTCGTACATCTCGATGATATCGCCCTCGCTGAAATCGGAGAAATTGTCCAGCCGGATGCCGCATTCCTGTCCCTCTCTCACCTCGCTGACGCTGTTCTGGAAATGCTTGAGCGAGACAATGGCGCCCTCGTAGCGCACGTCGTCGCCCCGTTTCAGCCGCGCCCGGCACCCGGCCGTTACGCGCCCGTCGGAGACCAGGCATCCGGCCACCTTCCCGGCTTTCGAGATATCGAACACCTGCTTGATGGCGACGTGCCCGATGACGCGTTCGCGCAGTTCGGGCCCGAGCATGCCGGTCATGCTTTCACGGATTTCGTCGATCAGTTCGTAGATCACGCTGTGCAGGCGGATGTCGACGCCCTCGCGCTTGGCCGCCGCATCGACGCTCCCGTCCTTGGCCACATGGAAGCCCAGCACGACGGCATTGGACGCGCTGGCCAACATGACGTCGTTGACGTTGATGTTGCCGACGTCGCTCATGATGATGGAAAGCGAAATCTTGTCGCTCTGGATCTCCTTCAGCGCGTGCTCGATCGCCTCGAGCGAGCCGCGCACGTCGGTCTTGAGGATCACCCGCAGCTCGAGCTTGCCGGCGTCTTTCACCTCCTGGTACAGGTCTTCGAGCGACATGCGTTTCTGGAGCGGGCCCTGCTGCTGGCCCGCACGGCTCTGCTGGCGTGAATCCGCAACGCCGCGCGCGATCTTGTCGGTGGCGCATACGCGGAACTCTTCGCTGGCCTCCGGCACGCCGGAGAGCCCCAGACACTTGACCGGCATCGACGGGCCGGCGCTTCGGACCATGTTGCCGTGGTCGTTGATCAGCGCACGGACACGGCCCCAGTACGCGCCGCAGAAGACGGCATCGCCCACGTTGAGCGTGCCGTTCTTCACGAGCAGATGCGCCGTCGGGCCCATGCCCGGCTCGAGCTGCGCCTCGACCACGTAGCCGCGTGCCCGGCGCTTGGGATTCGCCTTCAGCTCCAATATCTCGGCCTGCAGCAGGATCATCTCGAGCAGGTGGTCGATGCCGTCGCCCGTCTGCGCGCTGACCTGGCAGCAGATCGTCTGCCCGCCGTAGTCCTCCGGCGTCAATTCCAGTTCGACCAGTTGCTGAATGACACGGTTGACGTTCGCCGTGGGCAGGTCGATCTTGTTCACGGCCACCATGATCGCCACGTTCGCCGCCCGCGCGTGCGCCAGCGCTTCACGGGTCTGCGGCATGACCCCGTCGTCGGCCGCGATCACGATGACCGCGATGTCCGTCAGGTTCGCGCCGCGCGCGCGCATGGCCGTGAACGCCGCGTGGCCGGGCGTGTCCAGGAACGTGATCGGCTGGCCGTCGACCTCGATGGTATAGGCGCCGATATGCTGCGTGATGCCGCCCGACTCGTCCTCGACGACCGCCGTCTTGCGGATCCGGTCCAGCAACGAGGTCTTGCCGTGGTCGACGTGACCGAGAAACGTGACGACGGCCGCCCTGGGCATCAGGTCTTCCGGCCGGTCCGGCTCCTCGTCCTCTTCTTCGAATGCTTTCTTCTTGATCACGGGCCGATGCTCGGCCGTGCGTTTCTCGTGCTCGAACACGAACCCGTGCTTCTCCACCACCTTCTGCGCGATCTTCGGATCGAGCCGTTCGTTGATGGAGGCGAAAATGTTCATGGTCATCAGCTCGGAAATGAGCTGGTTGGGCCGCATCCCAAGCTGTTCGGCCAGTTCCCGCACGATGACCGCGCCCCGCACCCGGATGGTCTTGTCGGTACGGGCGACCGTCGCCTTTTCCGCCGGCGGCTCCGCCACGGCCGCCGCGGCCGGCTTCGGCTTGGCCGGCGGCGCGGCTTGCTTGGCCTTTGCCGGTTGCTTCTGCTCCGGCGGGGGGGCGGCCGGTGTCGGCGCCGGCTTCTTCGGCTCCGCCGCCGGTGCCGGCGCGACGGGGGCGGGCGCACCGAGTTGGGCCCGGACTCGCTCGACGGCCGTTTCGTCAAGAGCACTCATGTGGTTCTTGACATCGACGTCCATGCCGCGCAGCCGCGCGAGCAACTCCTTGCTCGACAGCCCCAGTTCTTTGGCCAGCTCGTGAACTCTCATAGTGCCGTCCCGATCACTGTTCCGCCGGCTCCTCCTGCGTGGCCGACGCGGCGTCATGCACCGCCTTCGCCGTCGCCTCGTCGAACCCGGCGATCTCCGTCAAATCGCTGATCTCGGCCGCGACGATGCCTTCGACGGTCAGGAACCCGCTCTTGACGAGTTTCTCGGCGTCATCCCGCGATATCCCGTCAACCGTCGCAAGGTCCCGTATCGCTTTGGCCACCTTCTCCTCGAAGCTGATGTCCGCTTCGTCCTTCTGAATGTCGATCTTCCAGCCCGTCAGCTTCGCCGTCAGCCGCGCATTCTGGCCCCGCTTGCCGATGGCCAGCGAGAGCTGGTCGGCATCCGCAATGACCTTGATGGTGTTGGCCTTGTTTTCGTCTATCATCACCTTCGCCAGCTTCGCCGGGGCAAGCGCGTTGGTCACGTAGGTCTTGACGTCTTCGTTCCAGCGCACGATGTCGATCTTTTCGCCGGAGAGCTCGCGCACAATGTTGTTCACGCGGATGCCGCGCATCCCCACGCACGCGCCTACCGGGTCGACCTTCGCGTCGTGCGAGACCACGGCGATCTTGCTCCGGAACCCCGCTTCCCGTGCGATGCCCTTGATCTCCACCGTTCCGTCCGCGATCTCCGAGACTTCCAGCTCGAACAGCCGCCGCACGAAGTCCGGGTGGCTGCGCGTGAGCACGATCATCGGGCCGCCGCCCACGCCCTGCACGTTCAGGACCAGCGCCCGTACGCGGTCGCCGACCTGATATTCCTCGGTGGGGACCCGTTCTTTGCCCGGCAGCATCGCCTCGGCCCGGCCAAGATCAATGACGATGTCGCCCCGCTCAAAACGCCGGACCGCGCCGCTCACAATGTCGCCGACCCGGTCCTTGTATTCCTTATAGACCAGGTCCTTCTCGGCTTTGCGGATCTTCTGGAGGATGGCCTGCTTGGCCGTCTGCGCCGCGATGCGCCCGAAGTTCTTCGGCGTGACCTCGATCTCCACCTCGTCCCCGAGCTGGGCGTCCGGCTTGATCTTCCGCGCGTTGGTCAGGCTGATCTCATGCTGCTTCGAGCGCACGCGCTCGACCACCGCCACCTTGGCCAGCGCTTTGATGTCGCAGGTCTTGCGGTCGATCTCGATGCGAAGATCGTGTGCCGGCCCCACGCTCTTCTTGGAAGCCGACAGCAGCGCAGACTCCATCGCCTGGAACAGGACTTCGCGGTCGATGCCGCGCTCCTTCTCCATGTAGTCCAGGACCGCTTGAAGCTCCGCATTCATGCCCGGCTCCCGGCAGCGATTCAGACTCCCGCCACGCGCCGCAGGGCGCACAGTTTCCGGCGCTGCCACCTACTCGCTCGCTTCGGTGCAAAAGCTCTCTTCCCTCGTGCGCGACGCGCACTTCAGGAACCCGTCGCCTTCCGGCGCCAGCCCGAACCCGACAGGTTCCTAGGCACAAAAGAGTGGGTTGGTACCCACTCTTTTCAACAGCCTCGCGTACCTGAAATGTAGGCGAAAAAGAACTATACACACCGGATTCCGGCGAGTCAAATACCATTTTCAAGTTTTTCGCCTCGTCGTTCCGGCGGCGCGGCGAAGAAGCGCGGGGCGTTGCATTCATCCGTGTTTCCGGCCATAATGCGCCCGGTTCGAGCCGGGGAAACCCCTGCGCTACGGCCGGTGGTTGGCCTCGCCGTCGAAGGGGAAGGCAACATGCAGCTCACGCGCGACCACGTGATCGGTTCGCTTCTGGTGCTTGCGGTTCTGCTCACGTTCTACCCCGTGCTCGGCCACGAGTTTCTCGAATGGGACGACAGCTTCAACGTGTTCGAGAACCCGCGGCTGAACCCGGTCACCTGGCGTCACATTTGCCATTTCTGGCGGCATCCCACCGAGCACCACATGTACCCCCTCACCTCCACCCTGTGGGCGCTCATCGCGCTCGTCGCGCGCCGCCCGGACCACTCGCTCGATCCGGCTTTCTTCCACGCCGCCAATGTCGTTCTCCACGCGCTTGCCGCCCTCGTTGTGTACCGCATCTTCCTTGCCGTGCTCGCCTCTTGCACCGCGCGTGGCGAGCGAGGATTGCGGATCGCGGATGGAGGAGCGCGGACCGCGGCCTCGGACACGCGATCCGCAACCCGTCCGCCGAAGGCGTCGCGAAGCGGGCCGTCCGAAGCGCAAAGCGGAATGCCCGCCGGGCCGGCCGTGCAACGCGCCGCCGCCGCGGGCGCCCTGCTCTTCGCCCTGCACCCGCTCCAGGCCGAGCCCGTGGCCTGGGTGACCGGCGGAAAGGACCTCCTCAGCGGCCTGCTTGGCCTGACCGCCCTCTGGCTGCTGCTCCCCGTACTGCTTCGTCCGGCGGCGCTGACTCCGCGACGCGCGACCGTGCGGTATGCGGGCTCGACCGCCGTATTCGCGCTGAGCCTCGCGGCCAAACCCACGGCGGCCGTCATCCCCATCCTCGCCTTCCTGTTCTGGGCCGCCGCGCGGGCGTGCATCCGGCACACGCGCGCTCCCCATGCCTCGCCTCCCGGCGCCGGTCGCGCCGCGCCCCGCGATCCTCACTCTTCGGTCCTCGATCCTCGTCCCCTCGGGCGTGCTCCCCTGTTCTGCGTGCTGCTCCTCTGGCTTGCACTCGGAATCGCGTGGGGTTCGCTCACGAAGGACACGCAGCGCGACGAGCTCCTCTCCTTCGTGCCGCGCGTCTGGTCCCGTCTGCCGCTGGCGCTGGACGCGCTCGCCTTCTACCTCTACAAACTCGTGGCGCCGTTCCGGTTGGGGCCGGACTACGGCCGGTCGCCCGCGTTCGTGCTGCGGCATTCGTGGCTATACCTCACCTGGCTCGTGCCGGTCGGGTGGGGCATCGTCGCCTGGTTTTCGAAGCGGCGCGCCGGGTGGCTGTTGGCCTCGGCATTGGCCGTGGCGGGCCTGCTGCCCGTGCTCGGACTGGTTGCCTTTGCGCACCAGGTGATTTCGACTGTGGCGGATCGCTACGTGTATCTCGCCATGCTCGGGCCTGCCTTGGCGGGTGCATGGCTGCTGCAGACCCGACCGGACGGGCGCCGCCTCGGTGCCGCCGCGCTTGTTCTGGCGGGGCTCGCCGTCGCGAGCCACCGTCAGACACGCCACTGGCACGACACCGTCTCGCTGTTCCGCCACGCGCTGGAGGTGAACCCGCGCAGTGCGCTGTCCCACTACAATCTCGGTCTTGTCGCGGGCAATGCCGGCGATTTCGCCCGCGCCGCCGCCCGCTACCGGGAGGCCATCCGCCTCGAGCCCAACCACGTCAAGGCGCACAACAATCTCGGCAACGTGCTGGCCCGCACGGGTCGGCTGAAGGAGGCTTTCACCCACTTCTCAAAGGCGCTGGAGATCCACCCGCGGTTTGCCGGCGCCCATTACAACATGGCCTACGCCCTCGAATTGAACGGGCAGCCGCGGGAGGCGCTCCTTCACTATTCCAGAACCCTCGCGTTGGATCCGGCCTTCGCCGACGCGCATGACAAGCTGGCGATGCTCTTCTTCCGGGAGGGCGACATGAAGCAGGCCGTCCTGCACGCCCGCCGGCACGTGGCCATGGCGCCGGCCGACAAGGAGGCGCGGAACAACCTGGCCACGCTGCTCCTGCGCGACGGAAAGATCGCCGAAGCGCTGGTGCAGTACTCCGCCGCGCTCAGGCTGGACCCGGACTATGCGGACGCGCACTACAACATCGGGATCGCCTTCCTGGAGGCCGAGAATCTCACCGCCGCCGAACACCATTTCCGCGAAGCGCTCCGCTGCAACCCGTCCCATGCCGGCGCGCGGCGCTATCTGGAATTCACGCGCAAGCGGGGAAGGTAGAAGAGCCGTCTCGGCTCTTCCTTGCGGACCACCGGTACACCCTACGGTTTCGGCTGCCCGGGTTGATCAGGCAGATGGCATGTGCACTCACCGAAAACGGGCTCGAGAACGTACTCGGGAACTTGCTCGATTTCCCGGCTGGCGCTTGGCCGGGGCTCTTTGCGCGAAGTCGATCGTAACCCAGAGTTCGTCCAGGGCGCTTGTTCCGATTCCCGGGTCAACGGTTCGATCGTGAATTTCGAGACAAGTTCTCGAGTAAGTTCTCGATCAAGTTTCTTCCGGATCAGATCTCGAGTCAAGTTGTCTTCGCCGAACGTGGGCGTTGAGGTTCGGCGAGCTGCGAGCCGTAACCTCCGACGCCTGGTTCGACTTCCTCTTTTCAGCCGCAAGAGAA
>JAFGHX010000190.1 GCA_016929905.1 Kiritimatiellia bacterium
CAGCCCGTCCCCGTTTCGCGTCGGTTCACGAGTGCACGGGACGGGCTGGAAAGCCCGTCCTACGCCTCGGACCTCTTTGTCGTAAGCGACGCTTGCCCGCCGAGTTGTCCGCCATGGCTCGACCTGTCGCGCCATAGCCTGAAAGGCGAAGGCGGAAGAGCCACGGCGGCCTCGGGAAGCGGCGGGACGCCGCCTCTACGTTACGGCACGTTTCAGATCAGAATCCGGCCTCGGCAAAGGATCTGCCGCGGGTGCCAGGCGTCGCGGGCCTGGCCGGCCAGCAGTTCGATCGCCTTGCGCGCCATGCGGGCCATGGGCTGGCGGTAGCTGACGATCCCCGCGCGCCGTGCTTCGGGCAGTCCGTCGATGCCGTAGACGGCGGGGCCGGGCCCGGCGGTTTCGCGAACAGCGAGGGCGACGGCGTCGTTCACGCACACGAGCGCGAGCCCGGTCCCGCGCCGGCGCCACGCGGCTCGGTGCTTGCGCAGGACGCCGCGCACGTCGCCGCGCCACGGCACGCGGACGCACGCGTGCGGCAGGTCTCGCCTGCCGCACACATCCAAAAACGTCTGCTCCCGCTGGCGGTCGCTGTCGACGTCGAGCCCGCTGTGCCCGACAAACACGAACCGGCGTCTTCCGTTGGCCACGGCATGAGCCAGCAGCGCGGTGACCGCATGCGCATTGTCCAGCCCCACGAAGTCCGCCAGCGGGCCGGGCAGGATCCTGTCGAAAAACACGATGCCGGCTCCCAGAATGCGGAGGCGCATGAGCGTCTGGGCGGCCATGTGCCGGCCGGCCGGCCAGACCACGAGCCGGCGCAGGCCCAGCCGTACGAGCGCGACGGCCGCGGCTTCCTCCTTGCGGGGATCCTCGTCGGTCACCTTCACCACGAGCAGCCCGTCCCTGCGGGCAAGCGCGGTCTCCAGCGCGGCGATGAACTCGAGCGCGAACGGATCGCGCAGCGCGGCGAGCAGGGCAACCTGCCCGGCGGGATCCAGGCGTCCCGCCGGTGCGGTCCTGATCAGCGTGCCGCGCCCCTGCGTACGCTCCAGAATGCCCGTTCTGGCCAGGTCCGCATAGGCGCGGCGGACCGTGATCCGGCTGGTACCCGTCAAAGCCGCCATGTCGCGCTCGGCGGGAATTCTGTCGCCCGGCCGATAATCCCCGCGCAGAACGGCGTTGAAGACCGCGCGGCGCACCTGTTCGGTCTTCGTGCTCATGTCGTGCTTACCGCGGTGGACAACGGATCGAGCCGCTCGATAATGTCCCGCTGGATCGCGGGCGACAGATCGAGGAAGTTCACGAAGGTGCCGTGGATCCGGACGATATAGATGCCGTCCGGCGCGTACGTCTGCGGGTGCTTCAGCACCTCGCGCAGATGGCCGGCTTCGTCGACGTTGAGATACACGTAGTAGGGCGCTTCCGCCACGCCCTGGCCGAGCCGGAACAACGGCACGATGACCCTGTCGCGCAGCCACAACCCCTTCGCCTCGAGGTCGGCGCCGGCCGGCGCGTTACGCGGGTCCAGCCCGATATGCGACGCATAACCGCCGGTCATCGCCAGGAACGGCAGTTTCCAGGCGGACAACAGCCGGCCGGGCAACCCCTGCTTGGCCGTCCCGACCACGGGGTCCACCCCGAACCCGAGCGCGCGGCGCGCCTTGCGCCCGTCGGGCGTGGCGCCGACCCAGTGCCCGTAGAGCAGGTGCGTGCTGGGTGTGGACCAATCGGGCAGGTAAGCGTTGCCGGCCGTGTTGCGCAGCGCCCGTACCTTCTCGCTCACCTGCTTCGCGAGCCGCGCGGCCGTCTCGTCCACGCCCGCCTTGTCGTTGCCGAACTTGTCCTGGCATTCGAGGAAATTCCGGAGCGGACCCGCCCTGCCATAGTCGGAGCGCAGCGCGTCTCGAATGGCGTCCGCGCCGTACCGGCCGGCCTGCAGCGTGCGCGTGACGGCGTGCAACCCGTTGGCGACCACGGCCAGCCCGTGGATGAGACAGCCGCTGCCGGCATAGCGAACGCCGGGCTGCTCCGGATCGCGCATGTCGCGCCAGCTTGCGAAGCCGTCCATGAGCGCCGAGGTGAACGGCACGCGCCTGTGGGTCCCGAGCAGATCCGTGCAGGCGTTGCCGGCGTCACGCATGCGCGGGAGAATGCGGTCGAGCATGGCGAAGAACGTCCGCTCCAGATCGGCGTAGGCTTCCTCCGCCCCGCCGTCTAGGCCCAGCTCGGCCCACGACGGGCCCAGCCGCTTGCCGGTGAGCAGGGAGCACCCGTCATGGGTCGCCAGTTCCAGGACCTTGGCCAGATTCAGCCAGGTGTTCGTGGTGTTCACCGAGGATTTCCCCATCACGAGCGGCTCCTGGCAGCCCGCGACGGCGTAATCCGGCAGGTCCGCCTCCGCCACGCCCCGGCGCCGAAGCACCTCGAACAACGTGTCGTCGCTGAACAGCGAAGGCGTGGAGTGGCCGGGCGTGAAGAAGAACCGGCCGAGCGCGCGATACAGGGATTCCGGCGTGCCGGCGTGCACCTTGACCGAGAGCGCGGGCTGCGGATCGTTGGAGGCAAAGAACGCATCCAGCACGATCCACGTCAGCGCCGAGGTCAGATCGGCGCCCTGCGCGTCCCGGCCGCCGGCCAGCACGTTCTGCGAGATCGCCCAACACCGGTTACCGACCTGGAAGAACGCCAGCAGATGCCGCACCAGGGCCACCGCCTCCTCGCGGGAGGTGCGCCCCGCGTCGTAGTAGGGCAACAGGATGCGGTCCAGATTGCCCACGGAAATCGCGTAGGGATTCGGCGCCTGCTCCAGGACCATCACCTGCCACAGCAGGGCAAAGGCCTGGACGGCCTCGTGCAGGGTGCGGCAGGGCCGGGCCGGGACACGGCCAAGCACGTCGGCCATGGTTTCCAGCCGCGCGCGCTCGCCCGGGTCCGCCGCGTCCCGCGCCCTGCGCACGGCCAGCTCGCGATACCGGTCCGCCAGGCAAACGGCGGCCTCGAGCGCATCGGCCATCGCCCGGCCGTAAGCCGGCCCGGCATCGCGCGCCTTCTGCTGCATGGCGCGCACCCCGTTTGCGAGGAACGGCCGCAGGTCCGGGATCGTGTGGCCGGTCACCGGCTCCACGAAGTAGACCACCTCGCCGGTCTCGTCCCCGCGCTCCGCGTAGACGGCGCGCAGTTGCCGCACGTACGGCGTCTGTTCCCAGTACCGCCGCACCGCGTCGATCCGGCTCTGGTACAGCCCCGTTTCCGGGTCCGGCTCGATGTCGTCGTAAACGGCGGTCGGGTCGCAGTACCCGGCAAAACTCTCCACCTCGAATGCCGGGTTGATCAGGGCGTAGGAGGGCGAGAACGCGCCGTCCTGCGAACCGGCAATGGCCGCCCCCTCCGCCAGGGACAGCGGCATGCGCCGCACGACACGGCACAGCAGTTCGGCCTGGAACGCCGCCTCCGTGGGGTCCCGGCCTTCCGCGATCATGGCCTCGCGCTCTTCCATCCGGATCTCCTGGACGAAGAACCAGTCGTCGACGCGCTTCTGCGCGCGCTTGGCCGCGCGAACGCGCTCGACGCCGGCCTCGAGAATGCCGGCCCACCCGCGTGATGTATCCGTCATGGCCTGCCTCCGTCACCCGCCGCTAGCCCGCCGTCCACGCGGCGAGGCCCGCGTCTTTCAGTCGCTCCACAAACGCCGCGGCCGCCGCGCGCGACGGCGGTTCGATCCCTTCCATCGGATAGCGCATGCCGAGCGCGGCGTATTTCGGCGCGCCCAGATGATGCATGCGCAACACGTCCACCCGCAGGCCCGGCCGGTCGGCACGGACCTCCCTCAGAAACCCGATCATGTTGCCGGTCTCTTCCGCGCCGTCGTTGAAGCCCGGCACGAGCGGGATGCGAATCCACAGGTCGCGTGCCTGCCGCGCCGCCAGACGCAGGTTCGCCAGCACACGCGCGTTGGATGCCCCCGTCCATTCCCGATGCAGGTCGGCCGACACGCATTTCAGATCGCAGATGAGCAGATCGGCGCCGGAAACGAACTCGGCAAACCGGGCGGTGCCGGCGTTCGTCTCGACGGCCGTTCGCAGCCCGAGCCGGCGCAGAGCGGCCAGCGCCGCCAGCAGCTCCTCCGCCTGCAGCGTGGGTTCCCCCCCGCCGAAGGTCACCCCGCCGTCCGGGCCGAACAGGGCGCGATAGCCTTGCGCCATGTCGGCGATCTCGGCGGGCGCCACGTCGTGCCCGCACCATTCGAAGGCCGGATGCTGCCAGATACTCACGCAGAACCGGTCGGGACACCGGGCGCACGCCGCCCTGTCAAGCGTCCAGCTCCCGCCGTTCGCCGCGGCAACCGCCCCGTGCGGGCACGCGCGGCCCACGTACGCGCTCCGCGCCGGGTAGAAGAGCAGCTCGGGCTCCGGCCGCACGCTTTCGGGACTGGCGCACCACCGGCACCGGAAATCGCAGCCCTTGAGATACACGACCCAGCGCCGGCCCGGCCCGTCGAACCCCTCGCTCCATCCCGTGGCCAAGACATTCATGCCGCGTGGTTCCCGCAGCGGCCGGCGCCGCCCCGCCATCCCAAATGGTACTATGTGATATATCCAATTATACGGCGGGACGACCGGATGTCAAGCGGGAGAAGAGGGCCCGGGGCCGGCGCGAGATCCGGCGCGGCCCGGCCTTCGGCCGCGCGGGTTCCCGCGCGAGGCGGCTACCACTCGAACGCCACGGCCTGGAGGAACGCGCGTGCGATGATCATGTGGCCGAGCTTGCCCGGGTGCACGCGGTCGCCGGCAATCGTGCCGGGATGGCGGACGTCGAGCACGCGATCGAACGCGGCCTGCGTGTCGGCGAACACGGCATCGTACCTGTCGGCCAGTTTCTTGACCACGGCCCCATACCGATCCATCATGGCGCGCATCGGCTCGGCCCGGTTCGGCTCGACGAAATACGGGGTCATCAGGACCAACCCCTTCAGCGACGGACGCACGGCGGCCAGCAGCGCATCCAGCGTCTGCTCGTATTCCTCAATCGGGACGTGGAACGGGCGCTGCGCCGGCTGCGCGAAGTTGCGCCACACGTCGTTGATGCCGATCATGACCGAGAGCCAATCCGGCTGCAGGTCGATCGCGTCCGTCTGCCAGCGCGCCTTGAGATCGCGAACCGTGTTGCCGGAGATCCCGGTATTCAGCACCCGGATCGCCCGGTCCGGGCAGACGGCCCCGAGCAGGGCGGCCACCATACTCACGTACCCGTTGCCCAGCTTGTCGGCCACGTCCTCTCCGACCGGTCGCGCCCGGCCGGCGTCGGTGATGGAATCGCCGATGAACAGCAACTTGCTCCCGTTCCCCAGTTTCACGCGCCGCCCTCCCCCTGTGCCACACCTCAAGCACTCACACGGGTTCTCGCCCGTATCCGAATCGGGACAGTGTAGCGCCGGAGCGAGCAACAGTCCACTACCGCCGCACGATCGCCACGTGCCCCGGAGCTCAAAGGTCGGCAAGTCGTCCGGCGCACCGGGCGGCGGATGGAACCAGCACGAGACGCGGAAGAGCGGCGGCGGAAGCGCCACGCGAAGGCGGGCCGCGCCCGCCGTAGCCTTGGGCGAAGGCGGGCCGCAAGCCTTGTCGAAAACCTGACCGATTCCCTGTGGGACGGGCTTTCCAGCCCGTC
>JAFGHX010000191.1 GCA_016929905.1 Kiritimatiellia bacterium
AAGCCCGTCCCATGGGGAGGGAGTCCGCAATCCGAGCGTAGGACGGGCTTTCCAGCCCGTCCCGTGCAGGCGTGAGTCGGGGAAAACGGGGACGGGCCGGAAAGCCCGTCCCACGGGGAGCCGACAAAGACAACGACAAAGATGACGACAAGGACAAAGAACACACCGCCAACGCACGTGGAGCCGTGATTCATGCCGTTTCCCGACAATCATGGGCTGAGCGGCCATTGGTCTGCCGCCGCCGTCCTGGGGCTGGCGCTCTTTGCCTGCAGCGCACCCGCGGCCGATGAGCCCGACGGCGGACGCCTGGAGCGGATGCTGGGCGCGCTCAAGAACCGGCCGGGCTTCGAGGCCATGCGCGCGCAACACCCGCGGCTCGTCAGGCTGCCGCGACACGATACCTTCTACGTGGTGTGGTTTCCGCCCGACTTCACGACGCGCGCATTCCGTCCGCTGGTCGTGACGCTGCATGGCAGCGAGGGTACGGTCGTCGAGGAGTTCAATCGAGTCCATGAACAGTGCGCGAAACGCGGGTGGGGGCTGCTCGCCCTGCAGTGGTGGCTGGGCGACGACACGTATCTGGAGGCGGAGACCGTCTACGGCATCCTGCACACGGCGATCGAGGAGGCATACGCGGCGCAGAAGGTCGAGCGTGGGCACGTGCTGTTCCACGGCTTCGAACGGGCCTCGGTCGAGTCCTACGGGTACATGCTGATCGACCAGAGCGTTTCGGGCAAGAAACACTTCATGGTCTGCATCTGCAACGCGGGCGGCGTGCCGCCGCAAGGGCAGGGCAACAGGTTCGTGCAGGCGTTGCGAGACGGGAAACTGGACAGGCATTGCCTGGCCGGCAAGCTGTTCATCATGTATGGCGGCGCGAAGGACCCCGACCGGGACCTCTATGGGATCACCGGCATGACGCGCGCCCAGCGGCTTGTGGAGGAACACGGCGGGCAGGTGATGCTGTTCTTCAAGGATGCGCTCTACGGCCGAAACGGGTTCGTGCGGAATCCCGAGTACCTGCCGAAAGCGCTCGATTTCTTCGCCGAATTGCTGGAGAACAGGGCGCACATCAGGGGCATAGAAGAGAGGCTTGCCGCCGATACGACGCAGGTCGACCTGCTGGAGGGCGGCGATTTCGCCTGGAGCGACGATTTTCTCCTGAGCCAGGAGGGCACCAAGGGCTCCGTGGCTACGATCAGGGGGCGTGCGCTGCAGGTGGACGGCGAGGCGGTCCACGCGGTCTGGCAGTCCGTGCGGCGGGAAAGCGACAGCGATGTGCACTATCGTCGATCGCTGGACGGCGGGCAGACGTGGGACGAGGTCCAGGCACTCACCGAGTTGCGCGACCGGAAGATGTACCCGGTCGTAGACGTTTCGGGTACGATCGTGCGCGTGGCGTGGGTGTGGGATACGGCGCTCGGCAAGCAGATCTGTTTCGCGCGCTCGCAGGATTCGGGTGTCAGATGGTTCCACCAGACGCAGGTCACCCATTCCAGCGACTTGGCGAACCTGTGCGGAATGGCTCAAAGCGAAGAGATCCTGCACCTGATCTGGCAGGAAACCGGCAAGGCCGGCCGCAACGTGTTCCAGTCGGTTTCGGACAAGACCGGCGGCTCATGGTCGCCGAAGCGGAATATCACCTGCGCGCCCAGCCCGGTAAACGAAGGGGCGGCGTTCGTGACCGCCGGTGAGGGGCGCAGGCTGCATATCGTGTTCGCTTCCGATCGGCACGCGGCGGCGAGCAACGGCCACAACTGGGAGATCGGCTACCTGGGCTCGACCGACCAGGGCAGGACCTGGCCCAACAGGGCGCGCCTGACGCAAGACGGCACGAGCGACTCCAGGCTGCCCGTCATCGCGGCTGCCGGCAGCACGCTGCACGTGCTCTGGGCCGATGACCGTGACGACACCCGCTACCCGCACGACGGAGCGCCACGCCACGAGCCCGAACCGGACCACAACTACGAGATCTACTACAAGCGCTCGGACGACAACGGTGCGACCTGGGCACGCAGCGTCAGGTTGACCGAGGCGCCGGGCATCTCTGTCAATCCCGCCATCGCCGTGTGCGGCCGGAACGTCTACGTCGCCTGGCAAGACAGTCGTTCCGGCACGTACGAGATATTTTTCAAGTACTCGCCCGACGGCGGCAAGACCTGGAGCCAAGACGCCAAGATCACGAATGTGGGCGGAGTCTCCCGCTACCCGTCCATTCAGGTCGACGCCGCCGGCACGGCCTATTTCCTGTGGTCCGACAGTCGGTCCGGGACGTCCGAAGTGTATTTCAAGAAAGGCCGGCCGCAACGGTGAACGTGAGGGCAAAAACCACTTCCACGGTCATCTGAAGTTGCAGGCCGGCAAGGCCCCCGGCGCGCGGCGCGGCGCGCCGGACATAGCGAGGGGAGAAACTTCGTGAAGAGCCTCGGCGGCCGCATGGTAGAAGAGCCGTCCCTGGCTCGCCATAGCCCGCAGGGCGACGGCGGCTCGGCTCTTCCTCCCGGCGGCACCTCGTGCCGACGAGGATATTCGGGAATGTCCGGGCCTTCGGCCCGGGGAAAGCGGCGAGACGCCGCTTCTACTTTCAAGTTTCAGGCCAGCCCAAGCAGTCCCCATTCGCCTGAAGCCTTCCACTCCCCACAGGAAGCCGCCCGTCGGACTTGGGAGCGGAGCGCCCAAGTCCGGCGGGCGGCTAGGGCAAGCTGATGCGGACGCGGTAGAAGGCGTGGCCGTGCTGGTTGGTGTCGGACAACGCGAGCGGGCCGCCGGAGCCGGGCACGTTCGTGAGGATGTCCACCCAACTCGTCTCGGTGAGATTCGACTGGTACTGCAGGTCGTAGGCCCGGTTCGTGACCGAGAGCACGGCGATGAGCGTGTTCGTCGGGTGCGTCACCGCCTGAAGGGGATAGCGGCGAACGATTCGACGAACAGGCTCGCACTCCGCGCCGTGGCCACGCCGTTGCTGGTGTTCACGAAGTCGAGGGTGCCGGTGTAGGCGCCCCCGGCCAGGCCGTCGGCGTTGGTGTTGACGCTGACGGTCACCTGGGTCCAGCCGCCCGCCCCCAATGCGCCGCCTCCGGGCGTGACGTCCAGCCACACCACGCCTGTCCGCGTCGTCCAGGAAAGGCTGCCGGCACTGCCGTTCGTCAGCGTGTAGACCTGCGCGACGGCGCCGAACGGGCCGCCTTCCGGTCCGTACTCGACCAGTTCATCGGTTTCGAGAACGGACACGAACTCGAACCCGGGGTTCAACGCGGAGAGCAGGCCGTCCATCTGCATCACGGCCCGGCCGCCCGTCGCCTCCCAGAAGTTGTACAGGCTCGATCCGTCGTCGCCGTTCAGGGTGAAGTCGTACACGTCTGAATCCCACGCGGCCCAGCGTTCCGTGCTCAGCGGCGCGTCATCGAGCACGACCGTCAGCGTGCGGAAATTCGTTTGCGCCGCGGGACAGGCCGGCACGCGCGCGCCGTCGGTGGCCACGATGTCGGCGATGGTGACCGTCAGGATGTGGGTGGCGGAGAACTGGCCCGCGTTCTCGTCCGTCCAGGCGAAGCCCTGCGCGATGTCGATCGCGTGGGTCACCTCGCCCGTGCCGATCAGGCCCATCACGTACAGCTCCAGCTCGCCGTAAGGGATCCCGTTCCCGCCGTTCGCGTATTCGCACCAGTCCGTCTCGCCGTCCGGTCCGTCCGCGTCGTAGAAGCCGCCGCCGAGATTGGTCAGCGTGCCCGGCTGCCACCCGCCCAACTGGCCGCCCACCCCCGCATAGCCCCAGTGCCCGCTGTTCTCGGTGGGAACGGACGCCAACGAGTTGGCCCAGCGATGGCAGAATTCGTGCAGGCTCGGCCCGCCCGTCAGCCCCGACTTCTTGCCCAGATAGACGAGGCTCAGCAACGCACCGGCCGACCCGTAGTAGGCCGTGTAGTCGAACAGCGTCTTTCCCAGCCCGTCCGTATCGTTCCGGACGGAATAGTGCGTTCCGTACGACCCGCCCAGCAGGGTGTCCTCGTTGTTGATCAGGATGACGAAGTCGAACAGGTCCTGGAAATGCGCGTAGAGACGGTGCGTCATGTTCGTGCGGTCCGCGTAGGTCTGGTTGCCGTACGACCAGACGTTGTACTCGGCCTCGGACAGCTTCACCATGGCGACGCGCCCGCTCTCGTGCAGGCAGAGCGAGTAGTCGGCATTGGTGATGACGATTTCGGCCGAGGCGTGCACGAGGAACCCCAACGCCAGGAGCGCGGGCAACACCCGCGCGGCACGGCGGGCTCCTAGCGTGGAAAGCCTGCGACGCGGCGTGGTTTGCATGGCGTTCCCTTTGAGGAGACGGGGCCAATCAATCGCGGATTCGGCGGCAAACACTGCGCAGCATCATAGACCGTTTGCACCACGACATCAAGGCTGCGCAAGACGGCCTCGCCGCTTGGTTTGAAGGTCGGATCTTGCCGACTGATTCCGCCGAACAACCCGGCGCGGGTGGAACCGCGCCCTCCGGCGGCGGCACATGTTGCGTACTTGGAGGGCGGGCTTCCACGCCCGCCGCATCGACTGGGGGTCTTTCGACGGAATCGACGACTGACTACTGCCCCCGGTCACTGATCACCGATGACTGTCCACTGATCACTCCGCCTGGCCGTCCCGGCCGGGCGGGCGGGGCTCACAACTCGTGTCCGGGCACGGAACAGGTGGGATCGACCCCCAGCCGGTTGATCGTGTACTTGCCGCCGGCGGGACAGACCATGGCTTTCCAGCCGCCCTTGATGTAAGGGCTGATGTCCTCCGGGCGCGGGTGCGCCGTTGCCGGCTGGTTCTCGGCCATGGCCCACTGTTCCTTGGCGCCGTCGATCTGGCGCAGATTGTTGATGCAGCGAATCCGCGCCGCCTGCGCCTGAGCCGGGGTCAGGACCGGGCGCTGCGGGCCCCACGGCACGGGATGCCGGCCCGGTTCCGGCTCGCCCCGTGCGGGTTCGGCGGTTCGCGGTTCGACCCGTATCCGCTCGACGTACTCGATGGGCACGACCACCTTCCCGAAAACGGTCGTCAGTTCGATCTGCGTGCACTCCAACTGCCCCGTCAGCTTGTCGCCGTTGACAAAGTGCACGATGGCCTCTTTGCTTTCCTCCGTGAACTGCACGGTCTGGATCTGAGCCAGCGGCACGTCCAGATCGGCCAGCGCCAGATGCAGCTTGAGCGCCTGCACCGCCGGCAGACCGACCAGGAAGGAGCCTTCGTCCAGCTCGAGCGCGATTCGGCCTTTGCCCGCCTCCGCCGCTTCCTGCGGCGCGCCGAGCACCGCCAGCCAACAACCCAGCGCCGCAACCACACAACCCAGCAACAACGTCTTCTTCATCTCGCCTCCGTCCGTATCGGATACAGATGCAAAGCCCATGCGTGGATCGACGAGCAGTCTACCATACCCCTGCGCCGATACGCCAGCTTTGGGCGAGTCGACCCACGCACGGCCGCTGTTTCGCCAGCAATTCTCATTATGGCGTTGCGCCCGTTTGTAGTGTCGAATAGGCGCCTGTGGTGGAAGCCCCGTGAGGGGCGTTCCCGGGGCA
>JAFGHX010000192.1 GCA_016929905.1 Kiritimatiellia bacterium
GAATGTTGAGGTGGGAATGGCGGAGAAAGAACTTACACGCACGCGGGTCACCGAGCGGCTCGAAACGGAACTGAAAGACCGCATTCGGCGCGGCGAGCTGAAGCCGGGCGACCTGATTCTGTCGATTTCGGAGCTGAGCCGGCGTTACGGGGTGAAGCGCCCGTCGGTGCAGAAGGCGATCGAGCGGCTCCAGCGCGAGGGGTACCTCGACTCAAAGCCGAAGAGCGGCGTGTTTGTCTCGGACCGGTTCCACAAGCAGCAGCTCCGCTTCTACTATCCGCACTGGGCGGCGGTCGGGCCGGTGTACGAGGCGCGGATGCGGGAGAGCGTCGGCGAGATCGTGCGCGTGGACAGTCACGCGGCGGCCGACGTTGTTTCTACGGGAAGCGGGACGGCTCGGGATTGGCACCATGCGGGTACGACTCTCTCCTTCAATCCATGGCTGGCGAAGCATCCGTTGGGCAAGCCGCAAGGGTGGATTCCGGGGCTACGCGACTGCTACCAGTCCGACGGCCAGGTATTCGGACTTCCCGTTTACGGCGCCCCGCTGGTGGTCTTCTACAACCGCCGCCTGTTCCAACGTGCCGGCCTGCCGGTGCCTCATGCGGACTGGACGTGGAAGGACTTCGCCGAAACGGTTCGCGCCCTGCGCTCCGTTTGCGACCTAAAGACGGCGGGCGTGGTGCCGTTTCAGGATCACTTCACCTACTTCATTCCTTTCATGGCGCAGAACGGCGGGCACCTCGTGACCTGGGACGGGCAATGCGGGTTGGCAGGGAGGCAAGCGCTGGAGGCCCTGGCGTTCGTGCGCGCCGTTCGCAAGGACGCGGGCGGAACCATTTCCGAGGGCCGCGAGTTGTTCGACCGGTTCCTCGGCGGCGGGTCGGCGATGCTGTTCTGGAGCGCGTATATGGTCCACCGGCTCACGCTTGAAGCGCCGTTTCCCTGGGATTGGGTGCCGCTGCCGAGAGGACGATCCAAGGCAACGATTGTGTTCTCGGAAGCGCTCGTCATTCCGGCGCGATGCGAGGACAGGCAACGCGCCTGGGCATTCGTGAAGGCCTGTATTTCGAACGCTTCGCAGGACCAGATGACGGAGCTGGCCCTCCCCTTCCCGGCCTCGCTCGCCGCCGCGAAGCGCTACATCAAGGAACACGGGCCGGGCTACAGAGCGTTTCTGGACGAACTGAACTACGCCACGTCGGACCACGTCCACCTTGGCGCGCAGCTTCTGTATGCCGTCAACGGAGCGATGTCCGGCTTTCTGGATCCGAAGCTCACGCAGAAGGCGCTCAAGGCGAAATGCGAGGAGGCATCGCACCTGATCGAACACACGCTGCACGCGCGGAAGCAGGCGACGGAGCAGTTGATCGCGTGAATCGAAGTCGAACCGGACTCTCACAACCGCCCCGGGCCCCCGGCTCGCGAGACGCTCGCCCTCCACGAGGGAACCGTCCAACAGCCGCCGTTCAGGGCGCGGGGACTCGGGATTGGAGGGCGAGCGTCCTCGCGAGCCGCGGCGGCCCGAACGACATCCGGGCCGCCAACTGGAGGGCGAGCGTCCTCGCGAGCCGCCGCGCGCCAATGACTTACGAAGAAGGAGACAGGCACCATGAACAACATCAGGGATCATCTCTGCCGGGTAGCGGCAGAGATCACGGAGAACTCGGCGGCCGGCTTCGAATCGAAAGCGCAATGGGAGAAGGCACGCCCGGTGCGTTTTCGACAGTATCTCGAGATGCAGGGCGTCGAACATCTGTTCGCCATGCAGGAACGTCCGCCGTTGAACGTGACGGTGACGGGCGTCATCGAGCGGGACGACGTGATCATCGAGAAGCTGCACTACGAGGCGCTGCCGAAGCTGTACGTCACCGGCAACCTGTACCGGCCGCGCAAGCTCCAGGGTCCGGCCCCGGCGGTCCTCTACGTCTGCGGCCATTCGCAGAAGCAGCGGGTCCATTACCAGGCGCATCCGCGCCGCTGGGCGCAGCTCGGATTCGTGACGCTGCTGATCGAGACGATCGAACGCGGCGGGCTGGCAGGCGATCACCACGGCGAGTACACCAAGGGCGCCTTCCACTGGTACAGCCGCGGCTACACGCCGGCCGGCACGGAGCTCTGGACCGGCGTACGCGCGCTGGATCTGCTCCAGGCGCGCGAGGAGGTCGACGGTGCCAGGCTCGGGATCACCGGCATCTCGGGCGGCGGCGCGGTCTCCTGGTGGGTCGCCGCCGCTGACGAGCGGATCAAGGTCTCGGCCCCGGTCTGCGGCACGGGCACGGTGCGGGCCCACCTCAAAGAGCGGACGTGGGACGGGCACTGTGCCTGCATCATGTTTCTCAACACCTATCGCCGGGACCTGGCCGATTGCGGCGCGCTGATCGCGCCGCGCCCGCTCATGGTCGCCTCCGCCGATCGCGACGGGATCTTCAGCATCGCCTCGATCCGCGAGACGTACGAGCGAGTGAAACGCATCTACGAGCTGTACGGAGCGGGCGGCGCGTGCCAGCTCGTGGCGACGCCGGGCCCGCACTCCTACCACGAGATTTCGCGCACGCGGATCTTCTCGTTCTTCATGAAGCATCTGATGGACAAGGATGTCCCGCCCGAATCGGTCGGAGACATCGGCGAGTTGCTGGAAACCGAGGAAACGCTCAACGTGTGGGTGAACGGGATCCCGGCGGACGAACAGACCTCGACGATCGACGAGACGTTCGTGCCGCTGGCGGAAGCGCCGGCGGTCAAGAGCAAGAAAGACGTGGCGACCCGGCGCAAGGCACTCGTGGCCGCGCTGCGCGACAAGACATTCGGGCACTTCCCGCAGACACGCTGCCCGCTCGATATGGAGACACAAATCGAATGGCGCGGCGGCGAGACCACATGGGCGCGGATCGGGTTCACCTCGGAGCCGGACTGGCGCCTGCACGGCGTGCTGCGCCGGCCGGACGTCACGCTGGACAAGCCGTCGCCGGCCTTGCTCTTCCTGTGGTCGTTCCTTTTGCGCCCGCGCGAAGACCGTACCGAGTTCGGGTACTTCACGGACGGATTCGACAATTCCCGGGTCTGCCTGGGCGTGCAGTGCCGGGGAATCGCGGATACGTCCTGGCATCCGAGCCTGCAGTGGCATATCCGGCGGTCTGCCGCGATCACGGGCCGGACGATCGCCTCCATGCAGGTCTATGACGCGCTGCGCGCGCTCGAACTCGTGCGCAGTCTGCCGAACGTCGACGGCAAACGTGTCGCGCTGGCCGCGAAGGGGCAGATGGCGGCGGTCGCCATCTACGCCGCGCTGCTGGACGGCAACGTGGCCACGATCATTCTCGAGACTCCACCCGCCACACAAAACGCGGCGAGCAGCCCGGACGGCACGGGCGAAGCGATCGAGATGCTGAACTGCCTGCGGTTCACCGATCTGCCCTTCGCCGCGGGGTTGCTGTTCCCGGCCGATCTGGTGTTCATCGGGCCGCGGCCGGAGACGTATCGGTGGACGGAAGATCTGTACCGGCGGCTGGGCGGGCGGGTGTTTCATGTGAACCGGTTGGCGGAGTTCGTGCCGCCGGAGGAGTAACCCTTATCAGTCATAACGAAAACACCTGACAACGGGCACCGGCTCGCGAGGACGCTCGCCCTCCAGCTCAAGCACCGGACGTCCCGTGGCGGGCTCCATTGAGGGTTCGATTGCGCGCCTGGAGGGCGAGCGTCCTCGCGAGCCGCGGGACCCGCATCGACTACGGAAAGGAGACCAACATGCACATCTCAAGACCATCCCGGACGGCCTGTGTGCTCGCCCTGCCCCTCTTCCTCACGCTCGCCGCCCCGGCCCAGATCCCGCTGCACATCGATCGTGGCGGCCTGACAGGCGGCGAGGCCTGGCCGATGGGGACGGGTATCCCGCTGAAGCCCGGCCAGGCGCGCAGCGTCCAGACGCTCGCGATCGCCGGCGAGACGGCCGGGCCGGTGCCTGCCGAGTTCGAGGTCAGAACCCGCTACGCCGACGGCAGCATCCAATGGCTCTGGACCGATTTCCTGGCGCCCGCCGACGAGTCCTACCGGCTCTGCCTGAACGGCCCGCGCGCGCCGCTACCCGCGCCCGGCGTGCGCGTTTTCGAGGATGCCCAACGCGTCGGCATAGACAACGGCGCGCTGTGCGTGGAATGGCGCAAGTCGCACGCCACGCCGGTCGCCGTGCGGATCCCCGGGGGCGCCCCAGGGATTCCCGTAGCGGCGGGCGACGGGCAAGGCGTCTACCTGGTCGACAACCGCGATCGGCGCGCCACGCTCGGGGGTACCGGCGCGGATCTGCAATGGAAGATCGAGACCGCCAACCGGCTGCGGGCGGTCGTCCGAGTCGAAGGCTGGTACACCACGTCGGAGGGTGAGCGGGTCGCGCGCAGTATCGTCCGCTACCATCTTTACTGGAACCAGCCGTGGCTGAACATCGAGCATTCCTTCATCGTCACCCGCGACAACGACGAGACGTGGTACAAGGAAATCGGCATCCATTTCCCCGGGCCGGCCTCCGGCGGATCCACCGCGCGGTTCGGGCGCAAGGCCAAGACGCCCTGCGCACTCGCACTCGACACGCCGGGCGCGGACGCCTGGATCTACCAGAGCGGGTATCCCCACCACTACACGCACGAACCCAAGTGTTCGGTCGGGCGGGCGGCGGCGGAGACGGCAGCCGAACAGGAGGCCGAAGGCTGGGCCGACTTGAACGGCGGGCGGCACGGGATGGTCGCCGCGGTTCGGGATTTCGCGCCACAGTTCCCAAAGGAACTGAATGCCGGGCCGGGCGGGATAACCGCGAAGCTGTGGGCCGGCCGTGACGGGCGGGTACTGGACTACAATCCGCGCACACTGGCCCGGGACGACTGGGGCGAGAAATGGGTGGCCAACATCGAGGTTTGCGGCCAGGGCGTCGAAGGCATGAAGATCAGCGCGGAGCAACTGAAGAACATGAACGTCAGCGCGGTGGGCGTCGCGCGCACGCACAGCCTGCTGGTCGGTTACTACCACGGCCCCTACGACGAAGAACGCGCCCTGCAGTGGTACCGGGCTTTTCAGACACCGCCCATCGTGTATCCGGACCCGCGCTGGACCTGCCATGTGGACACGCGCGTCTTTCCGCCCATGGCCGCCAAGGGCGAAGGCGGGCCGGCCTACGACGACATCGAGCGCTACATCGCCGCCGCGTTCGAAGAATACACCAGTTCCCTCCGGCTCTGGCCGATGGCGGGCTGGATCGAATGGGGCATGAACCCGTACCTGGAGTATCACCGCTGGCCGGACAAGACGATCTACGCGCGCTGGTACCGGCTCAATTCCAAAGCCCACTACAATCTGGCCCGGAACATCTGGGTGGCCTGGATCCGGTCCGGCGAGCGGAAGTACCTGGACTTCGCGCAGCGCAACAACCGGTTCAACGCGGATCTCGGCGTCGTACACTGGGGCGGGGGCAAAGAGAAGAAGAGGAAGGGGCTCCTGATCACCACCCAGGAAATCTCGAAGCACACGCCCCTCTACTGGCACGGTTCCGGCGCGTTCAGTTGCGGGCCGGGCGGCAACGGTTTTGTCGTCGGGTTCGCCTATGAGTATCTGCTTCGGGATTCGCGCTGGCTGAAAGACGCGATCGACCTGATCACACCCGCCGTGCTCGCGGCCTTTCGGCCGGACCACTCGTTCACGGGCGACGGCCAATTCGGGGTTCTGAGCCAGATGATGAACCTGTACCGCGTGAATCAGAACGAAGAGCTGGCACAGAAGATCAAAGCGCTCCATGGCGCCATCACCGACATCAACACCGACAATGGCGTCAACCACGGGTTCTACGGCAAGGGCGGCTGGTGGCCGCGCGGGCGCGGCGGCCGCTACGCCAAGTACGAGGAGATGGAGAACCCCGGCGGCGCATTCCAGTCGGAGTACAAATACGCGAACAAGCTGATCGCGATGATCGAGTACGCCGATCTGTTTGGGGAAGAACAGGCGAAACAGATCGCGGTCAAAGCGGCCTTGTGGCGGGCGAAAGGCGAAAAGCACACCCCGCCGTCCCAATATCAGGACTCGCCCATGCGCAGCGCCTACGCGATGCGCGGCTATCTATGGACCCGTGACCCGGATTGCCTGGAGACCTTCCGCTACCAACTCACCGGCATTCGGGCGATGTTCCAATTGTACGAGAAGCTGCCGCCCGAGAAGAAGGGACTGGCCCGCTACCGCCAATACGCCGGCGGCCCGAAGTCGACGTCCAGCAGCCCGCCGGCATACGCGTTTTTCGAACTGCCCCAGTACGCGGGCCACCGGTACAAGGACCGCGCGTTTCTCGGGTTCTCGGGCGAGCAGAACGGGGTTCCGTTGTTCGCCATGCCGGCGGCGATCTGGGGCATGATGCAGGTGCCGGGGGACCGGCTCTCACGGGGCGACTGACCGTGCCTTCGCCGGGAACGGTCCCGGTAACTCGTGGCCGGGCAAGCTGGCGTTGGCCTCCGGCGCGGCCAAGGGCGTGGCGGTGTTCCTGGCGTCGGCAGCGGCCGATTACATCACCGGGCAGATGATCGTCGTGGAGGGGCGGATGGACGAGCCGCTGAGAAGCAAGAAAGTGCCCCGGCCTCTCGGACGCAACGTGTCGTTGCGGGCAACCGCGGCTCGCGACAAGAGCCTGTCTCAAAACCGGGGAACAGCCCTTACGGGCTTAACTACAAACGGCTAAGACCACCAGACAAGCCGTTTGTAGTTAACGCCGTAAGGCGTGTGGCAACGTGCGAGTCGGGTTTTGAGACAGCCTCTCCTCGCGAGCCGCAGCGCGCTGCCCTCACACATACTCAAACTCATCCACCGACCACGGGTGGTGGTACATATGCTTCCCGACCGCGCGGACCTCTTTCATGAGGTCCGGCGCGATCCCGGTCTTGAACGGCAGGCGCGGCGCGTTGGCCGCCCTCTGCAGGAGCGCGGCGGTGCTGTCGATCGTGCGGCGGATAACGGGGACGCTCGCATTCTCCAGGTTGTCGTGCGCGCTGTGCAGTTTCCAGTTGCCGCCCGTCGGTGTGCTGTTTCGGCCGAGCCGCACGGAGCCCACGCCGGCGATGTTGAACGGGAACTGGTCCGAACTCCAGTTCGTGCCGCGCTCGATCGAAGCCGGGTGTTTGCGGCCGGCCCACACCTGCCGTGCGAGCCGTTCCAGAGCCGGCGTTCCGGTCACGATCACGAAATCGTCGCCGACATGCCCGGCGATATTGTCCGCATTCACCGCGAGCACGACGGACGTCAACTGTCTGCGGCTCAGCGCGCGCATGTAGAGGTAGGATCCGACGCTGAGCCGTTCTTCGACCCCGTAGGAGACGAACCGGATCGTGCGGCGCGGCCGGCGCCCGGCCGCGGCGAACAGGCGTGCCAGTTCCAGCGTGAAGACGACGCCGCTGGCGTTATCGTCGGCGCCCACGCACTCGTCCACGCTGTCGTGGTGGCCGCTGACGAGAATAACCTGTTCGGGTCGCTCGCGCCCGACGATTTCGCCGATCACATTCTGGCTCTCGGCTGGAAAGGTTTTCGCGCCGACCGCCACCTCGACCTGGACCGGCCCCTTCTCCGCCGCCTTCACCAGTTCGACGGCCTCGAAATACGGCACGGCGACGGTCGGCAGCGTGTAGCCTGCCACCCACTGCGGCGCGGCGCCGAGGCTGATCGGCCAGCCGTAGGCGACGCGGGCGTCCACGGCGAGCAGCGCGGCCAGCCTGGCGTCGAGCACGCGCTTCTTCACGATGGGATCGCCTAGCCCTAACGATCCGATCAGCAGCCCGATCTTCCCCTCCGTATCCTGGCGGAAATCCAGTTCCCGGCCGGTCTGCAGGTAGACCAGCCGGCCGCGCGCGCCGCCGGCCGGCGTGCTGCGCCCGTAGACCATGGGGCGCGCCGAGCGGATCGGCTTCAGCTTCCCGGCACGCCCGGCGCGGACGGCGCATGTCGTGCAGCGCCAGCCGGGGAACACGAACCGGTGCTGGTGCACGTTTTCGAGTCCCAGCCGCCGGAACTGATCCTCGATATAGTCCGCCGCGCGCTGTTCCGCGCGGGAACCGGCCGCGCGGATTCCGATCTCCTCGCACAGCACCTTCCAATGTCGCCTGATATGCCTCGCACTCGCACCTCGCGATTTGCCCATCCTAGTGTCCTCCGAGCCGCGCCCCGTGGCCGTTTCTCACGCGCCGATTGACCGGGCGGCTCCCGACATCCAAGCAGGCCGACGGTATGTGTTCAAGCGAAAAGGCACACGGGCGCCCCACCGCGGCGCCCGGGATGTTTCTTGACAATCGCAGGGTTGCATGGTTGCCTTTGAGACGGGATTCCGGGGATTGGCCGGCTGCCGGGCTCCGGACCGATCACGAGCCGGCGAGGGGGTGCCCATGCGTTCATTTCTTCGACGCTGCTTCATGTTTATGCTGCTGAGCGGTGGTATTGCGCTGCTGGTTTTTCCGTTCTCGTTCGACCGCGCGTCCGAGGTGGAGGGCGAGGCCGTGCGGATCGATGTCGACTCGCGCGCGCTCGTCCCTGAAGGGGACCTCACGGCCGTGCCGGCGGAGGCGCTGGCCGCCGCGCCGAAGCTCGCGCAAATCCTGCGCACCATGCGCGAGCGCACGTTCTACACGGGCACCCTTTCGATGGACGAAAGCCAGGCATTCACGGAGAAGCTGTTCGGCGAGTTCCGGCGGGAGATGCTGCTGAGCGTGGACGGGACGGCCGTGCGGGTGCGGATGGACGACTCGCTCGCGCGGCGGTTCGCCGGTGCCGGGCAGAGCATGCCCACCTCGCTGGCCCAGATACAAGTGAAGATCGAACGGGTTCCGGTTCTGCCGGCGGACGGGGCGCCGCCGGTTCTGGCGCCGGCGGACCTGGCGGACTACCCCGAGCTGAAACCGTATCTTCGCGGCGAGTTCACGGACGAGGAGCGCATGCGCGGCCGGACCCGGCTCCCGGTGCCGGGCTGGCGCGCGTTCGCCGGCCGCATGGGCTGGACGGGAGACAAGGTCCGATTCGTATACGACAACCGCGCGTGTGTCGGCGAGGTCGTTTCCGTCCGGGACGAGGTTCTGACCCCGATCACGGGCCTGCGCACGGCCAAATGGATCGTAGGCGGGCTGGCCGTACTGCTCGGCCTGCTGCTGGTCAAGACGCTGTATGTGCGGCCGCCGCTGCCGGGCATTCCGCTCTCACCGCGCTGGGGCACGGCGCTGCACGACGGGGTCACACTGCTATTCGGCACGCTGGCGATGATTCCGGTCTGGGACGAAGTGCTGGCCCGTTTCTTCGGCGCCGTTCCGCGCGTGGACGACCTGCTCCTGTTCGTCTCGGGGCTCGCCATCGTCGTCGTGGGGTTTCCGTGGCTCGCGGCGCTGGCGTGCAGCACCGCCGACAAGAACGTGCAGGTCGGCGCGGACGGCGTGCGGCTCTTCTTTGCCGGCGGCCGGGTTCAGCATGTGGCCTGGGACGCGATCGAAGGGTTCAACGTGGTCGAGAAACGCGTGCCGCTCGTCCGCGGCGGGTTCGTTTCGTCGCGCTCGCTGGGCAAGGCGCTGAACCTCGCGACCCGCGACGGTATTGTCCCCATCGGCATGCCGCTGGTGGGGTCCACAAAGGAACGGATCATGACGGCGCTGCGCCGGTACGCGCCCCAGCGTCTGCACGCGGCGCTGGCCGCGGCCGCGCGCGACTGGTTCTGAGGTGAAACTGGAAACTGGAAACTGGAAACTAGAAACTGGAAACTAGAAACTAGAAACTGGAAACTGGAATCGGTTCCGTGTGTTCCCATGGTCTCAACCTCGAATGTTCCGGCGCCACCCTAACCCGATTCCAGTTTCAAGTCTCTGGCGCCGGAGGCGCCACTGACATGCCGCACGCCATCCCCAAGCCCTTCAGATCGAAGCGGACCGGCCGGTCCGGCGCTCCGGCGCGCGCCCGCCCGCTCTGTCTCCTGGCGCTTGTGCTCCTGCCCCTGGCCCGCGCGGAAGAATGGGCGTTCGATGCCGACTGGGGGGCGGTGCGAAAGATCGAGACCCGCGCGGGCGCGGAGAAGGCGCTTGCCGAGCTGACCACGCGCATGGAGCAGTTCGATTCCTGGAAACACGAGATGGGCCGCCAGATCAGCCAGATCAGGGATCCCACGTTGCGCCAGCAGCGCATGGACCAGTTCACCGAGCTTTACCGCAGCAAGGGCCAGGTGCTCGGCCGGTATCGCAACGCGGTCGGCAAGTATTTGGTCGACTACGCGAACGGCGGCCCGTCGGGCTCGGACTATGACGCGCGCATTCGGCTGTCGGAAGGCACGAAGCCGTCTGACCCGCGGCATCGCGGCATAGACGGCGATGCGGATGCGGAAGGATCGGCGAATCGCGTCGACAAGCTGTTGCGGAACGAGGCGCTGGCCAAAACGGCGAAGCGGCTGGGCTGCAAGCCCGAACAGCTCCTGCACAAGCTGAACATGGAATTCCACGTCAAAGGCCCGCCGGCCAAAATCGCCTCGGAGTGGTACCACACCGAGATGAAGGCGCAGGCCAAGAACATGGAGTTCTATCTCTCCTCCCAGATGTCGCAGGGCCAGCCGTGCTACAAGCTGCAGCGGACACTGGACCACACGAAGAAGATGATGGGCGCCTACCAGCTCTCGCCCGAGGCCCTGATGAACGACCCGGCCCGCCTGCAGGAGATGTCGAAGGCCACGTCGAAGATGCTGAGCGAATCCAACATCTCGAACCAGAAGCTGCACGACTGCCTGCGCGGCACGCCCTGGGAAGGCAAGCCGAACCAGTTTCGGGACATGCTCACGAAATTCCGGGCGGAGGGTTACGAGTACGTGCCGGAGAAGCTGCTGGGCGACGCGCGGGGAGCCAAGCAGTTGAAGACGGCTGTCGAGCGCATCCATCTGGAATGCATGCAGGCGGACCTCGTGCAAGGAGTCGCCGAGCTTCAGGCCCAGAAGCAGAAGATCCAGGTCGCCCGCGACAAAGGCAACACGGGGCGGGCCAACGTTTTGAGCGAGCACTATTACGACTCCTATCATCGGATCCAGGAGTCGGTTTCGGCCTTGCGCGATGCGCTCGAGACCACGCTGAAAGATCCCCGCGCACGCGACGCGAATGTGAAACACATCCGGGAACAACTGAGCGTTCTGGAGAGCATTCAGAAGCAAATCGCCCCGTTGCAGGGCCAACAGGCCGTCTTCGGCAAAGCGTTCATCGAGTTCTCGAAGATCATGACGGACAAGCCGGCCACCCGCAAGCAGCTGATCCAGATCCTGAACGACCAAGCGGGCAAGGCGCCGAGAGAGACACTGGACAAGCTCAAGAAGCTGCAGGAGGAGGGGGGTCCCCACCTGAAGAAGCTGCTCGAGGATCCCGATTTCCGGAAACTGCTGGCGGACCTGGAAGCGACATGCGCGGAACTGGACAAACCCGCCGCCAAGAGCGTGGCGCTGCAGAAGGCGAAAGCGTTGGTGGACCGGTGCCAGAAACGCATCGACCAGTTGAACAGCGCTCTGCGCAAGCTCGTCTACGAGATGGAGGAAGGCAAGCCGCCGAGCGCTCGGGCCAAGAGCATCCAAAGCCTGATGAAAGGCTACCGCATGGCGTTCTATCTGAAGGACGCGTATGCGGCCTGGCAGGCGTATGAGCGCGGCGGCGTGCCGGAGATGGCCGTCGAGATCGTACGCAGGCGGGTGCCGTTCGTCACCAGCCTGGTGCATGGCAACAATATGATGGTCGCCTGGGAGGTCGTCTGCATGCTCTGCCCCGAGGTCGGGCTGCTCTACGGCATACATGCCGTGACCTGGGAGATGACCCAGGAGGGGGTCGACTTCTACTGGCAGAAGGAACTGGAGATGATCGAGAACACGCTCTACCGCAACGCCGTCTTCCGGCTGGAGGGCGTGACGCGTTACGAGCAGACGCATCTGGGCAACTGGCAACTGGTGCAGACCGAATACGGCGGGAAGCGGTTCGACCGCTCGTATTTCCTCGCGCCGCTGGAGGGCCGCGTTCCGCTCGACGATCCCAACGTGGAGGTCGCCATCCGGCTGGCGCAGGGCGAAGCGGACCCGATCCTGCGCTGGTTGAACCTGGCCATGAAGCGGAAGCCGGACCTTGAGGCGGAATACGAGCGGCGCAAGGAGGAACGCTGGGAGGCGCTGATCGCCTGGTGGGCCGGCCATACGCTCGAGCGGCTCGAGGGCCGTGTGAAGGCCGAGGAGGCGATCACGCGCGGCGACCTGCTGGAACTGATGTTCGAGCTCGACCGCAAGCTGATCGCGCTCGAGGTCGAAGACCTGGTCGTCGAGCGCATCAAGCGCGAATACTCGGGCGCCGAGAAGCTGTATCTGGCCTGGAAGAACATCAACGCCTGGGTCAAAGGGACGACCCCCTACCTCGAGATCCAGGGCGACGACGCGCCGAAGCGGGTGGCGCAAGACATCGTGGAGAAGGAGATCCGCTACCTCGACGCGTACCGCAAGGTCTATGCCGTGCGCGCGCAGGTCGAGAAGGAGACGGGGCTGGAGGGGCAACGCGACGACAACCTGCGGCTCCTGACCGGGCCGGGCGTGCTGAGCGGCAACCCGGAAGCCGACGCCAAGCTGGCCGACAAGTGGGCCGGCCTGCCGAAGACGTTTCGCGCGCAGGTCGAAGCCGCGCTGCTGGCGATCAAGCGCAAGTACATCGACGGCGCGACGCTCGACCAGGGCTACGACGCCGTCGCGCTGGAGGCAATCGTCATGGAGGACGTCTGGGCGGAGGCCTGGAAGGACGTTTTCCGGCACTGGACGGGCGAGCTCACGGCGGAGACCGGCGGCTACGCCGACACCGCCCGCCTGTTCGGCGAGAAGATCAAGAACGCCCTCTTCCTCGGCACGCGCGACGACGTGAAGCTGGACGAAATCCAGAATCTCGGCGGCGTGATCCAGACGTGCCGGCTCCGGCACCTGAAGAAGCGTGATGCGCTCTACGTCGAGTTCGAAGCGTTCTACGCCACGGCCGGGGTAACGCCCGTGTTCATCGCGGTACGCGAAACGATTGCCGGCCAGAAGACGGACCGGGGAATTACGGACGCTCAGGTGCTGCTCGCGCCCGCGGGCGGTTCGTTCGAGAACGAGGCGCCGCTTCCCGAAACCCGCAGGGGCCTCTACGCCCGCGCACGCGCGGCGGCCGGCACCTACACCTTCCGCGTGACGGCAAAGGGGTATCGGGGCCCGGCCGGCGAGGAGTCGGGCACGGGCACGCTCACCGTGCCGCCGGTGAAAGCCGGCGAACGGCCCACTCCCGTGCGGCACACCGTCTGGCTGCAGCCGGACCGCACGGGCCTGACGGTGAAGGTGTCGGACGACCGCGACACGCCCGTGACGCACGCCACGGTCACGCTCCAGGGCGCCGATGCCGCGTTGCGCCGGCAGGGCATCATCGTCTCGGACACCGTCGACAGTGACGGCACGGTGACATTCGGGGACCTGTGGCCGGGATCGTACCGGCTGGTGGCCAAGGCGGCCGGCTACAAGGATTACGCCGGGCCGCTCACGGCGGCCGGCCCGCACGAACGAGGGCCCAGCCGGCCGGGCGAGCTGCATCGCGTGCGGCTGGCCCCGTTCCTTTCCACGCTGGTCATCCGCGTTTCGGAGCGGCAACGGCTGACGCCCGTTGCCGAGGCCGCCGTCACGATCGGCGGCGAGACGACGCTCACGGACGCCAACGGCGAGGCCCAGTTCACCGAGATGCGGCCCATCACGCGCGGCCGGCTCACCGCGCAGAAGACAGGCTACGCGCCGTGCCGCGAAGAGGTCGATCTACTCGCGACGGCCGACGGGCAGACGATACGAAAGAACGTGTTCCTGAACGCGGGCGTAGGACTGCGCGTGAAGGTGGTGCTCGACCGCGAAGGCAAACCCGGGGAACCGCTGCCGGGCGCGCATGTGACGTTGAACCACGCCTCGCGCTTCGCCGACGGCACGACGGGTGCGGACGGCACGGTGCTGTTCGACGATCTGCCGCCCGATTTCGTCTATGTGGAGGCGTCGAAGCCGGGCTATGTCACGGTCCCCTACCAGGAAGTCGACCTGCGCGACGCCGAAGCCGATGCGGTCCGCGAGGTGACAGTGCGCCTGGTCGAAGGCATGAAGGTGACCCTGTTCATCAAGGACGAGCGCGGCGACCTCGTCGTCTACGCCCGCGCGACACTGGACGACGGGCCGGAGGTGGCGGGGCCGACGGGCACGGTGGTATTCGAGCCGGTGCGAGCGGGCACGCATGTGTTCACGGCCAAGGCCGACGGCTGCGCGACGGCCAAGAAGACATATGCCGCGCAGCCTGCCGAGGCACCGGCGGGCCGCGACAGTCTCGTCATCGTCCTGCAGCCCGGCCGCACGATAAGGGTGGAGGCCCGCGACGACACGCCCGCCCATGCGCTGGTCAAGGGCAGCCGGCTGACCCTGTATCGGGACGGCGCGCCCGCGGGCTCGGCGACCGGCGCGTCGCACCTGTTTGCCGATCTGGGCCCGGGCACCTACCACGCACAGGCCGCGGCCGGCGGCTACGCGCCGGGCCGCTCGCCGGAGGTGACGTTCGCCGCGCGCGGCGGGCCGATGACCCACACCTTGATTGTGGCGCTGGCCGAGACGGGCGTGTCCGCCATCCTGCAGGTGACGGTGACCGGCGCGCCCAAGCCGGACAGTGTCTACGTCCGGGTGAGCGGCCCCGGCGGCACGTTCTCCGACACGGGCGAACTCGGCGTGTTCCGCGGGCTGAGCGCGGGCACCTACACGATCAGCGCCGGCGCGCCCGGCATGAACAAGGCGGCCACCACTCGAACGCTGGACCCGAAGGAGCCCGGGCAGGTCTACCGCGTGGCGCTGGCCCTCTCGCGCCTGGCGCAACCCCAAAAGGACTTCGTGCCGCTGGCCGCGCATACCGATGTGGCCAAAGCCATGAACCGGGCCGCGATCGCGGCCGGGCTGCGCGGCGGGCCGGGCCAGAAACCGCGCGCGCAGGATGCCTTTGCCGGTTTGTCGGCGGAGAAGAAGAAGGCGGTATGGGTGCTGGGCGTCGCCATGGGCGCCACGCTGGGCGGGATGGACATCGACAAGTCCGACCTGCAACTGATCCAGGCGACCGTGCCCGACACCAGCTATCAACTCGGCGGCAGTTACGGGCAGGCCATTTGCACGCTCTCCGTGGCGGAATACGAGGACTCGGAAACGGCGCGCCGGGTGGCGCGGGAGTGGGCGCGGCTCGGGGTGAAGCTGCTCGGCAAGCGCGCCACGCTCCCTTCGAACCCCGACCAGGACGGCGGGTTCGCGGAGATGCTGAACTACGTGGCCAAGAGCACCGCCGTTGAGCAGAGATTCGTCCACTTCCACGGGCGGCGCGCGATGATCACCAGCAGCCGGACCGTGGGCGAACTGGCGAGATACCAGAAGACGGCCGGCCACATGATCCAATGGCAGCAGGGCAAGTACGTGGCCGGCGCCAGCCTGGCGGCGGGCAACTTCTACATGGGGCTTTCCGGCAGCGCAGCTGGTGTCTCCGTCCCGGCCACGGCGCTGACGCGCGTGGCGGACAATCTGTATCGGGAACTTTCTCTGCTGGAGACGGAATGAAGAGCGTGCGTCTTCAATTTAGGCGCCCGGCACCGACGCACACGGGCGTGTGCGTGTTCGCCCTCCTCCGCCTGCCCCTGCTGATCCTGCTGGCCCTGTGCCCGTGCGCGCTCGCCGCCCAGGACCAGAAGGCCGAGACGTTCGAGTCGCTCGTGGCGACGCTGCGCGGGGCGGCGGCCGGCGCCGCCGGCGGGGGCCGCGCGGCGGCGCAGCAGGCCATCCTACAGAAATACGCGCGCCACGACGCGGCGGAGAAGCTGGGCAAGCTCAAAGATGCGCGCGCCGTGCAGCCGCTGCTGGAAACACTGCGCGATCCGGACCCCCTGCTCAGGAAGCAGTGCGCGCAGGCGCTCGGAACGATCGGCGACCGAGCGGCGGTCGGCCCGCTGTCGAAACTGCTCGAAGATTCCGATCCGCGGGCACGATTCGGCGCGGCCGCCGGGCTGTATCGGCTCGGGCAGCCGACGGCGGGCCGGCTGATCGAGTTCCTGCGCACGGCCCAGGACGAGAACCTGCGGGCGGAAGCGGCGGCGGTACTCGGCGCCGGGCAGGAAACGGGCGCGGCGGCGGCTGTGATTGCCGCGCTGCAGGACCGCGCGCCCATGGTGCGGCACGCAGCCGCCACCGCGCTGGCCGCCATCAAGCCGCCGGCCGCCGTGGGCCCTTTGACCGACCTTCTTGCCGCGCAGGACGACGAACTGGTCAAACGCGCGGTACAGGCGCTTGTCGCGATCGGCGACGCGCGCGCGGTCGAGCCGCTGATCAAGCTGCTGGCCACGCAGTCCCCATACAGCCGGAGCCGCGGCGCGGCCATCGAGGCGTTGGGCGCGCTGGGCGACCCGCGTGCCACGGATCCGCTGGCCGCGCTGCTCAAGGACGACCCGCACAAGAGCGCCGCCGCCGCGGCACTGGGCACACTCGGGACGGCGCCCGCGGTGCGCGCGCTGCTCGACGCGTACCGCTCCGCGCCCGCGCGCAGCGATGCGACGTTTGCGGCGGCAATCGAGAAGGCCGTACGCAGCGTCACGAACCGCGAGGCCGTGCCCGATCTGCTGCACTGCCTGGACGCGCAGACCCCCACGCTCTGCTGCCTGGCCGCGGATGTGCTGGGCCAGATGGGTGAATCGCGCGCCGCGGGCCCGCTGGCCGGGATGCTCCGGTCCGACGAGCCCGACGTGAAGGGCACGGCGATCAACGTTTTGCCGAAACTCGGCGAGGCGGCGGTGCCCGAGCTGCTGGCCCTTCTGGCAGGCGCCGGCGGGGACGACGATCTCCGCGGCTGGATCGTGCTCGTGTTGGGCGAAGTCGGCGACAAGCGCGCCGTCCAACCGCTGCTCCCGCTGCTTGCGAGCCGCGATCCGTACGTGCGGCTGAACACGTTCGAGGCACTGGGGAAGATCGGCGATCCCAGCGCCGTCCCGGCACTCGAACACGAACTGGCCCATCCGGACGCGCGAATCCGCCGCCGCGCGGCCGAAGCCCTGGCCCGGATCCAAGGGGGCAACGCCCTCGCCGGCCTGGCGCGTGCGATGACGGATCGGGACGAAACCGTACGCGCGCTGGCCGCGCGCGGACTCGGCGGCCAGCCGTCGGATGCCGCCCGTACCGCCCTGCGCAAGGCGCTGGCAGACGAAACGCCGCGCGTGCGCAGCCTGGCGGCCGCCGCCCTGGCCGCTGTGGGCACCGATGCCGATCTCCCGGCCCTCAAACGCGCGCTTGACGACGGCGACGAAATCGTACGTGCCGATATCGTGTTCGCGTTGAGCGAACTGGATACGCCCCTGGCGCGCAAGACGGCCGAGAGCGCGGCGGGCGGCGCCGATCAGGCGCTCGCGCAGTTGGCAAGCGCCGTCATGGCCGGCAGAAGGCCGAAAGAGGCGGAACCCGAGCTGCCCCCACAGGAACAGAAGGGCCAGCCGCCCGCGGTGCAGCCGCGGCCCGGCCCCGAGCCGGGCGTAAAAACGAATCAGCCAAAGGACACTACCCCGCCGCGTACAGGCGATGCCACCCCGCCGCCGCGCCGGAAGTCCGCCGATACGGCTGGCACAGGCAGGCCGCAGCCGGCCGCGCCGCCAGCCGTCGACCCGGGCGGCGGCGCGCGCGTCGCGATCGACCGGATTACCCGGACAGAATCGTTGATTGTCGCAAGAATTTCCTGTAAAGGTCTCACGCAAGGCAGCGTGCTCGTGGCCGAACTGACAAGCCGGGCCACAGGCGCCGTGATCCAGCGGGTGTCGTGTATCGTGCGCGGCGCGCAAGTCGATGCCCGGTTTCGCGCGCCGCTGCTGGGCTGGGAACCCGGCGCCTACGGCGTGCGCGTGGTGATCGACGGGAAGCCGGAAACGGAACGCGCGTTCAGGACCGGCGAGTGAAGCCGCTTTCAACAGGGGGACGACAACGATGAAGAGAGTCTTTCCACTGCTCTGCGTAGCCGCACTGGCGACCGGGTGCGCAAACACCACGGAGCTGAAACGGCAACGCGACCTGCTGGCCGCGGAACTGGCGGCGTCGCGCAACAAGGTTGCCGACCTGGAGCGGCGCCAGAAGGAGCTGCAGGGCGAGGTCCAGCGCCAGGAAGAAGTCAGCAAGGTGCTCGAGCGCGAGAAGGGCGCCCGGGCGGCGGAAGCCGGCGCGGTGCGCGCCGACACGCGCCGTTTCATCAAGAAGCAGGTGGAAGACCTGAAAGCGTTCTCGCAGGAGAAGGCGTTGCTGGACTATGTGGGCGGCGAACTGCTCGACCGAACCCAGACGGACGGCCGCAACCAGCTTCTCATCGATATGCAGCATGTCCTGCAGGCGCCGGGCACACTGATGGGCGGGAAACTCTACGCGAAATCCGCGACGACCGTTTCGCTTGTCGCGCTCAGGCGCTCGGGCGGCAACCTGGTCGTCATCTGGCAGAGCAAGCCGTTCCGTGTGCCGGGCGCGGGCGTATTCGCGCTGAGCTTCGAGGCGCCTATCTCGGTGGAACGCGGCGACCTGATCGGGCTGTTCAGCCCCGGTCCCGTTCAGGTCCCCTTCGACGCGGGTACCGGCGACACCCGGGCAACGGCCGGCCCGGTGAGCGTGGGGCAGAGCATTCCCGCCTCCGCTCTGCCCGCCGGCGACCGGCGCACCTACTCGTTCGGGGTCGTCGGGTTTCTGGAGTAGATCGGGTTTTCGGCAGGAAAATTGATGATCCAGAATCGTGCCCGTAATCGTGAACCGAATCTCGGACGCCCGACCATGCCCGCGGGGCAAACCCGGTCGACGACTACGGGCGACGATTACGCGCGACGATTCAGAGCGGGACACAGCCGCCAGTCGTCGCCGCAACGCCCGACTAAGAGAATAGCCGAACGACAGGCAGGATATCGGCGCTAATCGCGCCGAATCCTCAGCCTCGCCGCTCGGACGCGTTCACGAGGAAGGGAAGCCCGAGTTCTCGAGTAGGCATGCCCGCCGAAACTATCTGAGCGAAGGCGGGTTCTCGAGCAAGCCGCGCCCGCCGAAGCTATCTGAGCGAAGGCGGGTTCCCGAGTAAGCTGCGCCCGCCGAAGCCACGCAGGGCGAAGGCGGGCCGCGCCCGCCGTAGCGCCGCGCGAAGGCGGGTTCTCGAGCAAGTCAGCAGAGGGCACACAGATGAACACACGCGAGAATGTGCGTGCGGCGCTGAACCATGAACAACCGAGCCGCGTTCCACTCGATTTCGGGGCGACGGCGGTATCGGGGATACACGTGAGTTGCGTGGCGGCGCTGCGGGCGCACTACGGGCTGGAACAGAGGCCGGTCAAGGTGCACGAACCGTACCAGATGCTCGGCTGGCTGGACGACGACCTCCGGGATGCGATCGGAGTGGATTTCGATTCCGTCTGGGGCCGCACCACGATCTTCGGGTTCCCGAACGAGGACTGGACGACATGGCGCACGCCCTGGGGCCAGGAGGTGCTGGTCTCCGGGATGTTCAAGACGAAAACGGAGCCGAACGGCGACGTTCTGATCTACCCGGCCGGCGACACCGGCGCGGCGCCAAGCGGCCGGATGTCGCGCGCGGCGTATTTCTTCGACAGCATCATCCGCCAGCCGCCCCTGGACGAAGACCGGCTCGACCCGGCCGACAACCTGGAAGAATTCGGGCCGATCGCGGACGAGGACCTTGCCCATTTCAAAGCCCGGCTCGGCGCAGTGGCCGGGACCGGCCGCGCCATTGTCGCGTCACTGCCGGGCATGGCGTTGGGCGATATCGCGCTGGTGCCCGCCCCGTTCCTGAGGCAGCCCAAAGGGATCCGCGACGTGGCGGAATGGTACGTCTCGACGGTCGCGCGACAGGATTACGTTCACGCCGTGTTCGCGAAGCAGACGGAGTTCGCGCTGGGCAACCTGGCGAAGCTGCATGCCGTGCTGGGTGACGGGGTGGACGTCACCTTCATCTGCGGCACCGATTTCGGCACACAGGCTTCCACCTTCTGTTCGCCGGAAACGTTCGACTCGCTGTACGCCCCCTGCTACAAACAGATCAACGGCTGGATCCATGCCCGGACCGGATGGAAGACCTTCAAGCACTCGTGCGGCGCGATCGCAACGTTCATGGACCGGTTCATCGATGCCGGGTTCGACATCATCAATCCGGTCCAGTGCTCCGCGGCGGGTATGGACCCGGCCGCGCTCAAGTCGAAGTACGGCTCCCGCATCACCTTCTGGGGCGGCGGCGTGGACACGCAGAAGACGCTCCCGTTCGGCACGCCGGACGCCGTTCGCACGGAGGTGCTCAAGCGCTGCGCACTCTTCGCGCCGGGCGGCGGGTTCGTGTTCAACGCCATCCACAACGTGCAGGCGAAGACGCCGACCGCGAACATCGTGGCGATGATCGAGGCGGTGCGCGAGTTCAACGGCGCAGGCGGTTGAGCCGCCTGCGCCGTTGAACGCGGCGATCAGGCCGCTGTCTGCCAAGTCGATTTCAGTCGACTGCAATCGATTGCTGCCGATAGCAGTCGATGAGGCAGACCGACTTGGTTTGGACGAAGTCCGCCCCGCTCTGCCGATCACGCCGATGCGGCCGTGTACGCCGCCGGGTCGAGCGGGGAGCCGGCCGGGAACACGCGCGCGGCCAGCTCCTTGTCGAGCATCAGCAGGCCCTGCTTGTTCTCGCCGACCATCTCCACCTGCGAGGCGATCCTGTCCGCGTTGGCCTCTTCCTCGATCTGCTCGGTATTGAACCAGGCCAGCATCGGCTCGGCCTGGAAGTCGTCCTCGTCGCGGGCGAGCTTCGTGAGATCGTGAATCTTGCCCGTGATGAACTTCTCGTGCTCCAGCGCGTCCTGCCAGGCCTCGAGCGGCGACGACCACTCGGTCTTGAGCTGGCGCAGATCGAGCAGCTCGACCTTCTCGCCGCGCTCCAGAATGTGGTCGAAGAACTTCATCGCGTGGACCATCTCCTCATGCGCTTGGCAGCGCATCCAATGCGCCATGCCGTCCAGGTTCTGCGCAGCGAAATACGCCACCATCGAGTGATAGATGTAAAACGATTCCATCTCATGCTTGATCTGCTCGTTCATCGCCGCTCGCACTTTGGCCGGTATCATCGTCGTCCTCCTTTGTTCTATCCCGCTACGCCCCACAGAGTGTCGGAAGCTGGAGAGTCTGAGCCCGGCTATACTCCGTCAGTCATTCCGTGTCAAGCCGACTCGGAACTCGCATTTTCCTTGTTCCCGCCGTTGCGCCCTGCCCCGACCTGTGCTACCCTCATGGCTTTCTATGCTGTCGGAAGAAGCGATCACGACCTTTCACGGAAAGAGGGACGGAGATATGGGACCACACACACGCCTCGCAAGCCAAAGCGTCAAGAGTCGAAAATCGTATGCCATGGCCGCATTCTGCGGTGTGCTGGTTGCGGGCGCATCGTTAGCCGCCGAGCCGGCCGAGCTGGCGGCGCGGCTGCTGGCGGCGCGGGCCGAGGGGCGTCCGATCCCGGTCCTGTCGATGGGCGCGAATCTGGACATGGACACCGCCTATGAGGTGCAGAAGGCGTACGTGTACGAACGGATCACGCGCGATCCGATCGCCGGGTTCAAGGCCGGGCTCACGTCCAAAGCGACGCAGAGAAAGTTCGGGTTCACCGCGCCGGTGAGCGGAGTCCTCTTCGACTCGGGTGCGAACGGGGACGGGCCTCAGATCAACCGTTCGGCATTCCGGGCGCTGATGATCGAGGTGGAAATCGGGCTGGTGGTCGGCAGTCCGATCCAGAAGGAGGTACGCAGCCTGGCGGAGCTGCGCAAGTGCATTCGCGGCGTGGTGCCGGCGATCGAGTTGCCGGACCTCGGGTTTGAAGACATCAAGAAGGTGCGGGCGGCCGACATCATCGCGGCCAACGTCTCCGCCTGCGAGTTCATCCTGGGCAACGAACGGCCGTTGGGAGATCTCGATTTGAACCGTGTGGTCGCCTCCCTGATGACCGGCCGCGTGCTGATGAGCCGCGGGCAGGGCTCCGACGCGATGGGCGACCAGTGGACGGCCGCCTTCTGGCTGGTGAACCAGACGATCAAGCACGGCTGGGAACTCAAGCCGGGCCAGGTGCTGCTCACCGGCTCGCTCGGCAAAGCGGTTGCCGGCAAGCCGGGCCGCTACGAGGCCCAATGGAGCGGCCTGGGCAAGATCACGTTCGAGATCGTCCAGCCGGAAGAGTGAGCCCCGTGCGCGACAGAACGGGCGGGCGGAAGGGTGGAAGACGGGAACAATGGAAGACGGGAAGATATGGAAGATTGGAAGGATGGAGGCGTGGCCGGACGTAAGGCCGCAAATCCTCGACGGGCAAACACGACAGCACCGATGCACGCATCCTCTTGTTCTGCCAACCTGCCATCCCCCCACTCTTCCACTCTTCCACTCCCCCACGCTTCCATCCTTCCATCCTTCCACTCCCCCTCTCTTCCACCCTCCCGCCGCCGGATCGGTCTATCGATTCTGGCGCTGCTGTGCCTCGGGGTCTATGCGGCCGGAGCGCCGCCGGGCACGCCGATCGCGCACAGCCCGCCGGCCTCGGGTCGATTCATCGGCTCACCGAGCCTGGCTCGGCTGACCGCGTCGCGCTACGTGGCGTCGCACGACTGGTTTGAGAGCGGGGCCCAGGCCGAGGGTGTCACGGCGGTGTATGCGTCCAACGACGCCGGCCAGACCTGGCGCCACGCCGCGGACGTGAACGGGCAGTTCTGGTCCACGCTCTTCACGCACGCCGGTGCGCTCTACCTGATGGGGACAAGCGGCCCGAACGGGGCGGTTGCCATTCGCCGCTCCACGGACGGCGGCCGCACGTGGACGGCGCCGCGCGACCGCGCAACGGGGCTGCTGTTGAGTACGGGTCGTTACCACACGGCGCCGGTGCCCGTGGTCGTGCACGCCGGCCGCGTCTGGCGCGCCATGGAAGACATCGCCGGGCACGGGACCTGGCCGGCGACGTTCCGGGCGTTCGTGATGTCGGCGCGGGCCGGGTCGAACCTGCTCGATGCGGAGAACTGGGTTTGCAGCAACCGACTGGCGTTCGACCCCGCCTGGCTGCCGGGCGAGCAGCCCGGCTGGCTTGAAGGCAACGTGGTGGTGACACCGCAGGACGGGCTGGACAATATCCTGCGGGTGAACACCGTGCCCGCTTTCGGCCGGGCTGCGGCAGCGACTGTCTCGACAAGCGGCAAGCAACTCTCTTTCCAGCCCGAGACCGGCTTCATTCCGTTCCCGGGCGGAATGTCCAAGTTCACGATACGCCACGACCCGGTCTCCCGCCGCTACTGGGCCCTGGTCAACAAAGTCACCACGGGCAACGCGCATCAGCGCAGCGTGCTGGCGCTGAGTTCATCCGCCGACCTGCGCCTGTGGCGGGCCGAGACGGTCATTCTGGAGCACGCGGACGAGGAGAAGGTCGGGTTCCAATACGCGGACTGGCAATTCGACGGCGAGGATATCATCGCCGTCTGCCGCACGGCCTTCGACGACGCCCCCAATTTCCACGACGCGAACTACCTCACGTTCCATCGGGTGAAGGGGTTCCGGGGGTTGTAGGCACACCCGTCGACGGCGGAGAACTGCCCGCGAAAGCTCGCGAAAGAAACGCGAAAAGGAGAGCGGAAGAGACGTTGGGGCCGTGCATGACTGGCTTTGCCGACGCAGGGTTGTTGCAGGAATCGAAAGAATTGCCACGAGGAACAGCCGTGAGACAGCCGACCATTGGGTCCGCCTCGTGGCAATCCTCGATTCCCGCAACGAGCGCCCTCAGAACGGGAAGAAAGGCGGACGCAGCAACTTTGAGTTGTTTGCGCCGCAAAGAGAATTTCGTACCCGGAAGAACGATGCAAGGCGCAAACAGTTCAAAGTTGCTGCATAGTGACCCGTCTGGTCTCCTGCATTTCGCGTCTTTTTCGCGCACTTTCGCGGGCAGAAAAGGGCGCGAAAACGACGATCACCCCAGTCACCCACCGGCCACCAACGCCAACATGTGCCTCGGCAGCGCGTAGACGAGCTGCGCGGTGCGGGTGCGCATGTGGTCCAGATCGATCCGGCACAGGCCGCCGTTGACGAAGTGGATATCGAGCTCCGGCCCTTCCGACAGGAGATAGGACGCGATCCGTTTCAGGTTCGGCATATGGCCGGCAATGAAGACGGTCGGCTTGATGGAGAACTGACCGAGGAACTCCACCGATTGCTCGGGGGTCGCGCTGGGCTTGACCTCGTCGGTCTCGACGATCTTGTCGGGCGCATAGCCGACTTGCGCGGCGACGAGCTCCGCGGTCTGCCTCGACCGTTTCTTGGTGCTCGCGACGATCAACTCAAACGTCAGCCCCATTTTGGCCATGGCCTTGGCGCTGGTCGTGATTTGGATCGTGCCTTCCTCGCTCAGAGGCCGTTCGGGGTCCTGCTCCTCGCTCAGCGCCGCGCCGTGCTGCATGAGATACAGTTCCATCTTGATTCGCCTCCTTGCTGAAAGCTGGAATCACACCACACCGGAACAGGCAAACACGAAAGGCCGGGCAATGCAACCCCAAAGGTTTCTGGTTTCGGGGTTCTGGCCGTGCCTGCCGACACCTCGATCCTGAACACCCATCTGTCTCGCTGTGCGGCTACGGTGTGCGCGCGCCGATCGGCTGCTCGTCTCCTCGTCAACCGTTCTCGTCCGGGAACGTCTGGTGTTCTTTCTGCTGGAGGGCGAGGCTGTGCCGAGCCGCCCGCCAGTCCCCGACTTGCCCGTGGAAGCGGCTCGGCACAGCCTCGCCCTCCAGCGGGAAGGTCTGGGATGCTCGGCAACGGATCGTCGCCGTTGTCTCTCCGCTCCCCGAACTCGTGCACTATCGAAGCGGCAACATATGTATCGGGCTGCTCGCGTGTCATTCGGCCTCTTGCGCCTCTCCTTTTTTTATGCCCTTTGTGCCTGTTTGCGGCTATTCTGCTGGGCACTCACTCGGCATGGATCACAAGCCGCGTTGAGCGGCAAGGACAAAGGGGCACAACCGATGGAACGACTATGGGCGCCGTGGCGGCTGGAGTACGTCCGGAAGCCGGACAAAGGAGGCTGTTTTCTGTGCCGGATTCTGGCAAGCGCTGACGAGCGCGAAGAACTGCTGCTGAAGCGGGGCAAGAGCTGCGCGGTGGTCATGAACCGCTACCCATACAACAACGGGCACCTGATGGCCCTGCCTATCCGTCACATCGCCGACGCCGGCGAGCTGACGCCCGAAGAACGGCTCGAGATGATGGACCTGACGGTCGACGCTATCGCGGCGTTGCGCAAGGCCGTCTGCCCGGACGGCTTCAACGTGGGGTTTAACATCGGCAAGGTCGCCGGCGCCGGGCTTGAGACCCACCTGCATACCCACATTGTCCCGCGCTGGAACGGCGACACCAACTTCATGCCCGTCCTCGGCGACACGAAGGTGATCCCGCAATCGCTGCTGGAGCTGTGGGATGAGTTGAAGCCGCTGCTCGGATGAAACTGGAAATTGGAGATTGGGGATTCGGGACCTGCAATTCGCCAGGCTGAGTTGATGGGATTGCGCCGGACGGCGGCCGGCACGTCGAAGATCCGCCAGTGGCGGAGAGGCCGGCCCTCCATCCGAATCACGCATCTCTGGAGGGCCCGGCTCTGTCCGGGCCGCACGCCTAGCCCTGCTCCATTTGGCGGTTGACCTTACGAGCCTGTTGGGTTAGTCTGTTCTGGTCTTACCGAACTTGCGCCCCCTTCGTCTATCGGCTAGGACATCAGGTTCTCATCCTGGAAAGAGGGGTTCGATTCCCCTAGGGGGTGCCCGCCTTCGCCCAGGCTACGGCGGGCTGCGCCAGTCGCCAGAGCCGCTCGCTCCACTCGCGGCAGGGTGACTGGCAAGCCCATCACGGGCAAACCGATCTTCCCCCGTCACCGAGCCTTGGCGAATGAGAAGCGGAATCGGCTCTGGTGACGGGTGTTGAAGGGCGCACTGGCGCGAGAAGACGGAAGGCAGCCCGGGCGTTCCGATTTCACGTTTCCCGCCAGCGCCGGCGTCCGTCTTTGCCCGACGCGCCGGGCCACTTCGACCACCCCCATTTCCGGCGAAAAACCGCGCCTGCACCTCCCGTTCCAGCGAAAGAGCGAAGAGGCGGGGATATCCGGCGGGCAGACAACCGTATAACAGGTAGGGCGGGGCTCTTGCAGCCCCGTCCAGCCCGGGGACGTTCAGTCAGATCTGCGTGGGTTTGCGCGCTGTGCGCAAGGCACGCGAAAAGATGTGGTGTCGCTAAAGATCGCTCATCAGAGCCAGCGTCGGAGGGCGGCCATGGGAAACCCTGTCGCCAGACGATACCGTCGCGGCCGTGCCGCCGGATGGTGTGTTCTCTCGTGTCTGCTCGCTCATCTCTGCACAAGTCCCACCGGCTACGCGACCTCCCCCTCGACCGTCGACCCTTCACAATTCCATCCGGGCTACTACGCCCGGGTCTGGCCGGCCGAGGAAGGCAAGGCCGGGACCAAGGGCTCGGGCTTCGAGTTTCTCAGGACCAATACATTGTTCGTGGGTGCGATGAAAGGCTACGCGTGGTCGGTTCTGGAACCGGCGCGGGGTGTTTACGACTTCTCGTTGATCGAGGCGGACCTTCGGAGCTTGCGCAGCAGGGGCAAGCGTCTGATGGTGGATCTCAATCACGTACAGTTCGGCAGCGGCCCGCCGTATACGCCGGGCTACATGTGGGACAACGCGATTTACGGCGGCGACGCCGGCCACTACGGAAACTACGCGCGCAAGGGCGGCGGCTGGATGTCGCTGCTGTGGAACGCGAACGTGAAGGCGCGTCTGATGGGGCTTATCGCCGCGTTAGGCGCGCGATTCAACGGCGAGCCCTACGTGGAAGGCCTCTACCTTGGCGAATCCGCTTTCGAGAAACCCCTGGGGCCGGACATGTACGGCTGGTCCCCGAGCGTCCAGCGCCAGGTTTTCATCGACATTGCGGCCGCCTGCCGCCAGGCGCTGCCGGACAAGCAGGTCTGGCAGGGGATCAACTGGGCGCCGTACGAATTTGCGCCGTTCGTCGCGGAACTGGCGCAGATGCCCGTCGGCATCGGCTGGCCGGACACGGCCACCGGCTTGGCGCATCAGCAGATCAACATCAACCCGCTGTTCCTCGCGTATCACGACGTGATCTCGACGAAGCCGGAGGTGCAGTACTTCAACTACGACAGGATCATCAACCCCTACACCGGCGCGCCGCAGACGCCGCAGGAGATGCTCGAGTACGTGGTCGAGCGCGTGAATCCCTGGTACATGGTCTGGCTGATCCGCGAGCCGTACTGGTCCGAGAACGGGGTGTCGAGCGTGGTCGAGCGCGTGAGCCAGTACGGGCCGCTGCCGTCGGTCACGCAAGAGGACCACGTCAACATCCGCATCGGCGCCGGCGACCAGGATGCGGAGGAGAACCGCGAGACGGGCGCGGTCGGCCTGGGCAGCAGCGACCTGGAACTCGGCACGGACGCGGCGCCGCAGATCGTGGCGCTGCGCTTCACGAACGCGGGGATTCGGCGCGCCAGCACGATTCTGGCCGCGTACGTCCAGTTCAAAGCCGACGAAGCCAGCTCAGGCGCCTGCACGCTGACGATCGAGGGGCAGGCCGCGGACGACGCGCCCGCGCTCACGGCCGCCGCCTACAGTCTGAGCGGCAGAGCGCGCACGGCGGCCTCCGTCGCCTGGCAGCCGGTCGGCTGGTACGAGCAGCGCCGGGCCTGGACCCAGCAGCGCACGCCGGACCTGGCCCCGATCATTCAGGAAATCGTCAACCGCGCGGGCTGGCAGGACGGCAACGATCTGGTCCTGCTGATCCGCGGCACGGGCCGGCGGGTAGCGGAATCGTACGAAGGCGATTCGTTCGGCGCGCCGCTCCTGCACATCGAGTACCGCGAGCCGGCCGCGCCGGCCGAACCGGCAGACGTGGCGGCCCGCGCCCTCTCCAACACGGAGATCCAAATCGGCTGGACCGACCGCAGCGACGACGAGACGCAGTTCAAGATCCGGCGCAGCCTGGACGGGATCGATTTCAACACGCTGGCCCCGCTTTTTGTTGGGCCGAACGTCACGAGCGTGATCGACTCCGGGCTGACGCCCTACACGACTTACTCCTACAAGGTCCGCGCCCAGAACGGAGTCGGGGATTCCGCCTACGTCGGCCCGGCGAGCGCCCGGACCGACGTAACGCCCGTAATCGCGGTCAGCCGCACGCGCATCGACGTCTCGGCGCTCGTCGGCCAGAACGCCGCGGCCGCGACCTTCCGGGTCTGGAACGGAGGGACGGGCCGGCTCGACTACAACGTGGTCGAGCAGACCGGCAAGTTCAGCGTCTGGCCGTCGTCGGGCAGCTCGCTGGACGCCGGTGAAGAACGCACGCACACGATTGCCTTCACGACCGCCGACCTCTCGCCCGGCACGTACGAGCGCACCATCCGGATCGAGGCGACCGGATCCGGCGCGGCCAACAGCCCGGTCGCGATCCAGGTCAGTATCTTCATTCCGGAACCGATCCCGCCCGCGCCGGCGGGCTTCACGGCGGCAGAGATCTCGTCCGACTCCGTGCGGCTGATCTGGGACGATCTGGCGAACGAAGCCGACTACATGCTGCGCATCAGTCTCGACGGCGCGTACTGGTACGATATCGCGGCGGTCTCTCTGCCCGCCAACACCACCGCGTACACGGTGAGCGGACTCAACCCGAACACCGCCTACTTCTTCAAGCTGCGCGGGACCAACAACGGCGGGCTGGGCCCGTACGGCGAGCCTGTCGGCGTCGTCACGCCGCGGCCCGATGCCTGCACATTCGACGCCTACAACGACCTGTGCTGGGCCGGCGGGCAGCAAGCCGCGAACATCACCGGACTCGGCCGCGGCCAATCCGGCCTGCTCCGGGATCACCGTACCGGCGAGTACATCCCCGTCACCCTCGCCCTCAGCGTGCAAGGCGGACAAGCCACGGATGTCGGCGCGAACGCCGCGGCCGGGACCGAAGCGGCCGCCATTTTCGGCGGGATCGTCGATTGCCGCGGCGTGCTCGACTATGCGACAAACGAACTGACCCTCGCGATTGCCGGGCTCGCCGGCGCGCGCCGCTACGAGCTGACCCTGTTCGGGAACCGCGCCGACCCCGCGTACGGCGCGCGCACCACCACGACGATCCTCGAAGACGTGGAAGGGTTCGTCAATACCTCCAGCGCCGGTGCGATGATCGGAACCGCCGGTCTGACCGACGACACGACCGCGATCGCGAACGGGTACAATTCGGAGAACGGGTTCGTCGCGCGTTACGACCAGATCGAACCGGGCGCCGACGGCGAAATACGCATCCGTGTGCCCGCCTGGAACGGGACCGGCGCGGCCGGCCGTTACTACCTGAACGCGCTGCGCCTGCGCACCGTCGAAGCGCCGCCCCCCACCCTGGCGCGGGGCACGCCCTGGCGCTATCGCAAAGGCACCGCGGAGGCCTCGAAGCCCGCAAGCGCGTGGCGCCAGGCATTCTTCGATGACTCGGCGTGGGCCGAAGGCGCCACGCCAATCGGGTACGGGACGCCCGTCACCGCCGGCACGATCCTTGCCGACATGCAAGGGCGGTACACCTCCATCTTCCTGCGCCGCACCCTCGACATCGCGGACCCGCTCCTCGTCGGCGCCATCGAGCTGGAAATCGACTACGACGACGGGCTCATCCTCTGGCTCAACGGCCGGGAACTCGCGCGCGCGAACGTCGCCGGCGAGCCCGGCAGCTTCGTGCCTGTGAACGCCACGGCGAGCGCGTACGGGAACGCCACGCTCAAGCTCGTGCTGACCGGCGCCCAACTCCCCCAACTCCTGCCCGGCCCGAACGCGCTCGCCGCGCAGGTCTTCAATGTCTCGCTCGCCGGGTCCAGCGACTGTCTGTTCAATGCGCAGGTCAACCTGGTGCCCCCAACCCTCGCCCGCAGCGCCGACGCCGATCGGAACCGGCTGCCCGACGCCTGGGAGCAGACGCATCTGGCCGATCTGACGGATCCGGCGGATCGGGCCGACTCCGGCGACCCGGACGGCGACGGCGTCCCGAACCTCGAGGAGTGGATCGCGGGCACGGATCCCCGCGACAAGACCGCCTGCCTCAGACTCGGGGCTCGGGTCCGCGACGCCCGGATCATCGTGGAGTTCCAGACCGTACCCGCGGCCGGGCCCGGCTATGACGGCCTGACCCGCCACTACGCGCTCGAAGAACGCGCCGGGCTCGAGCCTGCCGCCGCCTGGCAGGCCCTGCCCGGCTACGAGGACATACTCGGCTCCGGCCAGACCGTGCCCTACACGGACCCCGGCGGCCAGTTCCGCATCTACCGCGCGCGCGTCTGGCTGGAATAGCGGGGTCCGGCCTCCTCGGGCGCCCAGTTGACCGTACGGCCGCCGTGGAGACTGCTGACCGGCAAGCCCGTCTTTGCCTCTCATCAAGCCCAACGTCACCTGCGGCAAAAGCGCAATCGACTTCTTCGCAAGACGGTGCGACAATCGACCTGCCCTTGGTTTCCCCGGTTTCGGCATGAGGAGTCATCCCTTCAATACAGATTGCGCTGAAAAAACCCATCAAAGGCCAGGCCGGGGTGGAACCCGGCCCTCCAAACCACACGATATGGCGCACTGGAGGGCGCGGTTCCACCCGCGCCGAGGTTTTTCAGCGCAA
>JAFGHX010000193.1 GCA_016929905.1 Kiritimatiellia bacterium
CCCCCCCCCCCCCCGCCGGCCATCGGCGACTACTCCAACCAGACGCGCGCGCGGTAGAACGCGGGGTCGGCCGTGGCCACGTTGGTCAGGACGACGGTCTGGCCGAACCCGACGATGTTGGTGTAGCCCGGCACGCCTGTCCAGACGGCGCTGGGCAGCATGGTGTCGGTAGCCTGCAGATCGTACAGGCGCGCGCCGTACGGCGCGTACCCGGGCCCGGAAAGCGGGACCGTCGGGAACGAGACGTAGATCTGCCCGACGTCCGGATCCAGTTCGATATCCACGCCAAAGAACACTGCATTGGTCGTCGGATCGGTCCCGGCGATGTACTCGGCCCAATTCGAGACCCCGTCGCCATCGTGATCGTCGGTCGCCTCCTGGGTCGTGTCTCCGAATACGACCCGCTCCCAGGCGTCGGGTAGATCGTCGGTGTCCGCGTCCGGATCGGCTTCGCCGCCGATGTAGGCGATCTGCAACACCGGGGCGCCTGCCGGATCGCCGTCGTACGACTCGGCCGTGCGCCGGCCGCTGCCGGTGATGACCAGCGCCAACGCGTTGCCCGAGGCCCACCCCGGCCGATCCACGATTTCCTGAACGACGCCCGACAAGTCCGGCGTGCGTTGCGCCGCACCGGTCTCGCCTTCCGTGTTCCATGCGGGCGGAGTCCAGTAGACCGCGGCAGCGGTCAGTGCACGCCCGGAGATATTGCTCACGCCGGACTCGAAGCCGACGGCGTGATCGCTGGTCTCAGCCCGAACGCGTAGGTCCGTTGTTTCGGTTCCTGTCTCGTCGGCCTGGAACTGGACATGTGCGCTCACGATCGTGGCCTGATAGGGCACCTTCAATACGGCGAACCGGATGCCAACCAACTGGTCCTGGCCGTCCCGGACGAGTTCCATGTCTGAGCTCCTGAGGTGGACGGTGCCGGATTCAACGGTCTCCTCCGCATCGTCTCCCGGCGCATCGACGCCGGTGGCAAGCCGGGTCGACTGTGTTCCGCGATACTCCACGTGCAACAGCGGCGCACCGGCCGAATCGCCGTCATACGCCTCGGCCGTACGCCGGCCACTGCCGGCGAAGACCAATGCCAACGCGTTGCCGCTGTCCCAGCCGGGCCGGTCTACGATTGCCTGAATCAGCCCGGCCAACTCGGGCGTGCGCTGGGCGGCGCCCGCCTCGCCGACCGTGTTCCACGCCGGCGGCTGCCAGGCGACGGACACGTCCGTGAGCGGGCGCGAGGAGATGTTGCCTGCGGTCGACTCGAACGCCGCCGCGTTGTCCGCGGCCTCGGCCCGGATGGTCAAGTCGGTCTGTTCCGTTGTGGTCTCGTCGGTCTGGAACTGCACGTACGCGCGCAGGATCACGGATTCCGGCGGGATCGGCAGTCCCGTGATCCGAATCCCGACAAGCTGGTCGTCGGCCTCCCGGCACAGTTCCAGATCCGAACTTGCCGTCTGCACGAGGCCGGAGCCCACCGCCTCCTCAGCGTCGTCGGGGCTCGCCGCGACGCGCACATCGGCCACACTCGGGGTCACGATACGGTACTGAACATGCAGGAGGGGTGCGGCGGCCGCGCTGCCGTCGTACGACTCCGCCGTGCGCCGGCCACTGCCTGTGAACATGAGTGCCAACGCGTTGCCCGATGTCCATCCGGGCTGATCCACGATTTCCTGCACCACGGCGGCGAGGTCCGGGGTGCGCTGAGCCGATCCCGCCTCGCCGACCGTATCCCACGGCGGAGGCTGCCAACCGATGGCGGTCTGCGTGACCGGGCGCGAGGAGATATCGTTCGCGTTCGTGAGGAACGTCGCCGCATCGGCCGTCGCCTCGCCCCGCACCATCAGGTCCGTGGGCTCGATGCTCGCTTCGTCGACCTGGAACTGCACGTACGCGCTACGGATGAACGCACCACGCGGGATCCGCAGCCCGGCAAACCGGATACCGACGATCTGATCGTCGGCGTCGCGGCACAGTTCGAGGTCGGAACTGTGGAGCGACATGGAGCCGGACAAAATCGACTCCTCCGCATCGTCGGCGCTGGCGGCGACCCGCACTTCAACCGTCCGTTCCGGGCCGCTCGGATCGGTCCGAGCCGACGCGACCGGCGAATAGGCCGACTGTCCCGCAGCGTTATAGGCCCGTACCGTGTAGTAGAACAGGGTGTCGGCGGTCAAGCCCGTGTCGGCATAGGTCTGCACATCGCGCGCCACCGTCCACGTCTGCCATGTGGAGGTCCCGCTGCGGCGCCGCGCAATTCGGAACCCCTCCTCGTTTTCACTTCTGTCTTCCCAGGCAAGATCGATGCGGGAGCTTCCCGCTACTGCGGCGACCAGGCCGGCGGGCGCGGCCGGCGGCCCCTCCGGCGTGATGACCGTCGCGATGGGTGACGGCGCAGACGACCCGGTCAAGTTCCACGCCCGGACACGGTACTCGAAAATCGTGTCGGCCGAGAGGCCTTGGTCGGTCCAGGCGCTCGCGTCTGCAGGCGGCAGCCCAACCTCGGCCCAGCTTCCGTCGCTCCGACGGCGGTCGATCTTGAATCGCTCCTCGTTAGCGCTGTTGTCGGTCCAACCCAACTCGACGGTGCTCCACGAGGCGGCCTGCGCGGTCAGATCGCTCGGTGCGGCAGGCACGGTTGTGTATTCGACAAACAGTTCGGGCGCACCGGCCGCATCGCCTTCGAAGGCTTCGGCCGTGCGCTGACCCGTGCCCGTGATGATCAGACACAACGCGTGGCCCGGTTGCCAATCGGCGCGGCCGACAATCTCCGTGATGAGTGCCGAGAGGTCCGGCGTGCGCTGCGCGGAGCCGGCCTCACCCGCCACGTTCCAAGCGGGGGGCGCCCACGAGACGGCGGCGGCCGTGCGCGCGCGCAGCGAGATGTTGGAAGCCGCCGCCGCGAACGGGGCCGCGTCGTCAATAGCCTGGCCGCGGATCTCGAGCGAGACGGGACCCGCCGTCACCTCGTCGGTCTGGAACTGCACGTAGGCGCGAGCAATCCGCGCGCCCTGCGGCACGGCCAGGTTGGCGAAGCGCAGGCCGACAAGCTGGTCGTGGCCCGCGCCGGCCGATTCGTGGCCAAGTTCCAGGTCCGAACTGTCCAGAGACATGGCCCCGTCCAAGGCGCTCTCTTCCGCGTCGTCTGTACCCGCCGCCACGCGCGCGCGCAGCCGCGTGCCGTCGTGCCGGCCCTCACGCGCGCGCAGGACAAGCGCATTCACATACCAGTCCGGGGCGTAGCTGGACCCGCCGTCGGAAACGGCAAGCGTGACCTGCCCATTGGTGCCCGGTTCCACGTTGGCGTACCGGACCACGAGTCCCGACTTCCAGTTGTCCTCGGTACAAATACGTGTTTCGGAATCGGTGGGGCCCGCGTAGACGGCCCCGAAACTGGAAAGGTTCTCGAAGTAGTCGGCGCCGGCCAGCCCGACGCACGTCATTGAGCCGGATGACGCCCACCAACCGCCGTCGCAGTAGAGCGCCACGTCATACTTCAACGTCGGATCCAACCCGTCCAACGTCATGGTCACCGGCTTGTCCGCGGGTCCGATCGCGCTCTGGCCGTCCACGATGCCGCCGAAAACCTGGAACGCCTCGGTCATGTAGGCCGGGTTCTCGCCGTACCACGCGTCGGGCGGTCCGCCCCCGTCATCGAGAGTCAGCCGCACGCCGGACTCCACGCCGGTGCGATAGTCGAGCAGGAAGCCGCTCTGCGTGCGCGTGTAGGTCGTCACGTTTGTCAGGAGCCATTCCCAAGAGGCGCCGGTGCAACCGAAATCGTTATAGGCGAGCAACAGCGTGTCGGCGTCGGTGACTGTGACGGAAACCGTTGCCGGCTCGCTGTAGAGCTGCCCGTCAAAGGCACGGAAGGTGAAGCTGTCGCCCCCGGCATAATCACGCCGCGGCGTATAGGTGACGGTGAGCGGCGTGCCGGAGAGCGTGCCGTAACACGGCCAATCGAGGACCGTGATGCGCAGGGGATCGCCGTCTGAATCTGTGGCGGCCAATGTGATTCCAACCGGCGTGTCCGCCTCCGTCACGACATCCGCATCTTGCGCGAGAGGCGGCCGTGCGGCGACCGGCGCCACGCGCATCACGAAGTAACGCAGCACCTCGTCCTGGTAGCCATACCCCACAAGCTCGCCGGCGTCGTTCAGCGCCGTGGCGGCACGCAATTCCCACGGGCTGTTCGTCGGCAGCAGATCGTTCAGATCCACCCGCACGCCGCTGTCCCATAGGAACGCGTGCACCGTCTCGCCGTTGGCCAGCACGCCGTACCCGACCGCGCGTCCGGCGCTGTTGATGTCGTAAGCGGCACTCCCCTCGCCCGGCTCCGGCAGCGCGCGAGCCTGCCCGCCTTCCCAGATCGCGGCACGCATCCACATGTCGTCTTCCCGGCTGGCCCATCCGACGATCGTGCCGGAGTCGTTGACCGCGTAGGCGCGGCTGTAGTTGCCGCCCAAGGTCCCCAGATCCGTCGGGGCCGCTCCGTGCGTCCAGGCCGCGGCATGGTAGACGTAGGAAGTGCTCGATATGTCGGAATCGCCGACGGCCAACCCGGCATTGTTGATGTCCAACGCCAGACTGTATCGGCCGCCGAGCGTGCCGAGATCCGACGGTTGCGCGCCCTCCCAAATGGCAGCGTGGTAGTACCGGGAAGTGCTCGACAGGTACGAGTAGCCGACGACCTGGCCGGCGTCGTTCATCCCGTAGGCCAAACTGTAGTCGCCGCCGAGCGTGCCGAGATCGGTGAGGTTCGTCCCGACCCACAGACACGCATGATAGTTCGAGTCGCCCGCCCCATAGGAATAGCCTGCGGCATGCCCCGCCTCATTGATCGCACTTGCCTGGCTGTCGGACCCGCCCAACGTACCGAGGTCTTGCGGCACGCCGTCCGCCCACAGGACAGCGTGCATCGTGTAGTCGTGCATTCGAATGTAGGACGCACCGGCAATTTTCCCGTTGGTGTTCAGCGCGCTGCCGGCCGCCGCCCCGCCGCCGAGCGTGTCGAGCACGTCCACCGTATACGTGCCCGGCTCGAGCTGAAAATCGAGGTCCGCATGACCGGGCGGGCAGGCGACGCGGCGCAGGGCAGGCAGCAGATAACCATGCTTCCAGGCGTACAGCCCGAGTTCAGCGTCTCGGCCGAATCCACGGGTGATGCTATAGACGCCCGCTGCGTCTGTGGTTGCCGTGCCGTCGATGGGCCCGCTGTAGCGCACGAGGGCGCCCGGGACAGGGGCGCCGGTGCCAGCCTCGGTCACGGTCCCGCTGAGTGTGACGTTCGTGAACGCAAGATTGACGCCCGAACGGTCCGGCGGCACGGTCAGTTGGACGGGATCCGTGGGCAGGAAATCGCCATTCTCGGCATGCACGGCATAGCTTCCGTCAGCCGCCGTGAACCAGTACGTGCCGTCGACCGCCGTTGTCGCCGCCCCGCTCACCGTACCCGTGTAGACGACGGACGCGCCTTCCAGCGGCGCGCCGTCCAGTGTCACCGTACCCACGACCTCGCTCGAGGTGTAGACCGCGATGTCGAACCGGCCGGTCCACCCGTTGCCGGCCGCGTCGCTGATCGCCAACTCGAACGGGATCGTATAGGGCGTCTGGATATCGGGGTCGAGCGCCAGCACGTACTGACCTGCGGTCTGCTCGGTCTGCGATGGCATATCGCCAAACGTGACGGTGTCCTGCACAATCGAGACAGGGAAATCCGCCGTCACGCGCGCGGCCAGTTCGAGGTCGAAAGAAACGTCGGAACTGCCCGGGTCCGCCTGGTGCACCTCCACGGCGAGCGTGTTCGTGCCGTCCGCCAAAAGCGTGTGCTCCAGCGCGGCCTCGACGTATGCCCGTTCATCCGCGCCCCCTACCCCCGCGGAGGCCAGAGTGCGGTAGTCAATCACGCCTGCCGGCATGTTGTCCCGGTGCACTTCTGTCCCGTTGAGGTAGACCACGGCGCCGTCGTCTCGCAGCAACCGCAGGGTCAGGCTCGACACGTCCCCGGCGTCGGCCGTGAACGTGTGCCGGAAGTACGTGGTCACATACTTGTTCGTCTCCTCCGGCCCGTAGTTTACGACGGTGGCCTCGTCACCGTCACCGTAACCGAGTTGGGCGTCGTCTTCGCTCCAGGCGCCGTCGTCGAAGCCTGTGCCACGCCAGGCTGTGCCCTGGTCGGAGCCGTTGTCGAGGTACTTCCAGACACTCCCGCGCGGGACCAGCACCGCGTCCATTTCCGGCCGCGTCGCCAAAGAGGCGACCACGCCCGTCACGTTCGATGTGCCCACGCTGGCCAGTGTCACGTCAAGCCCGACTGTCTCGCCGGGGTTCACCAATCCGTCGCCGTTGCCGGCGGTGCCGCCGGCTGCATCGTCGTCGTGCGCCACTGACCGCAGCGCGATCCAGGGGCCGGCCGTACGCTGAATCAGACCGAACGCGTTCACGCGCCCACCGGAGACACACTTGCCCGCCAGCGCGGCGGTCGGCTCCGCCGTGTCCAGGAGCCAGCTCTTCGTGAGGTCCGGTGGTGCGGTCGGCATCTGCGACAGGAACAATGCGCACACACCCGCCACGTGCGGGCAGGCCATCGACGTGCCGCTCGCCGTGCCGTAGCTGCCGTCCAGCTTGCACGAGAGGATGTCCACGCCCGGCGCGCCGACATCCACGCTGATCGCACCGTAGTTGGAGAAATACGCGAGCGCGTCCTTGTGGTCGATCGCGGCGACGGAGATGATGTTGGCGTTCTCGTACGCGGCCGGGTACATGGGGCTGACGTCCGCGTCCTGCGCGCTGTTGCCGGCCGCGGCGACGAACAGGATCCCGTTCGCGCGGGCGTCTTCAATCGCATCGATCATCGCCTGCGACGAGCCGCCGCCGCCCCACGAGTTGGAGGTCAGCTTCACGCGCAGCGCCGTGGCATAGTAAACCGCGTCGATGCCGTCCGAGATCGAGCCGCTTCCGCCGGAGCTCAGGAACTTCAACGCGGCGATCGAGACACGCCAGTTCACGCCGGCCACGCCTTCGCCGTTGTCGCCTGCCGCCCCGATCGTGCCCGCGCAGTGCGTGCCGTGGTAGTGGTCATCGATCGGGTCCGAGTCGTCGTTGTAGAAATCCCAGCCGTGCACGTCGTCGACGAACCCGTTGGCGTCGTCATCCACACCATTGCTCGCCTTGTCCAGGCCGTTCGTGTCCGTGCCCGTCTCGCCGGGGTTCGTCCAGATGTTGGGCGCCAAATCCGGATGCGTGTAGTCCACGCCCGTGTCGATCACTCCGACCAGCGTGGCACGAGTGCCTGTGGCGATATCCCACGCTTCCGGCGCGTCGATATCGGCGTCCGCCGCGCCGCCGGTTTGGCCGGTGTTGTGCAGCCCCCATAGCTCTGCGTAGCGCGGGTCGTTCGGCGTACGCACGGCCTGCACGATATAGTCACGCTCCGCGTGCTTCACCACGAGCGGTTCCTGCGAATACTCTCGGACTGCCCGCTCCACGGAGTCCAGATTCGCACCACGCAATTCCACCAGGTACATGCCGGGCGCGTACATCTTCTTGCGGATCCGGGCCCGGTATTTCGCGTTCAGCACGCCGAGATCGTCCTCCGTCATGCCGGGCCGCAACTTGACGAGAATATGATCGGCAACCACCGCGGTGCGCGCCACAACGCGCTCAGGCCCCGTGGCGGCGTCCACCGCCAACGTCTCATCGACACGCAGGAGCGGATACTTGAAGTGTGTCTTCAGTAGGCGCGTGCGCCGGACTCGGCCTCGCGCGTCAGGCGGCAGCGGCCGGTGATCCCGCACCGTCGCATCGGTGAACAGAGGATCCAGCCCCAACGACGGGGGCGTCCGCCCTTCAGCGTCCGCCTCGGTGGATTCCGATTGCCGGACTGAATCGGCGGCGGACGATGCGACATCGCGCACGTGTTCCGCGGTTACACCGCCCGACTCGTCCCGCGCCGCCGGCGTGTTCGCCGCCGACACCGGCGGTTCCGGCGCGGGGCGGCCCTTGAGCATATCCGCCAACCACGGCTTGAGCCGCCACCCAGCAACGAGCAACGTACACAGAACAATCCCCACCCAGAACCTGCGTGTCCGTCTTGGTCGCATGGATGCACCTCCTGCGTTGCTGGAATTCGCTGATGGTGTCGAGCAAGATCGTCCTTCAATTGAACACACGCCGCATACTCTTGAACACACGCCGCATACTCTCGCGTTTCGGAGTCGCCGAAGTGTCAAGAGAATGCAAAATCGGCGTCAAATCCTTCTCGAACGATGCCATCGTAGCGGGGGGCCGACGCGCGAGGCTATTACAAGAACCGGCCTTTTTGTAATGGGGTGTCGAGGGGCCAGGTCGCCGCATGGGCATGTCATCCGATTCGAGAGAGAGGGGCGCAGGGGGCGGGTCGTATTACGCGAAATCTCGGTTCACTTCCTAGTTGGCCCCGCGACGAGTCCGTCTAGGTTGACGAAAAGCGCGTCCGCGCACCCACCCGAGAGGCAAAGGGGTCAGGTCTTTAGTATATTAACTAAGGCGTAAACTAATATGTTAAAGACCTGACCCCTTCGCCTCTCAAAGCCCTGCGTCTGGAGGGTTGGATCGCTTTTCGTCTCTGAGGCTGGAGCGTCGGATTCCCGGGTCAGACAGGCGCGGCGGCTCGGGAATCGGCCTGCTCAGGTTTGTACTGCTCAAGCCGCTCCACGTGCACGGCCTCGCGGCCCAGCCGCCGATACAGTTCCTCGGTCCATCGGTACATCGCGGGCCGCTCGCCGACGAAGACGAGATTCATGGGGAACAGAAGGCCGGCGGTGTAGGCCAGATCGGTGAAGCGCAAGGCGTTCAGCAGTTCGATGGCGTCGCCCGTTCCGTCCGGGTTGCCCGGCATGTCGAGCGTCGGCGGCGGGTTCGAGAGGATCACGGCGTCGACATCCTCGGCCAGCAGCGCGGCGTAGAGGGCGACCACCGCGGTCTGGCCCTGCCCGGCGATCATGATACGCGCCGCGCGGATCATCGGCATGTTCCGCGCGAGTTCGATTGCGCGCAGCGCGTCATACACCTGCATAGACGCGACCGTGCGGCCGGTGATCACCGCGCAGCGCCGGATATGGCGCTGCATGTCGTGGTGCTGGCCCCATGCGGCCTCGCCCACACCGCGGCAGCTCACGCCAAGCCGCAGCCACGATTCGTCAAACCCCTTGATGAACGTGCTGAACTCGCGCCGGCCGCCCGCCGGCGAATCGAGATGGATCAGGACCGGCACGCCGTCCCCCTCTGCCGGCGCCAGCCGGAACAACTCAGCGTAGAGCCGAATCTCAGGCTCCGAGCTGAATGCGATCCGCGTATACCGCCCTTCGCCCGGCGCCTCATACTCGCGCAGCACCTCCCAGTCCGGCTCGCAGGGGTTCTCGGGGAAATGCCCGAACGTCATGCGCCGCAGGTTCTCCACCAATTCCACCCGCAACCGCGCGACGTCCTGCGCCGTCTCGACAAGGGGCGCGGCGGCCTTCGGGACGAAGGTATCATGGATCGTGGTCGTCCGCTCGTCGGCCGGCGGCCCGTTCACATAGACCCGGAGCGTCTCCTTCGGCTCGGCTTCCCCGGCCAGTTGTTGGAGTGCCTCGAGCGGGGGCTCCTTCCCCTTCAGGTGTTTCAGCAAGAACGCGAAGATCTCGGCGATCGAACGCGGGGAATAGGCGTGCTCGCCGGGCGTCACGACCAGCCGGCACGTATCGGCGGCGCCGTGCAATCCGTAGATCCGTTCGATCTTGCCCATCGTCTCGCGGACCGACGCGATGCTGAAGCACTTGTCCGCTTCGGCGGAGGCGACCAGCAGCGGGCGCGGCGCGATCAGCGCGCCGCACAGGGACTGGTCCTGGCGATAGGCATTCGGCCAGAACGCACAGTAGCAGTTGTCGTCCCAATACCGCTCGCCGACCTGGGATTTGACGGTGAACGTGCCGCAAACCGGCGCAGCGGCGGCGATCCGCGTATCGGCCGCCGCCGCCTGCCAGGTGATGAACCCGCCGCCGGAGATTCCGGTAATTCCGATCTTGTCGCCCAGCACATCCTGGCGCGCCTGGAGCAGATCCACCGCGCGGATCGCGTTCCACACCTCCACGCCAGCCGGCGTGTAGCCGCGGCTGTGCCATTGGAACTGGCCGCGCGCAGAGGCGCCGTGATGATCGCCGGGCAATTCGCCGAACTCGATGGTCTCGATGATGAGCGTCACGAACCCGAGCTGCGCCCACCGGCGCGGGTGCGCCTGGTAATGCACCTTCTGCCCGCTCGCGTGCCCGCATACGTAGAGGACTGCGGGCGCCGGTGTGTTCAGTCCGTTGGGTACATACAGGTTGCCGGTAACGTACAAACCCGGCAACGACTGAAAGTGAAGTTTGTGGATGGTGACATCGTCGCGTTCCACCACGCCGGTGATCGCGGTGTTCAGCGGCGAACGCTCGCCCTCGGGCGGGAAGTGGAGAATGCCTTGCATGTCCAGGAACCTGCGCAGAAGCTCCGGCCGCGCGCGTTGCCAGCCGTCGAGGGAGTCGATACCGGCGAGTGAGTTGTCGGTTATCTCCGTTGCGACGCGGGATAGATAGTCCCGTATTTGCATGACGCGTGCTCTGCCTCCATATGTCGTGCGAGTAGCCCCGGCTCGCGAGGACGCTCGCCCTCCATTCGTTCGATCCGATGCGCCCATAGGAAACCGAGACAGCCTCGCCCAGTAGACGGATCGAAACGCCACCTGGAGGGCGAGCGTCCTCGCGAGCCGCGGTCCACCGATCGACTCAGTTGCCCCCGTTCACGTTCGGAATTGGCCCGAACATCGACTGAATCGCGCCGGTCACCGTGCCGTCCATACCCTCGGGCACGTTCTGCATGCCGTGCGTGACGGACCGGCTGCCGCTGCGCGCCATGGCCTCCTTGATCCGCTGGTCCATGGGCCAGGGCCAGAGCGGCTCGTCGGTGAGCACGCCGTCCTTGTAGCGGTGATAGATATCCGCGCCGCGCTTGCTCGTGTAGGCGTTGTCGCCGTTGCCGAACAGCTCCGCGACCGATGCGCCTTCCAGGACATGCTCGCCGCCCCAGACGTCGTTCTTGATCTCTGAGCCCGTGCCGCCAATCCCCGTGAGGCTGCACGCTTTGAGGTTCTCGCCGCCCGCCGTCCGCCCGCTGTTGATGCGGCCCGCGCCGCCCAGCCGGAAGGTGTACTTCTCGGGGTGCGCGCCGGGCTCGATGTAGGCCACGTTGTTCGCGAAGTCGATCGAGTTCAGTTTGTTGATCACGAAACAGCTGTGCCCCTGAAAGCGGTCCGTGCCGTGCAGATAGGCCATACAACCCAGCAGTCTGGAATTCGCATATTGGCTCTTGTGCGGGTATTTCCCGATCCCGTCGAAACCGAAGATCGCCTGCGCCTGGTCGACGGCATGGTTCCTCATCTTCTGGTTCGCCTTCGGATGCTCGGGCTTGTTGCTGACGATCAGCGCATATTCTTCCTTGACCCGCTCCCCGCTCCAGGTGCCGAGGCAATTCTCGATGAGCATATGGTAGTTCTCGTAGGCCAACGTGTAGGTCTTCTTCGGCCCGATATGATGGCAGCCTTCCCATCGGCCCCAGCAGCGGCGCAGCGTCAGGTAGTCGCCGAAATACGAACCGCTGTAGATCTTGCGCGCGATCCCCCACCCGGCGCAGTCTTCGATCAGGTTGTGCTCGCCGTGGTGCACGCCGAAAGTCGATGTATTCCCATCCGCCGAGTCCCAGGCACAGATCCGACGGATCACATTGTGGTTCGCGCGGCTCAGCGAGACCACCCCGCCCCTGCTGCTGTGTGCGTTGAACCCTTCCAGCACGAACCAGTCGTGCCGCAAGCACACCGGTATGTGCTTGTGCGCTCCGTCGATCTCGACCTTGCCGTCGTTCAGCGCGCGCACGGTGATCGGTTTGCCGGGCTCGCCGCCCAGGTTACCCGGTGAATCCTTCTTCTCCGGCGGCGCGATCATGGAGTCGGCGCCCCGGTACACGCCGTCCAGGAGCAAGAGCGTGTCGCCCGGCTTGGCGACCGCCCAGAAATCGGCGATCTTGAACGGGCTCTCGGCCGACCGGCCGTCGCCGCCGCCGGCCGGCGAGGCGTAATACTCGGCGGCTTTCGCCTGGGTATTGACGCTCAACACAAGGACGGCACATGCCAGCGTGAGGCAGGCGGCAAGAGTTCCGGATTGGCTCAGATGGTCCAAATCAGTGCTCATTCGATCTACCTCCGACGTCATGCACTCGCGAGAATCCCCGTCTCCATGATGTTGGAACCCGCCGCGAGGGCGCCCTTAACAGCATTCTTCCCGGCTTTCGCCCCATTTGGATAGCCGCGCGAATCTGCCTGCCAACCGGCGTCAATGCCGCCGTCGCCGTGGGGGCTACGGCGGATCAGGAGGGGCGCTGCTACAGCGAGGGTTCGCTGGCTCGACGAGTCGGCGGTTTACAGGGCGCGGCTCGCGGGACGCTCGCCCTCCAGTCGGACCAGCCACAGCGCTGGCGATGCGGCTCGCGAGACCCGCCTTCGCCCTTCGTGGCTTCGGCGGGCCGGCTGCTCACCCTCCAGTGCCGCGCATACGGGCGGCATACGTCAGTCCGTCACCTTCAGATTCGCGGGCGGGGCAGGCGGCGTGCCGTGGGGGGATGAGCCGTCAAATTCATGGGCGCCGATGTCCCATGCCGCGCCCTGCGGCCGGAGAATCCCGTCCATGTCCTTGCGGATGTCCACGCCGAACCGGTCCCGGTAGAGCTGGTAGTACGGGGTCAGCATCCCGGCATCGATCGCCAACGAGCCGGGCTGGAGATGGAAGTCGTTGGTCGCGGCGTTCACGAACTGCGGATCGGCCTCCACGCAGCCCTGGCCCTTCCCGCTGCCCGCCTGCAGCGCGGCCACGCTGGTGTAGACGTTGCTCCAGCGCACGCGGATCGTGCCGTTGCTTTGATGGAGCAGGTTGTTGCGCAGCTCGGAATTGGCCGCCAGTCCGGTCAGGTCGTAGTAGATGTGGTAACCGGCGGCCGGATCGTTGATGTCCGTGATGATGTTATTGACAACGGGTTTCGCGGTGGTGGAGCCGCCCGCGCTGCGGATTCCGTAGTCTGCTCGGCAAATCGTGTTTCCGACCATGTGGATTCCACCGGTGCCCCAAAACCGGATTCCGTTGGAGACATCGCGGATCACATTGCCCATGATGTAGAGGTCCACGACGCCCGAGGAGACGATGCCCTCGGTCGCGTTGTAGATGGTGTTGTTCAGGAACCAGACATTCGACGGGTTGTAGTGAGCCACGACCGCCACGCCATTGTCACTGACCGACGGCGCAAACCCGAACATGACATTCTGGGAGAGCACGATGTCATGCGTGGCCTTCACGTCAAAGGCGTTTTCGCCATTGTCATGCATGAGGTTCCGGCCGACATAGGTGCGGTGCGATGACGGCGGCGGGTCCCAGCCGTCGTTGTTTCCCGCCCGGCCCGAGTCTCCGCCCATGTTGTAGATCGCATTGTCCACGATCCAGGCGTCGTACGCGTCGTACCCGCTGACGCCGACGCCGAGCCAGTCGTTCTCGGCGTCGGGCGAGCGGTCGCCGTAGTCATGGATGTGATTGTCGTAGACGACGATGTGGTTGAATGTGTTTGTGGGATCGGACGCACCCCACATACCGATCCCGATCACGCCGCCGTTCCCGGTCTCGGTCCCCGAGCCGTGCATCTCCATGTGGCGGATGGCGACGTGATGGATGCCCTCCGGGATCAGCCGCCGCAACGTGATGCCCGTCCGATCGAAGTCCAGGTGCTCGAGGATCAGGTAGCGGCCCTGAACGTGGAGCGTCTTGGCGAAGACCGGCCGGTCGGTGGCGGAGACGCCACGGAAGAAGACGGGTGCTGCGGCGGTGCCGAGCGCGCGCACCATCATCTTGTCCGCGTGATTCCTGAAGTTGTACGGCCCGCCGTGCACCTCCACGACGCTGCCGGCCGGCAGGTCGCGGGGAAAGGTGCAGCGCGGGTTGGCCGCCGTACCGAACGGGTTGCCGCTGTCCGTGCACGCGCCGGAATTGTCGACGTAGTGCGTGTACGGCCCGTTCCCGGCGTCGCGGTACGGTTCCGGGCCCGAGCCGAAGTCGAACGTCGCCGCTGCGTACATGGTGTGGGCCTCTTCGATCCCGAACTCGGGCGGCGGGATCCCGATCGGCGGCGTCCAGGCGGCGGGGGCGAGGCAGGGGGCAAGCAGCGAGGAAAGAAGCGCGGCAGACAGGCAGTTCGCGGATCGTTCGCGCATTTTGCTGTCTCCTGTTGGGCCGATTCGGGCGTGCGGCGGCCGGTCCGGCGTCCCAGCTCGTTTGAACGCCCCGGCTCGCGAGGACGCTCGCCCTCCAGTGCCGCGCGTTCAGTTGACGCTCAGTCCCGTCGGGCTGCGCGGCGCCATCGTGTCGCCGCCCGGTGCGAACTCATACGCGCCGATGTCCGGCGCGGAACCCAGGAACGGAAGAGACACCGTCGCACCCGTCCGTGGGTCCACGTAGGAGACCGGCGTGCCCACATCGCGCGCCCCACTACCCGACTGCAAGCCAAGCGCATTGCGGAACTGGCCGTGCAGCCACTGTACCTTCTCCGCGATCGTCAGGCCAGACGGGAAGTTGACCGTGATCTTGCCGCCGGCGTCTTGAAACAACGAGGGATTCAGCAACTGCGGATCGCCGGGCCGCGCGGGCGGATTGAGATCCACGTAGTAGTCGGCCCCCGAAGCCGGCGAGAACCGGCACAGGACCACGATGCCAACGAGATACCAGACACGACACCCATCCATCTCGACCTCCTGCATTCGATTCAAGATACTCACCCCGGCCATGTCACGTCGGACGCGCTCTCCTGCAGTCCGATCCGATCGATTTGGCTCGAGGGTCCCGCCGCGGCGCCGGGGAGCACTCAGAGGTTGTCCTGAGCCGCATAAAGGCTACGCTTTTTCGGTGCCGCGAGAGCCCAGGGAACGCGGGCAGGAATGCCCACGCTACTGTTTTGGAGCCGTCCGCTGCCCCATAACCAGATCGTACGGAATCCGTCAAAGGGTGCGCGTCTGCGTCATCCGTCTTTCGTCAATCGGCCCCCTGACGCAGTCGGCGCCTCCAGCCTGTTAGATCCCGCCGGAGTCCGGCCGTTAACAGTGTTTTATTGCGGGGAATCCGGGCGTGCGGCCCGGCGCCTTGACGGCGAAGCGGTTCGAACGGCTCAGTTCCGGGACGTGATTTTCAACCCGGTCGGCGGCGCGGGCGCGGAGGCGTCGCCGTGGGTGGGCGGTCCGATATAGGCGCGGGACATGATGACATTGTCGATTTCATAATACCCGGTTTGCGGGTCGGCGGGGTTCATCCAGCCCATGATCATCACGAATCCCATGTCCGGGCACCCGTTGCGGCAGGTGTCGATGTTCCGCCGGGAGTAGGCAAGGTTCCCGTCCACCCACAGTTCGAGCAGGCCGTTGGCGGTCCCGGGCGAACTGGACAGTTTCAGGTGATACTCGAGGGTGTACCAGCGCCCCTTGGCGAAACGCGGCATGTGGAGCCCGTCGGCCGGCGCGCCGATCTCGAGCCACGGGCAGAGCTCGCCGAGCGGCGGATACGCGTCGTACGCGGGACCATAGCGAATCATCGGCGTGTTCCCGCCGGCACTTACCCAGGAGCCGTTCACCGGGCAGGCGAAGTCCTGATGGAAGAAGATGCCGGTTTCGTACACGGCCGACGGCATGTCCGGGAACTCGCGCGGCAGGGCGAAGAAGACCTTGAAGTCGTAGTCCGTCGGCCAGGAATGCGTTTCATGGAAGTACACCTGGCATCGCACGTACCATTCCCGGGCGCCGCTGCCCAGGATTGCCGGGTCGAGCCAGCCGCCGAGCGAGCCGGAGCCCCTACCGGGGTTACGCCCGGTGACGATATCGATGAACGACTGGCTCTTGGTCACGCGCCAGACGCGGTTGCGTGCGGAGTCAAAGCCGGGAATGGGGATCGTGCTGAGTTGATGACTCCCGCCAACCGCCCAGTACAGCTCGGTCCGGACAAGCGCCGGGTTCCGCCAGTACTTGTTCGGGGAATCGCCGATCGTGCCGTCCAACGACAGATCGCCGCCCTCGAAATCCTCGCAGAAGAAGACGGCAGGATCGTCCCGGGCAATCGCCTCGGCATAGGGCACGGCTCGCGCGGGCGCGCCGGCCTCGAGACCGGGCGCGGAAACGAGCCACGCGACCAGAGCAAGTACGGCGCCTGACGTGATCCGAGCGGCCGGCTCAGGCCATCCATGAACGGGCGTTCGCATTCGGCGTGCATCCTCCGTCGCGAGATAGGGCAGTCCCCGTCTGTATTGGGCAAATCAAGCCAGATGTGACAAAAAAATCACGCCGTCCCGAAAAACGCCAGGGAGGGCGCACGGCTTGCCGCGCTGTCGGCTCATGGCGCCGTGCGCGCGCTCACCCGCGTCCGGCCGTGCGGCAGCGACCGGATCGTCAGCACCTGACGCGCCGAATCGTAGTGCCACCAGCGGGCGGCGAGCGGCTTGCCGTTCAGCTCGACCGCCCGGACCGTTTGCGGCAGGCGCACAGTCACATCGGCGGGTGTCTCCAGTTCCACCGCGCCTACCCACACGCCGTTCTCCCGGGCAAACCCGGCGCCGCCCCGTGCCCCGAGCGTGAGCCACGGGCGGCCGGAAACGGACAGGCTTCTGCCGTACACGAGTGCGAAGCGCGAGCCGTCGCGCCGCACCATCATGACGCGCGCGTCGCCGGCGATTGTGTCGGTGTCGGCGAAGGCGACAAAATCCTCGGCCGCGTTCGACGTCACCTTCACACCGGCGATGCCTCCCGTCGCCGTCCGGATCACTTCACCCCGAACTCCTTGCGGCACGTCGCGTTTCTCGGGACAGAGCAACGTGAGCAGCTCGTGCCTCTTGTCCTCGCGCGGAAACGCGTGGGCGATAATCGCATGGCGCCACGGCTTCTTGGCATCCGCGTCCCCCACGGGGAAACATTCATTCGGCTTCGTGAACTCCACCGCGCGCATGGCAGGCGCAAGGAATCGGACCCGCAAGTCGACCGGCCCGTTCCGCAGCGTGAATCCGCGTTCGTCGCGAGCCACCACCTCCGCCTTCTCGACACGCCTGGCAGCACCGATAGTCGCACGCGCAGGTTGGAACAGCGAGGCGACCTCACGCGCGCCGTTGACCGTATCGCGCAACAACGCGTAGCCGGGCGCCACAAACATCACCTCGCGCGAGAACGTGTTCTGCTCGTCTTCGAGCGGATAGACCCCTGTCAGCACACCGCGCGCGTAGTCGAGTGCCGGCGTCAGGCTCGCATCGATGCGGTGGCCGTCCTCCACCGGCCTGGGGATCTGCGACTTGCCGTCCAGCAGCAGCGTGGAATAGGCCGCGCTGTGCTGCGGCGCCGAGTACCCGCCCCCGGCGAGGAACCAGCGCCCGAACGCGTGCAGCTTGAGCGCGTTCTGACTGTGACGGAACTTGCAGCCCAACCGCCCGCAGCGCAGCATGAGAGCCACCGTATCCGGATCATAGAAGCCGCTCCGCAGGACCGCGTAGCCCGCATTCGGCAACAGGAGCGACTTCTCGGCCGGCTCGACGGCGGCGAGCGGCTCGGTCGGATCGAACGCCATGAGCTGCATGAAGACCGGCAGGCGATGCGTTTCCCAGGTCTCCAGCGGATTGCCCAGGGTTCGCAGAATCAAGCGGCACGCGTTGCGCGCGGCCGGATCGCGCAAGCGTTGCTGCAACAGCATCATCGTACACAGCCCGGACGAGCGGCTGATCCGATCGCTCGCGCTCCAGTTGAAATGTCCGACCCCTTCCGGCCGCTCGACCCCATCCGCTCCCACGATCCGCTCCCCCTCGGCAACCGTGGTGTAGAGCATGGCGACGGGGTTGTTGCGGATCGTCGCCAGATCATAGACGCGCCGGTCGCCCGCGGCATGAAAGAGCGCTTCTGCGAAACGGAATGGGCCGTAGAAGCCATAGGCGCTGTACATCGCGCCTTCCACGCTGAGCCCGTCGATACCCGCCTCGCTCAACGGTTCGTCGGACCACTGCCGCAGCCGGTCGACCGCGAATTCGACGTGCGGCTCCATACCCGGCACGTCGCCGAGCAGCACGAGCGCGCCAATGCCGATAGAGGCGGTCATCGCACTGTCCTTGTTGGCCCAGCGCTCGCCGCGCGAGGTCTTCTGGATCGTGCCCATCTTGCCGAACAGGCTGGGCCCGCGCGCGTACTTGACCAGCGGAATGATCGCCTTCTCGATCATGGCCCGCTGGTACTTCGCGGTCAGTCCCCGCCGTTGGAGCTCGTCGAAGAGGCAATCGTAGACATAGGCCACTTGGTAGACGTGCTCTTGCGTTCCATGCCAGACATGCTTGTAGCCGGCACTGTCCCACCACTTCGGCCAGTCGAGCATGGCGTTGCAGATGGCAATGGCGCGGTCGGCGTATTTGCGCTCGCCTGTGAGCAGATACGCCGTCACCATCGCCTCGATCGCGGGCCGCGCGGTCCGCTCGACGCTGCTCATCCACCATTCGTTCGGGATGCCCGGCCGATCGTCCAGATACGGCGGTCCGCCGTCCGGCGGGTTGAGCGGCACGATCGTGCCCGACTTCGCCTTGACCGACTTCAGGGTCAGGAAGTGATCCGCCTTCTTGATGATGTCCGCGGTGAGCGCCGCGCCGGTTACGCCTCCGTAAGCCGACTTGCGCGTGTCCGTCATCATGGCCCGCAACTTGGGGATGTCCTCGCGCCAGAAGTACAGGCGCGGGTGTTCGCCGGGTTTGAACGTGCGCACGGGCGCGCCGAGCGCGTGAACGCAGCCGAAGGCCCACGCGAGCACTGCGATGAGTGCGCCGGTCGACCTTGCCGTTCGCGGCATTTCATTCAGTCTCTGCATGTTGTTGCCCCCCTGGTTTGCCGGACAAGTCGGACCGGTCGGACAAGTCGGACGCCTGGACGATTCACAAGACATTGATTCCGCTGAAGAAGCCATCTGGACGGGCCGGCCGGGGTGGAACCCGGCCCTCCCCGACACAAGAGGTGGCGGTGTTGGAGGGCGCGGTTCCACCCGCGCCGGTCCTTTTCAGCGCAATCAAGACATGGAAACCTGCCCCCCTACTCGAACGCAACCATCATGACACGGCCCTCGCGGGTGGCGGCCGCAACGCGGTTCTTGTTGCCCGCCGGCACGGCGGTGAGCTGCGATACGGGCTCCTCGCCGGGCAGGTAGGCGAGGCCCCGGCCTGCGCTGTCCAGCACGTGCACGCCGCCGGCCAGATCGGCCACGACCAGCTCCGGCCGGCTGTCGCCAAGCACGTCGGCGGCAATGGCGGCACTGAGCGGCGCCATCAGGTTGACCCGCCATTTCTCGTGGCCGGTGCCGTTCCCGTTCTCGTTCAGCGCGTAGACGCTCCCGCCGCTGGACGCGGTCACGATCTCCGGCCGCCCGTCGCCGTCAAGATCTTGAATCACGGGATCGGGTGCGGTCAATCCGCCGCACGGGGCGGTCCATGCCGCTTTGAACGGCTCGGCCGTGTTGAAAGCGCGCACGCCGCCGTCGCGCTGCTCGGAGACGACGGCCCGGACCGGCCCGCCGGGTGACAGCGGGAGCAGTGCGACGCGCTTGACGCCGTTGAGCCATCGGTAGCGGGTACGCATCTTGCCCGCGCTGTCGAGCAGATAGATCGCGTAGCCGTAGCCCCCGTGGCCGGTGCCCAGGAGCACTTCGCGCCGACCGTCGGCTTCGACGTCGCCCACCGACAACGAGACGGCGTAGCCGATCGGCGCATAGAAGTGCCATTTCAGCACGCCGGCCGGGTTCAGACAGTACAGTACCCCGTGGCGGCCCCACGCTGCCCGCGTTTGGAGGCCCGTACCGGCGAGAATCTCCGGGCGGCCGTCGCCGTCCAGGTCCGCACATTCGATGGTGCGAACATTGCCGCCGCTCGGGGTGTCGAGCCCGGCGGCGGCGGGGTCCCTGTTGGTCATCGGGATGCCCGCCGTCTTGAAGCGCCACTTCTCCCGGCCGCGTGCGTCCAGGCAGTACAGGTGCCCGTCATCGGGTCCGACGAGCACCTCGGGCCGGCCGTCGCCGTCCAGATCGGCCGCCTCGACGGCGTTGATGCACGCGGGCGCCTTGAACTGCCAGGTCGGCCTGCCGCTCTGGTCCAACCCATTCACAGAACCGTCGGAGTAACCGGCAAGCGTCTCGGCCCGGCCGTCGCCGTCCAGGTCCGCGGCGGCGAGGCAGTGGATGCGAGCGTCGCCCGCTCCCGGCCGCGCCCAGAGGAGCTTCGCCCGTTCCGGCTGCCGGGCCGCCATGGGCCTGTCCGCGGCCTGAACCGATGCGGCGAGCCGGCGCAGATCCACGGCCAGCGCTTCGCGCAGGCCGGGCTGGACCGGCACGTTGACCGTCTGCATCTCGCCGGGCTTGGCGGCCAGTTGCAGGTCGCGCCCCATCACACGCAGCCGGCAGCGCTCGCGCGCTACAACGGCAAGCCGGCCGGCGGCCAGGTCGAGTTCCACATCGACGGGCCTGTCCGCCGTGATCAGCGGTTCGGTCCAGTTCAGGCTCATGAGGTCGGCCGCGCACAAGCGGGCGGCCGAGAAGAGGAAGAGCCGGGCGCGGACGGCAAGGGTACCCCCCGCCCGGGTCTCCAGGATGGCCTCGCCGCTCGGCAGCACGGCGCCGATGAGCGCGGTCTCGCCGGCGCCGTCGAGCGTGGCGACATTCGGCGCGAGGCGGCCAATGTGGATCTTCGGCTCGTCGGCGCCGCGTACGTGGAGCAGATTGATGAACGCACGCTCGTCGCCGGGCGCGAGCCGGCCGTAATGCCCCTGCGCGAGGTCCGCCGCTTCGTCGGCCGGGCTCTGCAGCCGGCAGCCGCCCGCATTGGCGATCTCCAGCACCGTGCCGTCGCGGCTCTTGCGGAAGACATTGCCGTCCAGGTCCCCGGGCCCGGGCCGCCACCGCAGGAGCAGGCTGTAGTCGCCCGCCTCCCGCGCGCGCGCGATGTCCGCGAACAGGAAGTACTTGCCCTTGGCCCAGATGACGTTGCGTGCCCAGTCCACCCCGTTGTATTCGCGCATGACGCTCTGGACCAGGCCGCACGTGGGCAGGTCGGCGGCGGCCTCAAGCGCGCAGAACGTCACGTGCTGCTCGGTCATCTGCCCGTCACGCAGCACGAGCAGGCTGTTGTGGTACTTCATCGAGTCCGAGCCCCAGATGCCGGCATGCAGCCAGGACTCGCCCTTGGCGGTGAACCGCATGATCGCGTTGCCGTCCCCACGCTGGGCAAGCCCGTTCAGGCCGTCCAGGCGCAGGTATTCCGAGGCCGGGTCGAACTTCTGCCGGAAGCTCATGACGTGGAACGTCTTCTCTTGCGGCACGTTCACCACGTCGTTCTTGCGCTTCTGTTGGCGCTTCCGCCGCAACTCCGCGTGCGCGACAGGATGCACGGGCAGCCATTGCAGCCCTTCCAGCCATTCCGTCGGTTCGACCGGCTCTTCCTTCGGCCCGAACCGCCAAGGCAAGGGGAACTCGAAGCCGGTGTCCGTCACACGCGGATGGGCCTGTGCGCCGCCGAGCGTGTTGCGAAGCCAGGTCCAGCGCCCGTCGCGGTAGAACCACGCGCCGATGCCGAGATAGCGGATCCGCGGATAGTTGCCGCCGTAGACCGTCCCGATGTTGTCCAGGTAGATGACCGACTGGCGCAGCCAGTGCCGCGCATTGCCGCTGGTGAAGTAGTGCAGGTCGCCGAGGAACAGCGAGTTGAGCATCGTCGCCCTGACCGGATGCGTGGTGTAGACCGTGACGTCGTCCACGAAGCCGTAGGTCTGTTTGATCGTGTCGAACCCCGCGCGGACGTGCGCCAGGCCGGTCTCAATAGGCGCCAGGTCGATGTCGGGATAGTACGTCTTGAAATAGCGCGCGCCGTAGCTGACGCTCAGCGAGACGTCGTGCTGGCCGGTAAGGGCCAGCACTCCGGGTTCGAGTTGCCGGATCCGTTGGCTGCGGCTCATGTTCCGGACGTAGTCGAAGAGCAGACACGTGTATTCGAGCCGGAAGGCGTCGTCAAAGGCGGGGTGCTCCTCCGTGATGTCCCAGGCCAGAATCATTTCGGCGACCGAGTATTTGGGCGAGGTCTGCTGTCGGACCGGTTGCCACGTGTAGTAGGCATCCATCCAGCGGCGGAGCCCGTAGGCCAGGGCCCGCGCGAACTCATCGGCACCGGTCAGATAGTACTTCTGCGCCAGCTCGATCAACTGGCCTTCAGCCCGGCCCGACAAGGCCTCCTTGGTGAACCTGGCCCGAAACGCCGTTTCGACGCCGGGCAGCCATTGGACCATCTTCTCCTTGTCCTTCAGTCCGATATCCATCAGCCGCGGCAGCACGAGGTCACGGCCCGGCTTGACCCGCGCGCAGAACCGGTCGACCGCGCGCCGCACGCCGGCCAGATCGCTGCCGCCGAGCATGATGACGTTCGTCTTCCTGCCCCACGGGTCGCACACGGTGCGTACGACATAGCCGTCGGGGCCGGGGTACCAGTCGTCGCACGCGACGTGGTGCGGCACATACAGCTCGAAGGCCAGCTTGTTGTTCATCATCTGGCCGAGACAGATCAGGTGCCGGTCCCTGTCCGTGGGTGCGTACTGATCGTCGGTCTTGATGGGGACGACCGCACCGGTGGCGGCCTTGATCCGCGCGGCGACTTGCCGGGCGAGCGGCGCGTAGGCCGCGTCGTTCGGCGCGATGATCGCCGCCTGCGCGCGGCCGGCGCGGACGAGGGCGGTTTCGCGATAGAGCGGCTTCGCGCGAGCGATCCGCTGCTCGGGTTTGGCGGCGGGTGCGGGCAGAGAGAAGATGAGCGCACACAGCGCCAACGCGACGGGCAGCCGGTGCTTCGTTCGGTTTGCCGTTCGTCTAGACATGGTGAGTGCTCCCTTCTCGTGTGTTCGGTCTTCCCAGGACGCGCCACGGACAGACACGGACGAACACGGATCCGTGCGAATGCCTGCCGAATTATCGGGTCGTCACCAGGTTTGAGCCCACCAGCAGCAGGGGGTTAACGAATATCCTGGAATAAATCGCGCCCCCGGAAAAGACGCAACATACTGCGGCTGAAGCGCAGGAGTCACTGGACCAGCGCCAGCGCATCGGTGAGCAGGCGCCGGTATTCGCGCTTTCCTATGCCGCCGCGTTTGAGCGTGAGGGAAATGGCGGCGCTCCGCCGCTTGCCCGGATTGACGTACAGGAAGGAGCGGCCGGTGTTGTCGTGCCCGTTGTGCTGAAACACGAGGTGGTCCCCTTCCCTCAGCACCCACCAGATCAGGCCCTGCCAGGCCTCGCCGCCGCGCAGGTTGTCCCAATGGTTCTTGGCGAGCTCTTCCTTCAACAGCTTCTCGGATACGAACGCGTGGTTCATCACGCCGGCCGCGAACCGGGTCATATCGAGAATCGGCGACTGAATCGTGGACCCGGCCGATTGCCGGCCGTAGCACTCAATCTTCGTCCCGCCCACCTTCTTGTTGATGAGCTGGTCGACGGCGTCCGGGAAGGCGTTACCCGTCACGCCCTCGATGACGTGTCGGAGCAGCAGCATGGCGCGGGTCGAGTAGGACCAATCGGTCCCCGGCCGGAACTTGAGGTTGAAGACCTGTCGGCCGTCCTCCTTCTTGAACGTCGGCACGGGCTCGCCTTTGACCCGCCACACATGGGGCAGGCCGCTGGTGTGTGTGAGCACGTGCCGGATCGTGATCGGTGTGTCCTGGTACGCGGCCGGCATCTTGTCCGCGTATTGTGGCGCGTATTTCGAGACGGGATCGTCCAGGCTCCGGATCCTGCCCTGTTCATATAGCTGCAGAACAGTCATCGCGACGACGGTCTTGCCGACCGACTGCCATTTGAACGGGTGGTCGAGATCGTCCGATCCGTAGATCTTGGCGAACACGACCTCGCCATCGACGGCCAGGCCGATGCCAAGGCGGTCGTAACCGTTCGAGTAGGCGTGAACCATCTTGTCGATCGCGGCCTGTGCAGCCTCCGAGATGCTGTTGACGCCGAGCTTATCGGCGTAGCTTGCGCTCGTACACGCCAAGGCGAGCGCAAGCGCCGCGGTGTGCCGCAAATGCAGAGCCATGTGTGTGATTTCCATTGTGGCCTCCTGACTTCCGTTTGACGCCCCGATGCTTCTTCCGGCTCAGAAGGGGGCTCCCCGGCGGCACGTTGCGCCGCCGGGGCGGAAGAGCCGGGACGGCTCTTCTACTTTGGTCTTGCCCTCCACGTTTCTGCAGGGTTGGAGCCCGCAGGGGGGAGAGATCATAACGGAAATCGACGCAACACCGAGTGCTCTACGCCAAGGGGTTGTGCCAGACAAGGTCCGGGAAACCACTGAAGGCCCCGTCGTTCGAATAGACACATCCGTATCGAACGCTGCCGGCAACCCAGTAGGCCGGGCGTCCCCGCCCGGCCGTGGGCGGCCGTGGACGGCCGCCCTACTCAGATGCACGTGAAAACGAATATGACTATCGGAAAACGCTCTGAAGATCGAGTGTCCCTACCGTTGTCGCGCGTGAACCGATTATGCTATAAGGCTGATGGGGAGTTGACATGAAACGAGTCGAATCCAAGTCGCGCCAAGGCTTCCGCGCAGACGTGTGGGCGGGCCGCGTGCATCTGCGCGTGACGCCTGAGCGCGGGCGCCGGACGCGTGGGAGGCAGGAGGGCCCTCTCTTCCGGGTGTGGCGCAAGACGATCGCCGATCACGGTTTTGGCGTGTCTGGGAGGGGGCACGCCTATCGACAGGGGGAGCTGATCCACAAAGGCGCGATCCCGTGCGGGGAGGACGGCGTCTTCGAATTCATCGACGATCAGGTGCAGCCGCGGGCGGCGTACGCCTACTGGGTGACGGCCGGTTCAAATGAACCTGTGCTCGGCCCGGCGGTGGTGAGCGTGCGCGATCCCGAGGTGTGGTGGCCGATCGCGCGCGTGGAGTCGGAGATGCGGGTGCTCGCCGACGAGTTCCCCGGCCGGGTCCGCATGAAGGCCATCGGTAAGACCGCGAGGGGCAGGACCCTCTACGGGATCCTTGCAGGAAACCGACGCCGTGCCGTTGCCCTGATTGGCGCCGTGCATGCCGGTGAATCCGGGCCGGAGCTGATCCTACCCGCGCTTCGCAGGATCCTGGCAGAGAACAGGCGCCTCCTGAAGAAGGTCGGGATCGTGGCCCTGCCCTCTGTGAACATCGACGAGCGAGAGCGGGAGATCACGGGCGCGCCGCGCTACCTGCGGACCAATGCCAACGGCGTGGACTTGAACCGCAACTTCGACGCCGATTGGCGGGTCGTCGACTACCGATACAACGCCAAATCGTCGCTGCGGGGCAGCACCTATCGCGGCCCGAAACCGGCCTCGGAGCCGGAGACGCCGGCGGCCTCCGACTTCCTGCTTCAAGCGAAGCCCAAAGCGGCTTTCTGCTTTCACTGTCTGGCCGGCGTAACGGGTGCGATGTTCCTGGCCCCGCACAAGCCCGGGGCCATGCGCGCGCCGCAATACGAGGTGTACCGTCAGCGATGCGCCAGGATTGTGTCCGCGTATACCAAGGCCTACTACGGGCATTCAGGGCCCGCGCCAGTCGACTGCAGGCCGGGTTGCTGTCCGGGCAGCCTGCCCTATTGGCTGTTCAAGAGGCTGCACATTCCCGCGTTCGACCTTGAAGCAGGCCGTACCCTGGGCGCGGCATTTGACGCCGTGGTCAAGGACGCGACAACGCGCGAGATCCTGGCGGAATTCCAGCAACGTCACTATCGCGGCATAGTGGCGGCCATGCGCCTGCTGGCGAGGCGCTCCGCCAAGCCGGCGCGCGCGCATGCTTTCGCCGGTACCCGCGCGCTGAGCAACCGGCGCGTGGTGCTGGGCAAAGCGAATGCGGTCAGTGCCGCCGACCCGCGCCAGATCGATTGGCGGCGGGCGAAATGCCTCGCCCCTTTCGTCACGCCCGCCACCGCCACGGCCAGGCCCCGCGCGCGAACCACTTGCCACATCGCGCACGGCCAAACGCGGCTTCACCTGAGATTCCAGTGCGTTGAGAGCCGTGCGGGCTCGCGGGCAGCGGTCTCCAAGCCGAGGGGTAAGACGGCGCCGAACGATTGGATCGAGATCCTGATTCAAACTCGATCGTCGAAGCCGATGGATTTCCGGTTTATCTCCATCGAGCGGTCGGGGAAGCTGAAAGCCTTTCTGTTCCGGGACGGAACCCGGGGGCCGGGCTGGAAGATCGCGGGGCTGCAACTGCACGTTGCGCGCGGCCAAGGCAAATGGACGGCGTGGCTCGGCATCCCGTTCCGAGCGCTGGGAACCGCGCCCCGGCCGGGACGCACATGGCGATTCAACGTCTTGCGGCAGGGCGATGCGCCCCGCCGCGGCATCTGGTCCTGCACCTACGGCGCCACCTACGTGCCGGGCCGGTGGGGGACGATCGCGTTTCGGTGAGGCGGCGGCCGAGGCAACGCCCCGCTCCGGATCCGAGCCGGCGCCTGGCCGGCATGGCCCCGAATCGACAAAAACTCCAGGTTTTCGACGATTTCTCAGGTTTTGGGCTCGGCCCGGTTCAACATACTGATAGATATGCACGCCGAATGTCATACAGTGGCTGGAGAAGGAGTGCGGTCCGATGGCCGGGATCGATGAGTTTACGGGGCTCTTTCTCCCGATCGAGGGCGAACTGATCGCCTATATCCTGGCGATGGGCGTGCGCTCGAGCGACGCGGACGACGTGTTGCAGGACGCCGCGAAGGTGATGCTGGAGAAGATCGGCCAGTACGCGCGCGGCACCAATTTCAGGGCGTGGGCGTTCGCCATCGTGCGGAACAAGATTCACGAGCACTTCCGGCGCGAGGAGCGGCGCCGTCTGAATCTGTCCGAGAACGCGCGCGAGACGATTGAGGGCTTGCTGCTCGAGGAGGAATCGGCGCCGAACGTCATGCTCAAGGCGCTGAGCGTCTGCCTGGAACGGCTGCAGCCCAAGGCGCGGCGGATTGTCCGGATGCGCTACTGGGATCAGCGCAGCGTGCCGGAGATCGGGCGCGCGCTGCGGCGCTCGGTGGACTATGTGTACATGATTCTCTCGCGGATTCGGAAGAGCCTGCATGAGTGTATCGGCCGGTATCGGATGAGCGGAACCGCGAATGGACGCGAATGAACGCGAATGAGGAGAGCGTGCACGGGGCCACATGTTGAATCCATGGAGGGCGAGGCTGTGCCGAGCCGCGGCTTGTCGAGCAACTTGACGATGGATGAGGACAGACTGTTGTGAGTGACGGGGGCCATACGCAAGAATTGGTGTGCCGGTATATCGAGGACGGCCTGGACGAGGCGGGGCTGCACGAGTTGGAGGAACTGCTCGACTCGGACGCCGACGCGTGCCGGGCGTACGTGCGCGAGCTGCGCGTGCATGCGTGGCTGACCGTGCGGTTCCGGCGTTCGGCGCAGGGCGCGGGGGCACCGGCACGCGGCGTCTTCCGGCGGGTTGTGCGCTGGGTGCCCGTCTCCATTGCGGCGGCGTTACTGGTCGCGCTGGGCGTGTCTGTGGGGGTGCGCAGGGCTGCGCCCGCGGCCGTGGTCGGACAGGTGCGCGGCGAGGTGCTGCTTGTCGGTCCGCGCGCGAGCGTGCCGATCCATGAGGGCCAGCAACTGCGGCGGGGCGCGGTGATCAGGACGGGCGGCGGGGCGAGCGGGGCGGATCTGGACTTGGCCGCCGGGGCGAAAGTGACGCTGCACGCCTTCACGCACCTCGATCTGCGCGGCGACTCCGGTCCGTACGTGCGCGTGGGCACGATCGATGCGATCGTGTCGAAACGCCGCGCGAGCCGCGGCGGGTTCGTCTGTGAAACGCCGCACGCCGTTCTGGAGGTCGCGGGCACTCGCTTCACGCTGCGGGTCGCCCGGAAAGAGAACGCGCCGGATGCGGCCGGCACCACCCGCTTGGAGGTCTCCGAAGGCGCGATGCTGTGCACGCGGCGGATCGACGATCGGCCCGTGCGCGTCGATGCCGGCCGCTACACGGCGATCCAGTTCAGCGGCGAGATTGTGACCGGGGCGCTGCCGTCTGGCGGGGTCGGCGAAGGGCTGATCGGCTACTGGCCGTTCGACGAGGGGACTGGGCAAACGGCGTATGACCTCTCCGGATACGGAAACCACGGAACGCTCAAGCGCGGCCCGGCATGGACCGAGGGCGTTGCGGGCGGCGCGCTCGCGATGAACGGGCGCGACAGCCATGTCGAGATCCCGGCGGCCCAGGTGCTGGATCCGGGGCTCGCTTCGTTCTCCTATGCCTTGTGGGTGAATGCGACTGAAAGCACCGGCGACCACGACATGCCCTGGGTCCGAGGCGGCACGAGCGCGTACAATCCCGGCTACTCGGTGGAACTCGGGCGCGGCACCTGGAAGGCGTGCCTGTCCGATGGGAAACAGTTGTGTGAGATGTCCTTCGGCCGGGGTGAGGAGCTGGTCGGCAAATGGGTTCACCTGGCGGCCGTGATCGACCGCGAGGCGCGACAAGCGCGTCTCTACAGAGACGGCGCGCTTGTGTTGGAGAGGGACATCTCCGATCTAGGTGCTTTGTGGCCGCGCATTCAGGCGCGGCTGGGCGTAACCCGGGACTACGAAGGCCGGCTTCGGTGCCCGTTCCTTGGCCGGATCGACGAAATGCGCGTCTACAACCGCGCGCTGAGCGAGGTGGAGGTGCGGAGCCTCGCCCAGCTCGGCAGGTAGCCTCCCCCGCAAGCGTCGTTCTTGCGATTGGGCACAGGGCAGTGCCCCTGACAACGAGCCTGTCGAAGAACGCCCCAAGCCTCGGCCCGGACGGAGCCGGGCCCTCCAAGTTCACAATATGTAGCGTCCTTGCCTTACGGAGGGCCGGCCTCCGTGCCGGCCGCGGGCTTTTTCGACAGGCTCAACGACGAGAGTGAGTGCCCTCCCGGGACGCATACGGTAACGCCCGCGTCGCCCACAAACCAGGTAGGCCGGGCGTCTCGCCCGGCCTTGGGCGGCCGAGACGGCCGCCCTACTCCCGATATTCACGCAGAAGTGTGTGTCTTAGTGCTCCCCGGCGTAAATACACTAACGTTAGTGTATTTACGCCGGGGAGCACTTAGTCCGAGGGCCGCCAACGCCAGCATGTTTGCGCCTCCGACCACCAGGGCGCCAAAATCGCGGCCGGCATTGATAGGTATTCGCGCCCCGCGTCATATCCGGGTGGATACGTCGAAAGGGCACGCCGACGACCCATTGCGCGGAAGCCAGCAACCGGACACGGTCTGTCCAGGGGGAGCATCAATGCCAAATCTGACCGCGGGAATACCTGCTTTGGCCAACCAGGGCATGACGGCCAAGGGAAACGACGCGCAACCGGGCAACCGGGCGCGACCGGAAGGGATGACTGCGCCCGACAGCTATCTGACGAACCCGGACAAAGTTGCGGCCATGCTCGATTCGCTGTCGGTCGGTAAGGTCGTTGAACTCGGCACGAGCTACGGCGGCCGCCCGATCCGGGCGGTCGGCTACGGCGCGTTCGAACCGATCGACCGGCGCTCGACCCACAGCGCCGCCTACATGGCCGGCCAACCGGAGGCGTTCTTCGGGAAGCGCGAGAAGCGGGTCCTGCTCATCAGTTCGGCGGTGCATGGCGCGGAGATCGAGTCAATCGCCGGCGTGATGAACCTGATCTCGATTCTCGAGCGGGGCAGCGATCTGGACGGGGTCGAATGGCCGGGCATCGCCGGGGGCGCGCGGCGGCTCCGGATCGTGATCGTACCGATCGCCAATCCCGACGGCCGCGCGCGGGTGCCTTCCGACGACCAGCTTGGGTGGTCCGCCGATGAGACGCAGCGCTACCGGCACGGGGCCGACGCCGCGGGCACACCGCTCGAGTGGCGGCCGGCCTGCTTCGTCCCGCACCCGCAGATCCTTGCGGAGCGCAGCGTGCTGGGCGGCTACTTTAACGACGCCGGGGTGAACCCTTCGCAAGGCATGTTCCTGGCACGCGACATCTCGCCCGAGGCCCATCTTCTGGCGGACCTGGCTTACGCGGAGACTGCGGACTGCTACCTCGAACTGCACTCGTGCGGCGCCGGGCCCCTCTTCCTCAACGGCTGGGGTTTCGTCCCGGCGGAGATGACCGCCCACCAGCACTACATCGACGGTGCGTGGCGGATGAAGATGCGTCAGCGCGGCCTGCCGGCGCCGGACGGAATCCGAAAACCCCTCGCCCGGAAGGCGATGGGCCTGATCGGCTACGTCTACCACAAGGCGGGCAGCCTGCCGCTCCTGTTCGAGGGCGGCGCCGGCCGGCGCTACAGCGGCGAGAACGTTCACCGGCAGATTGTCGACACGTATCTGACCCTGTTCGAGACGCTGATCGAGATCGGGGTCCGGGATGGCTACCGGCCGGCCCTGTAAGCGGGCGAGACAATGAATCCGACGGAACAGGCGGTAGGGCGTCGGCACATTGCCGGGGACGTCCCTGAAACCGCGGCTCGCGGGACGCTCGCCCTCCATTGGATGCGATATGACGTCGTCGTTCGACACGCTACATCCCTCCCAACTGGGGGGCGTCCCCGAGAGTGCGGCTCGCGGGACGCTCGCCCTCCATGTGGTGCGATGTGACGTCGTCGTCCAGTACGCTGCACCCCTCCCAGATGGAGGGCGAGCGTCTCGCGAGCCGTGATGATGTCACGCGGCATATTGCGCCGCACGGGAGGGAACGCATGAAGAAGGCGATCATGGCGATCGGCGCGCACGCGGACGACATCGAGCTGCGCGCGGCCGGGACGCTGGCCAAGTATCAGCGCATGGGCTACGCAGCCGTCTGCGTGGTGGCGTCGAACGACACGGCCGGCGCGCCGAAGGAGTGGCGCCAGACGGCTGCCGAGCATTGCGAGCAGCGGCGCAACGAGGCCAGGGAAGCGGCACGCGTGCTGAACGCGGAATGCATTCACCTGGATTTCAAGGAGCCGATGTTCGAGAAGAAGGGCGAGCGGGAACGGCTCGATTTCAAACCCGTCGACCTGACCGACTACCCGCAATGGGGCCGCGCGAAGCCGCCGCTCGACTGCGCGCCCGACATCGACGAGGCCGTGGCGGAGCTCGTGGCGCTGCTGTGCCGGTACGAACCGGAACTGGTCCTCACGCATCCGCCGGACGAGAAGCCGCAGCACTGGGCCACGTGCGTGCTGAGCCTGAAAGCGTTCAAGCAGGCGCGCCGTCGCGTGCAACTGGGCACGCTCTACGCGTGGGTGGACAACCGCATGGCCACGGTGCGGGCGGGGCCGGACTTCTTCGTGGACGTCACGGAGACAATCGAGATCAAGAACCGGGCGCTGCGCAAGCACGCGAGCCAGGGGTTCGAGAAGCGGCTGTACCCGTCGACCCGGCCGCGGGAGGAGTACTGGGGCACGTTTATCGGCGTGCCGTTCGCGGAGGCGTTCAGCACGCTGGCGCGGGGAGGTGAGCTGTGAAGAAATGCATGGTTGTCTTCGCCGCGCACACGGCCGAGGCGGAACTCGGGGCGGGCGGCACAATCGCGAAATTCGCGCGCAACGGATACCGCACTGTGCTCGTGATCGTGACGACCGGCGCCGGGCTGCCGGTGGCCGGGCCGCTGCCGGACGGGCGCGACCCGGACACACTGACCGCGTGCGAACTGGCCGGGCTGCGCGAGGCGGAGGCGGCGGCGGCCGCCGCCGTGCTGGGCTGTGAACTCGAGTTCCTGCGCCTGAACGAGCGGTTCTTCATCGAGCGCGGCACGCGCCACTACGTGGATTTCAGGCCCGATCCGCCGCCGGCCGAGCTGCCCGGCACGGGCTGGTTCGGCTCCATCTGGCAGAACGAGTTCAGAGAGAAGGCCACGCAGATCCTGCTTCGCGAAGAGCCGGAGTTCATCCTCAGCCCGCCGATGGCGGCGGCCTGCTACGAGCAGAAGATGACGGCGAACAATCTCGCGCTCGCCTACCGCGCGATCCCCGGGCGCGACGGCGGCCGGATCGGGAAGCTTTTCGCCTGGGAAGCGGACCAGAGGAGCCGGACCTTCGAGGCGCCGGTCTGCGGCATCGAAGACATCACCGCGTGGCGCGCGGTCAAGCACGAAGCCTTGAGCAAGCACCCCAGCCGCGTGGACCAGGCGACGCTGGACGCGGCAGCCGCGCGCGAGACGCATTGGGGCCGGGTCCTGGGCCGGATTGTCAGGACGGAGCCCGGCGACGCGTTCGCCGAGGCCTTCGCGCGGCTGTGCATGTCTGCCGACCTCGCGTGCGCGTGAGCGGGAAGCGGAACCGTGAATGGACGCGAATGTGGCCCGGAATGTCCTTTTCCTGATAGGTATCCGCCTCGGAAGTCATATCCGGGTAGAACCGGCCGGGAAGAATGCCCAGGCCGTTGCGCCGTGGTCCTGTTGAATCCAGCGTACGCCGTCATACCGGCGCGGGGCGGCTGCCCGCCCGAATTGCCCCTGTTGTGCTTGTCGAAAGGCTACTGGGAGCAGATCCGTCCGGTGCTGAGGCAGCCGCACTTCTGCGACGCGGATACCGGACGCATGTCTCAAGGAGGAACGTCGATGAGACACCTGACCTTCGCCATGCTCGCTGCGGCCTGCTGCGGCGTGGCCATGTCGGCCGGCGCGGCGACCTACTTCGTGGTGCCCGGCGGCAACGATGCAGACCCGGGCACCGAATCGCAACCGTGGCGCACGCTGCAGAAGGCGGCGGACAGCGTTCAGCCCGGCGACACGGTCCGGATCCGGGCGGGCGACTATCCCGTGGGGAAGAGTTGGGACGTGCGGCGCGCGGGTACGGACACAGCGCCCATCGCGTATCGCGCGTACGGGGACGGCCCGGTCAGGATCACGAATGCGCGAGTGATCCCCGCATCCGCCTGGAAGCGTTTGCGGGACGATATCTACTATGCGGAGCTGAGCGACAAAGTCGACGGCGTTTTCCAGAACGACATCCCGCTGCATGGCCCACAGGGCCGGGTGGGCATCAAGTCGGAAGCCGATCTCATTCCCAACTCCTTCTTCGCCCGCGACGACCGGGTCTATGTCCGGTTGGAGGACGGGTCGGACCCGAAGCGTTCGGTCATGCGCACCTCGCCGGGCCATACGGTGCAGTTGTTCGGTTGCCACTACACGATCTTCGAGGGGCTGACCGTGGAGTTCGGCGGCAGAAACGCATTCAAGGCCCAGGGCGGGAACGCGCATCACGTGACCTACCGCGGCAACACGATCCGCTCCGTCAGATCCCAGGGGATACAGGGCGTGCCGCCATACGCCATTATCGAGGGCAATTTGTTCCAGAAGATCGGGTGCAACCGCTGGGACCACGGCATCTATACGGCGACGCCCGGCGTGACGATCCGTCACAACGTGTTCGAAGAGATAGCCGGCGCGGCCATACACCTGTTCAAGGAAGGCGCCACGGGGGCCGGGGGTTACGAGATCTACGGCAATGTCTGCCGCAAGCCCAGGAAGGTGACCTACCCTACGACCGGCAATCGCTGCTACACCGACATGATCATATGGGAAGAGGGCGGCAACAGGATCTACAACAACGTGTTCTACGGGGAGGGTAAGCGCACAAGCATCGACCTGAACTCTCCGAATAACCTCGTCTACAACAACACCTTTGTAGACGGCGCACCCGCTATCCGGTTCCGTAGCGAATGGGGCATCCAACCGCACAACCGGGTGTTCAACAACCTCTTTCACAACTCGGCAGGCTCGTTCATGGCCTGGCCCGCCAACGCCCTGCCTCAGAGGCTGGACCATAACCTCTACCACGCGGCCGGTGCGAATCCGAGCTGGCAGCACGACGGGATGACCTACACCCGCTTCAGCGAGTACCGGGCGGCGGCGGGCGAGGCGGAGTCGATCTACGCAGACCCGAAGTTGGTCTCGCAGACCGATCCCCGCCCGCGTCCCGGCAGTCCGGCGATCGACAAGGGGGCCGCGCTGCCGGAGGTGCGGGCGGATATCGAAGGCGTGGCGCGCCCGCAGGGCGCAGGCTGGGACATCGGGGCCTACGAGGTAAGCGCGCGGGTGCCGTAGCCCGCGCGTACCGCCGCGTGCCGTTCCGAACCTGTCTGATGAAGGAGGAATGCGGATGAAGAGACGAGGGATCGTCATGCCGGCGCTCGTCATGGCGCTGGCGTGGTGCCACACGACCGCCGCGGCCGTGGGCTGGAGCGCGGTCGAGCAACCGGACCTGGCCAAGGCCCTGGATGAGGCGCCCGAGCTGGCGATCGAGGAGTTGGAGGCGGGAGGGCGAAGCGTCGTGGCTTACAAGCTGCACTTCCTGGTTCCGAACCCGGACGCACAGACCTACGACGTCCTGCAAGCCTACTACAAGGAATACCAGGGGCCAACATGGCTGTACGTGATCGACCTGGGCACCGGAGAAGTGAAGCGGCACCGCTGGCCGGACAAGCGGCAATGGCACTTGACGGGCCGCGCCCTGGGCCCGGACGGCAAGTACTACCTGGCCACGCCGAACGCAGGGTACGGTGCGGCGGCGGAAAGGGCGCGGCAAGGCCTGCCCGTGGGCATGGAACTGCGGGTCTATGACCCGGCGACCAACGAGCTGGAGGACCGGGGCGTGATCGTGCCCGACCTGGGCGGTGAGATCCGGCCTTTGCAGTGCGGGCCGGACGGCAAGATCTACGGAGCGGGCAGCTACCTGAAGCTGGGACGGGTCGGTGTCTATTCCTACGATCCCAAGACGCGCGAGGTGCGCAACTACGGGCCGGTTGGGCCCAAGCAGCCGGGCGGCGGTGTGTGGACGGGCTGGGGCATCCATGTGGACAAGACCCACATCTATACCGTGAGCGGGCGGAAGCCCTACTATGTGGTTGCGGTCAACATCGAGACCGGCGAGGACCGGGTGATCCTCGAGGCGCCGATGGGCGGCAGCATCAACATGGGCGGAGAGCTGTACGAAGCGCCGGGAGTCAAGTCGTCCACGCGGTATTGGTGGCGCGACGGCCAAGCGATCGTCTGGACCAATGAGATTGCGCCGTGGCGCGTGGAGCGGGAGCCGGCAGGCGAGGCAGAGGCCGGGAAACCGGAACGCGCGCCCAAACCCGAGATCCACAAGGGCGAGCTGTACCCCGACGCACAGGGCCGCGCCAAACTCTGGTTCCGGCCCGCCAAGGGGAGCGCGGACGCCGGCTCGGGAGCGCGCGATTGGAAGGCGATCGCGTTGGAAGGGATCGAGACCTACCCGTTCAGGATCGGCTACCTGGCCCCGCTGCCCGACGGCCGCATCTTTGTGCACGGCGACGAATATCTGTCCTCGTACGTTTTCGATCCGAAGACCGGGCGCTCAACGCGCTTGGGCGACGGAGGCGGCGCGCCCGGCCGTTACGTGCTGCATGCCGGCAAACTCTACTGGGGGGCGTATGCGGGCGGCCAGGTCTATGTCTACGACCCGACCCGGCCCTGGACGCTCCAGAAGGGCGGCCCGCCGGGGCATCCGGCGCCGGAGGAAACCAGTACGGCCTGCAATCCGCGCAGGATCGCCTGGCTGAAGGGTAAGTATCGCATGAGCTATTGCCTCAGCTCCGCCAAGGGCGCGGACGGCCGGCCCTACTTCGGCGGCTATGGCGTTCGAGATTACCCCGGCGGCATGCTGTGCTGGATCGATCCCGAGACCCATGAAGCCGGCGGCATGTGGCGGCCGTTCAGCGGGTATGTGCCCCACTGGCTCACCACCGCGCTGGACGGCCGGCTGATCGTCGCCTCCACCCGCACCGCGTCCGACGAGTTGAACGAGTTCAAGAGCCCGCCGGAAGCCAAGCTGTTCCTCTATGACGTGAACGCGCGGCGGATCGTACGCGAAATCGTGCCCGTGCACGGCTCGCCGAACATGGGGCCGGTCCTCGAAGTCGCACCCGGCCGCCTGCTCGGGGTCGCGGGCGTGCGCGGCAAGGAGCGCTACAACGCCGGCATCCTATACGGGCTCGACGCGCGGTCCGGCGAGGTCCTGTTCCGTAAGCCGCTCCCGCGCGACGTGCCGCTGCGTACAAGTTGGCTCACTTGGCACTGCGACTACCGGATGGGACCGGACGGCTGCATCTACACATTCCTGGGCAAGGGCGATTCGCCTCGGCGCGACCCCGACGAATGGCACACACTCGTGCGCATCCACCCGAAAGATGCGCGCGTGGAACCGGTCGGCCGGCTCAAACAGATCGGGCGCATGCTCTTTGCCGGACCCGACCTCTACCTCACCGGCACGGAGCACCTGCGCCGCATCCGCGGGGTGGCCGCGGCGCCAGGCGGCAGAAGGGTTTCGGCGGGACAATAGGCGCTAACGCGGACTTGAGGGGCTGTTGCCCAAATCTGCTTGAGCCGCGTTGCTGCCGATCTTCCTCTCCGGCAAGGCATGCGTAGGGATTTGCCCCGGGTCAGGGCCGCGCTGCGTACAGTTCCGCCAAATCATGCCATGCTGCCCGCCGGTCTCGCCGGGGGATGCGCTTGGGCAGGGTTCGTACGAAGAGATGTCGTCCGATCGTGGCATTTCTAGGGTTTGGGTAGGCGCGCACCTTGTCCTCAAGCTGCTCCTGCGCAGCATGGACCGACTTCACCCGTCCCCACTTGCACTCCCCGATATCCGTCCAGCCGTCCTGGCGCAACCCGACAACGTCTATCTGGACGGCCCTGTCCCAGTACTCCCCGACATCAAAGGCCGCCGTCAAGCCTTGGGACGCATAGAGCTCCGGCATCGCCTCACGACACAACTGCTCGAAACAGATCCCGAAATAGGACTCCAGTCCAGGGCGAACAAGGTTCCGCAACGCGTTGTCTGCACCCATCTGTAGAATGTAACTGGTGTTCGGGTACACAAATCGGAACCAGAAACGGAGTACCGGGTCGTCCAGTGTATATCGAACGTGACGCTGCGCAGGCTTGGCTCCCGTCAACGGATGCCGGCGGGCAACGTAACCCAATTCGACCAACTGGTGCAGGTAGTAGTGCAGCGCCCGCTCGTCCAATCCCGTCGCCCGTGAGATCTCTTTGTTGGCCGCGCAACCCGAGGCAATGGCCATCAGTACGGCGTAGTAGTTCTCCGTCTCACGCAACTCCTCGCGCAACAGGAACTCCGGTTCCCGATAGAGCGTGGCAAACTCGTCGAGAAAGTTCGCCGCAATGTTCCTTTCCACCGATTCGCGGTCGGACAGACAGGAGAGGTACAAAGGAATACCGCCGCATAAGAAATAGGCTCTTGCCCGATCTACGGCCGAATAACGCGGATGGAAATCGGCCGCCTCTCGATACGAAAACGGGCGCAGCTGGATCTGCGCCGTTCGCCTGCCAAACAGCGGGCTCTTCCTGCCCAGGACCTCCCGCTCCATGAACCCCACGTATGAGCCGCATAGAATCAGAAGCACGTTGCCCGAGGACTTCCAACGGCGATCCCACAGCTCCTGGAGTACCGAGGGCAGTTCGGAGCTTGCGCCGACCGTCCGCTGAAACTCGTCAAACACCAAGATCAACTTGCCCGCGCGTTTCCATGTGCTGGTGACTGTGTCCAGGACCTCCTTCCAACCGGCAGCCGGCGCACCTGCCAGTAGCGGCTCATCCAGCGCAATCGCCGCCCCCTGAAGGAACTCCCGCATCTGCAGACTGGCTGCCGCTTTCTTCCCGAGAAAGTACACGCAAGGTTTGCCCCTGGCAAAATGCAGTATTAACTCACTCTTCCCGACCCGACGCCGGCCGTAGACCGGTATCATCTGGCTGCATTCCGCCGAGTACGCCCGCTCCAGCGCTTTGAGCTCATTCCTTCTGCCAATGAATGCCCTGGCCATACCATGCCTCCAGTCTTGGGAGACTATATTCATAGGCAATTATGTCAAGTTTTATTTTGACAAGTTATAATTTGGTTATCGCGTTGAAACCGAAGTCCCTTTTCTGATAGGTATTCGGCTCGGGCGTCATATCCGGGTAGAACCGGCCGGGGAAGAACCCAGGCCCGTCGCGCCGCGATCCGGGAGAGTCTCTCGGGAACGGGGGTCCTGAAGGTCCGGAATCACAAGGAGGGTACGAGATGAAGCGGAACTCGATAGACGGGTCTGAAGCTCGGCGGCACGTTGCGACGGCCTGCGTGTGCATCGCCGCGGCGTTGACCATGCACGATCTTTGCGCCAATGCCGCCACCTACTACGTCGCCCCAACAGGCAAGGCCACGAATCCGGGCACGGAGGCGGAACCGTTCGCCGGCGTGGCGGACGCGGCGCCGGCCCTGAGACCCGGCGACACGGTGCTGATCCGCGCGGGCACCTATGCCCCGTTCACGATCAACGACGTGCACGGAACCGAACAGGCCCCCATCACGATAAAGACTTGTCCCGGCGAACGGGTGACGTTCGACCGGACGCTGAACCTGGATTTCAAGGGCCAGAGCAGCGTGATTCTCGTGCGGGGCGGCTCCTATCTCGTGTTCGACGGCTTCGAGATCACCGACTCGGCCCCGATCATGCAGAAGCTCCATGAGATCGACCTGAAAACGGAGGAAGGCCTTCGCATCCACAGGAAACAAATCAACCCGCGGGGCGGCGGGCTCGGCTTCTACGCGCTCAACGGCGTGTACCCCCATCACCTGACCGCGCAGAACCTGCACATTCATCATGTGTCAGGCGTGGGCATCCAGGCCTACCAAACGCACGACGGGCACCGCTTCTTGAACAATCACATTCACGACGTGGGCAAGTACGGGGTCTATCTCAAACAGCGGAACCTCGTGTTCAAGGGCAATGTGATTCATCATTGCGTGGGCATGGGCGCGCAGTTCGGGAATGAAAAGTATCCCCTCTACGATTGCGTGATTGAAGACAACATCTGCTACAACAACGGGACCCGCCTCTATTTGTGGCCGCTGCGCGGCAAGCCGAACAACACTCGGCTGTATGGCGAGGGCATCAACATCTGGCACGGCACGGGCAATCTGGTCCGCAACAACGTCGCCTACAACAACACGAACTGCGGCATCCTGGTGAATGGAGGCGGCACACCGGGCGAGAACCGCATCTTCAACAACAGCTGTGTCGGCAACGGCAGGTTCGGCATCAGCACGACCGGCAGATCCGTGGTTCGCAACAACATCGTCTTTGGGAACAAGGAAGGCGCGTTCCGATTCAGAGACAAGCGCGCAACCGAGGACCACAACCTGACGGACGCCGACCCGCTCTTTGCCGATGCGGCCAAGGCCGATTTCCGGCTCAAACCCGGCAGCCCGGCGATCGATGCCGGGATGCCTCTCGACGACGTGGATCGAGACTGTACGGGTGTCGCGCGCCCACAGGGCAAGGCGCACGATCTCGGCGCATACGAGTGGCGACGGACAGACACGGACGAACACGGGACGGCGAGCGTGGACTACTGATTGCTGCCCAGTCTTTGCGCAGCCGGGATTGGCCCGAACATCTGTTCTATGGCCGAAGTCAAGAGTCCGTCGTCGCGGGGCATGCCGTGGGTCACGGAGCGGCGGCCGGCCAGGGCGAGCGCCTCCTTGATCCGCTGGTCCATCGGCCACGGCCAGAGCGGCTCGTCGGTGAGTTGGCCGTCGACGTAACGGCGGGCGACTTGCGCGCCGTGCGGCGAGGTGAAGATGCTGGACACCTCCGAAACGGAGCGGCCATGCTCGACATCCTCGAGCTCGACCCCGTAGCGCGCGCCGAGTTCGGCGCCGCCCACCGCCGTGAAACCGTGTACCCGGCGGCCGGTGACCTCCGCGTTGCGTGGGTGCGAGAAGGCGAGCGGCGCCACACGCGTGTGGGTGCCGGGCTCAATATAGGCGACGTTGTCGCGGAATTCGATATCGCCCTCGCGCGGCATCCCGAAGACCCGCGGCGCCTGATACCTGTCCGTGCCACGCACGTAGCCGATGCAGCCGAGAATCTTGCTGTGCGTGAACCAGCCCGGGTCGCTCGGGTCGAGCCGATCGGAGGCGAACACGCCGTAGGGCTGATCGACCGCGTAGTTACGCATGGGCTTGTCTTTTCTCGGGTGCGATTTCAGGCGGACGCAGAGAGGATAGTCCTCTTTCAGTTGTTCCGCGCTCCAGGTGCCGACGCAGTTTTCGAGCAGTGTGTGATAACTGTGATACAGGAGCGAGAAGGTCATCTTCGGGCCGATCTCATGGTAGCCTTCCCAGCGGCCCCACGCGCGGCGGATCGTCGTGTGCCTGCAACTGAACGGGCAGAAGGTCTTGCGCCCGACCCCGAACCCGGCGACATCCTCCAGCAGGATGTGGTCACTGTAGTTCAGCGCCCACACGCCCGAATTGCCGTTGTCCTTGGCGTCCCACGCGACGACGCGCCGGACGACGATGTGGCTCGAGCCTTCGCCGCGTCTTCTGCCGCTGATCGCGATGGCGGACCCGCTCAAGTGGCTGGGCCGGCCGCCCCGGCACGCATTGAACCCCTCGAGCACGAACCAGGCGTTGCGAGACAGATGTACGGGCCGGCGCTGATTCTCGCCGTCGATCAGCACGCTGCCGTCGTTGAGCGCCTTCACGGTAATCGGCCGGTCGGGCTCGCCCGCCATGCCCTCGGGCGGCACGAGCATGGAGTCCTCGCCCGTGTAGGTGCCGTCCAGTAAGAGCAGCGTGTCGCCGGGGCCGGCTTTCGGCCAGAAATCGGCGATTTTGAAGGGGCTCTGCGGCGTGCGCCCGTCGCCCGCGCCGTTTGGGGAGGCGTAGTAGGTGACGGCCGTCGCGCGGACGCATCCTGCCAACAGTACCGCAACCAGGAGACATGCTTTCGTGTTCATATCCGTGTCCTCCTCGGGGTCTCTGTCAGGTTAGAACCCGCCGGGGAGAGTGTGTTCACAAGAAAGAGACGTCCATGTGCCCGTGAGGTCGGGGCGTGACAAGGAACAAACCGCCCATAGAGACGGCTCGCGAGACGCTCGCCCTCCAATCGGGAGCCGGACGTTGTCGGGTGGCTCCCATGGCAGAGACACGTGCTCGCAATGGAGGGCGAGCGTCTCGCGAGCCGCGTCCCCGGCGCGACGAGGTTCTCGACAGGGTGTTTGACGAAGATTTAGCCCCACACCCCCGGCTTGTTCCAGGACTGCGCCTTGTGCATCCTGGCCATGGCCTTCTGGTGTTCGCGGAAGTGCTTGGGCACATCCTTCATGGCGCGTGCCGCCTCTTGGAGGACCGCCGCAATGGCGTCCGCGTCGGACAACTTCAGGCCCTTGCGGGGGCCGGTATGCGCCAGGGCATGACCGTAGCTGTACGGTGCGGTCACACTGCACGCGCGCAGCTTGCCCATCGCGGCGAGCGGGTCGGGCCCGGCGCTCTTGCCGCGGGCGGGCTTGTCGACCGTGCCGGCCGGGTCGAACGCGCCGTGCAGGCCGAGTATCTTCATGGCGCCGAGCACGCACCCGTCCTCGCCGAACGGGAGATCGGCCTTTCGCATTTGCGCCATGATCTGATCGTACGGTCTGATCCGTATGACGACCTTGCCCGTTGCCTGGTACAGATCGCGTATGATGCATTCGAGCACGAAACTCATGGGCCCGTGCGAGGCGCACAGCACGACCCTGTTGAACCCCTTGTCGAGCAGTGCGCCGACAACAGCCTTCACGTAGTCCTGCGTGGCGCGCGTGGAGATGTCGACCGTGCCGGGCCACGGCCCCGTTGCGCCCGGGAATGAGTACCAGATCGGCGGGAGCGTCACGCACGTCCACTCCTTGGCCAGCAGCATGGCCATGGCCCAGTCCGTGAGGCCGTCGCAGCCGAGCGGCACATCCGGGCCGTGCATCTCGAAGCAGCCAACGGGCAGGATCGCCAGGTCGTTCTTGCGCAGGTACGCCTGCGCTTCGCGCGAACTCATCAACTCCAGCCGATACTTTGCGTATGGGATCATCGTGCCTCCTCCCAACTTGCTCGAAAACTTACTCGAGAACCTGCTCGAGAACCCGACTTCGCCCTTCGTGGCTTCGTCGGGCACAGCTCACTCGACGCCGGATCCCGGATCCCGGATCCCGGCGCACCCCTCACGACACCCGACACCTCAGTTCCCGGGCTCACCTTCATCGACAGGCCCGCCGACGGACCGGGCTCGAGCCGGCGCGCCAGGAGCACGGCGGCCGCGATCAGCGTGCCGCAGGCCACCGCACATGCGACGGCCACGGCCATGGTCTTGAGCTTGGCCCAGAACATCGCCCGTATCGCGTCGTCTGCGATCCGTGCCGCCGCCGTTGCCGACGTGTGCCCCCCGACCACAGCCGCTATGGCCGTCGCCTGACAGGAGGCCACCAATTCGTCTGGCGCCCGCTTCGCCGCGCATTCCACAAAATAGTCTGAAAGCGCAGCCGCCGAAATCATTACACCGCGCCGCGCCAGAATCCGGCGCAGCCGACTCATCGCACGCGAAATGCGCGCACCCACCGCCGTCGTCGAAACGCCCTGCGCCCGGGCGACTTCCGGGCAGGTGAACCCCTCGAGCAAATGCAGGATGACCGCCTCGCGGAACGGGTGGCGCAGGAGCGCGAGCGCATCGTTCAAATGCGCGTCCAGTTCCGTACACCCGGAGACACCGAATTCCACGCGTCTCGCCGCCTGCGCCATCAGCCCGCCTCCTCAGGAGTTCCCGTTTCCACAGTGTCAGACCCCGCCGGACCGCGAAAGATAACGGGGTTCTTGTGCTCGCCGCCCCGGGGCAAATACGCTGACGATAGCGTTACCCGCAACCCAAGTAGGCCGGGCGTCCTCGCCCGGCCCTCCCTCGGCCGTGCGCGACGGTGCGCGGCCGAGGACGACCGCGCTACTCAGATACACGCCAAGACGTGTATGTTGATCGGAAAGCCGTCTGACTGCCGCCCGACGCAAATACGCTAACGTTGGCCGCGCTTCACCGAAGCGCAGGCCTCGGCTTCGGTGAAGCCGGGCCTACCCGGGACGTACACGCCAGAGCGTGTACGTCGCCCGGAAAGCGGCTTGACCTGAGCAGGGACGCCGGGGCGGGGATCAGTTCGCGTAACGACATGCCCCTTGATGGCCCGAGGATGAATCACTACCCTACCCGTTCATGAAGACAAGCACGGCAGAATCCATGGCGTTGCACGCGCAATGCGTGCTGATCGACGGGCACAATGACGTGCTCATGCTCAGGCACAGCCGGGGGAGACCGTACGACCTGATGAAGGTGGACCGGCGCTATCACAGCGACGGGCCGCGGCTGATCGCCGGCGGGATGACCGCCTCGCTGTTCATGGTGCACGGGCACGAACTGGCGCCGTCGCTCGAGATGATCGCGCGCGTGTATCGGGAGGTGGCCCGGCACCCCGACGCCCTGATGCTGATCACGGAAACGGGGCAAATTCGCCGGGCGAAGCGGAGCGGGCGGCTTGGGATCGTGATGAGCTGGGAAAGCCTCATGGCGCTGGAAAGCTCGATGGAAGTCCTGCATATCGCGCACCGGCTCGGCGTGCGGGCCAGCACGGTGACGCACGGCGAGGGCGGAGGCGAACACCAGCTACAGGGGACTCCATCGGTGTTCAGGCTGGTCACCGCGCGAGACCGCGCCAGACACCGACGCACGGCCAAGGGCTTGACCCCGTTCGGCAAGCAGGTGATCCGGGAGATGAACCGGCTGGGCATGCTCATCGATGTGGCGCACGCGAACGACCGCACGTTCGATGACATTCTCGCCCTGAGCGCCAAGCCCGTGGTCTCGACGCACGGCGGCGTGTTCGCCTGCTGCCCGCACGCGCGGTGCTCCACCGACGAACAGATCAAAGCGCTCGCCGCCGGCGGCGGGCTGCTCTCCATCGCGTTCTATCCGGGCTTCATCGCGCCGCCGGGGCGGAAAGCGACCGCGGACGGCATTGTCGACCAGATCCTGTATGTGGCCGGCCTGGTCGGAATCGATCACGTGGGGATCGGAACGGACTTCGACGGCATCTCCGGACGGCCGGTCATCCGCTCAGCGGAACGCTTGCCCGTGCTGACCGAAGCCATGCTCCGGCGTGGGCTCCGGCCCGCGGAGATACGGAAAGTCTGGGGCGGCAACTACCTGCGGGTGTTGAAGGAGACGATCGGGTAAGCGCGGCTTCGGAGCCGTCGACGCGAGCGGGGCAGCGGCCCGCTTGTCTTTCGGGCTGTCCTCGCAGCCGCGAGCGCCAGAGGTGGAAACAGAATCCTTGGCGTGCCACAACCCAAAGGGCGACGGCAACCCGCCGCTTGCCCGGGCCGGAGGCCTGGTACGGCTCGCGAGAGGCTCGCCCTCCGTGTGAGGCCCAGACCGACTGGAGGGCGAACCTGCGGTGAGCCGCACTCAGGGCGCACGTTGCACGGGTCTTGAGCCGCCCTCTCCTCGCGGGCCGCGGCGGCGGGACAGACTCTGGGCTGGTACGAGTCAGCGCTCGGCGAGCTTCCGCATCCATCGCTGCCACTCGACCAGTCCGCTGCTGCGGGAGGACTCACGAGCGTACCGAGTTCCGACATCGAGCAGGGCGTCCACGACGGTCCAATCGTACTTCCAGCGTCGCAGCTCCTCGCGGCGCACGCGCGCGAGCTCGACGCCGGCCCGCTTCCACTGTTCGACCAACCTCTTCTGCTGCGCGCGGGTCAGCGGGCTCATGACGACGCCTCCAGCATCTTCCGGGCCCGGTCCACAATCTCCGGAGTCTCTTTGAGTTCACAAAGCACTTCCAGATGCCGAAGAATGTACGGGCGGTCCAGACGGCCGCCTTGCCGAGTCGCGATCCCTTCCGCGTCCAGCCAGTCCTGCGCCCGCGCCGCGAACGCCTTCATGACGAACAGGTCCTCCGCCGAGCACGTGGGCAAGGTCAAATCCGGCCCGAACTCGAACGGCGTAGCGCGCGTCATCATGGACTCTTCGAAGTCCAGCGCGCCGAACGAGATATCCAGGTCCGTGCCGTTCGAGGCACGGGCCAAGAGCACGCGATTGGCCAGCGCGAATTCAAGCGCGTCGTCGATACGCGCGGAGAAACGATCGAGCAGGGCTCGCGCGCAGCGCTCCTCGTCGCCCAAGCCCGTCATCAGCGTCAGATCCGCGCCACGCGTCAGCCGGGGCTCGCCCCAGCGCTGGACAGCCAATCCGCCGATGAGACAGAACTGCCACCGCTGTTCCGCCATGAACTCGCAGACCTCACGGGCAGCCTCGAAAATCTTGTTCACCCAATCAGTTCCCCCGCACCGCGCTCAGACCTCGTGTACAGTATAGGGTCTGCCTTGCTTCACATCAACCGCCGGATGGTCCCCCCTTCCCGGACGGCCGGCCGCAGCTTCACAACCTGTTTCCCCCTCCCCTTCCCGCCGAGCCACCCCATGAGCGCGGCCAGCATCCGGGCATGGGGTACGGTGATGGTCGTGAGCGGGATCGGGTAATAGGCGCTCTCGGCAACCCCGGCCGTGCCGATAACGCCCAGGTCGTCCGGGACTCGCTTGCCGCGGTCCAGGAGCCCCTGCACCACGCCGCCCGCGAACCGGTCGTTGTTGATCAACACGGCCGTATCCCCGCGCGGCAGATCCAGGTCCAGCACCCGCTCCGCGAACCGCTGGCCTCGCTCGAACGCCGGATCGCCCGGCGGCGGAGTCTCGACGAAGCAGAAGTCCAGGCGCCGGCCCAAGCCCCGACAAGTCGCGCGCAGCATCGGCTCGCTGCCGGCCATGTTCTCGCGCAGCACCAGCCGCCGATAGCCGCACCGCACGATGTGCCGAACGGCGACGCGGAGCGATTCGTCCCGGTCGAACCCGGCACAGAAGGTGCGCGGCGTGACGAACCCCGCCACATCGATCTGCTCGAACGGGAAATCGAAGAAGTACCAGCGCGCCTCGGGCATATTCGCGAACAGCTTGGGCCAGAGGAGCGGGTCGCCGAAGAAGATCTGGTTGCCCATGCCCACCACGTGCCGGACGCGAAACGTCTTCAGCGTCTGAAGCGCCTCGCCGTGCCTGCCCCTGAAAAACGGCACGATCACGTAGGACAACCCGCGTTCGCCGAGACCGGCCAACAACTGAAAGAAGGGATCCTGGTTGCGCTCGTACAGGCTCGGCGGCAACAGTACGGCCACGTCCTTCCTCACCTTGCCCTTCAGTGTGAGCGCATGCGTCGATGGCACGAAAGCCGTCTCACGCACGTAATCCTTCACACGGCGCGCCGTGGCGGCGCTGATCCCGTTGCGCCGCCAGCGCCCGTTCAGCACGTAGGAGACCGTCGCGCGCGACAGACCCAGCGCCGCGGCCAACTCCTTCATGTTCGCCGGGTGCTTTCCGCCGCCACCGGTTCGCATCGACACCCCTCCCGTTGCCGGCGCCCGAATCGACGCCGGGCAAGAAAGTCTTCGATTCCTCTTGAAACCCGCTCAACGTAAGGATAGGGTTGAACTTGACACATGTCAAGTCAAGAGCCCCGAAATGGCCTCTTTGGCGGATTTGAACGGTCTGTTGAGGCCGTTTCCCGTGGAGAGATTCCCATGAGCGAGGCGATCGCCGACACGGCGGCTGATCACGAACTGCTGAGCCTGTTCCTGGCCGAGCGGTCGGAAGAGGCGTTGCGGGCCCTGATCGCCCGGCATTCGGCGATGGTGCTGGGTACGTGCCGGCGCGGGCTGGGCGGGGACGCGGATCTGGCCCGGGACGCGGCGCAGGCGGTCTTCATCCTGCTCGCGCAGCGGGCCGGGCGAATCCGCAACCGGCATGCGCTGGCCAGTTGGCTGTTCTGGACGGCGCGATCGGTCGCCGCGCACATGACGCGGGCGGAACAGCGCCGGAAGGGGTACGAGCGGACGGCCGCCGCCGTGGAGGCGGCGCGGCAACGGCGGCGCGAGGCCGCCTGCCGGCCGGGCGCGGAGTATTCCGTGGACGAAGCCGTTGCCGCGCTGCCCGAGCCGTCACGCACAGCCGTGGTGTTGCACGTCCTGCAGGGGTTGACCCACGGCGAAGCGGCCGGCGTGTTGGGCTGTTCGAAGGGCGCGGTCGCTATGCGCATCTCGCGCGCACTCGGAAAGATGCGGGCCGTGCTGCGCTGAGCAGGAGAGCGGCATGAAGAAGGTGATCATGGCCATTGGCGCGCACGCGGACGACATCGAGATCCGCGTGGGCGGCACACTGGCCAAGTATCGCGGAATGGGTTACGCGGCGGTCTGCGTGCTGTCGACAAACAATACCGCCGGCTCGCCCGAGAGCCAGACGGCCCTGGAACACGCCACGCAGCGGCGCGAGGAGGCGCGGGCAGGCGCACAGGTACTGGACGCCGAGCTCATCTGCCTCGACTTCAAGGAGACGATGTTCGAGAAGAAGGACGGGCGTGAGAAGCTGGGTTTTCAGCCGGTTGATCTGACCGACTACCCTGACTGGGGCCGCGACAAGCCGCCGATCGTCTGCGCGCCCGACATCGACGAGGCGGTGGAGGAGGTGGCCGCGCTTCTGTGCCGATACGAACCCGAGCTCGTCCTGACGCATCCGCCAACGGAGAAACACGAGCACTGGGCCACATCCGTGCTGACCCTGAAGGCGTTCAAGCGAGCGCGCGGGCGCGTTGCGCTGGGCACCTTGTACGCGTGGGCCGATTCGTGGGTGGCAACCGTGCGCACGACGCCCAACTTCTTCGTGGACATCACCGACACGATCGAGACCAAGTACCGCGCGCTCAGCAAGCACGTGAGCCAGGGGTTCGAGAAGATCCCCGACCCGCCGAACCGGGCGCGCGAGCTGTACTGGGGCAGCTTCATCGGGGTGCCGTACGCGGAGGCGTTCATGACCCTGGCGCGAGGAGGCGAACTATGAAGAAGTGCATCGTGGTATTCGCGGCACATACCGCCGACGCGGAGCTCGGCGCCGGCGGCACCATCGCCAAGTTCGTGCGCAAGGGCTACCGCGCGCTTGTCGTGGTCGTGACAACCGGCGTGGGTGAGCCCGTGGTCGAACTGGTGCCGAATGAGCGCGAGTCGGATACTCGGGGGCCGGGCTCGCCCGCCACCCGAATGGAGGGTCGGGCTCCGTCCCGACCGCGGCCGGCACGGAGGCCGGCCCTCCAGCAGACACACGAGGCCGCGAATCCGTTGAATGGCAGGCCGCTGACGCCGTGCGAATTGGCTGCGCTACGCGAACAGGAAGCGGCCGCGGCGGCCGGGGTGATGGGGTACGAACTCGAGTTCCTGCGGTTCAATGAACGGTTCTTCACGCACGAGGGCAAGCGCTATGCTGTCGACTTCCGGGACGGCCCGCCGCCGGCCGACCTGCCGGGGACCGGCTGGTTCGGATCGGTATCGCCGGACGCATCCGTGTTCGCGAAGACAGCCGAAGAAACCCTGCTTCGCGAAGAGCCGGAGTTCATCCTGACACACTCGGTTGCCGATGCCTGCTACGAGCGGCACCTGGTCGCCGAAGTGCTCGCGCCGGTCTATCGCCGCCTGCTCGAACGCGACAGGCCCCCGATTGGAAAACTCCTGGCGTGGGAAGCGGACCAGCGCACCCGGACCTTCGAGATCCCGGTCGGCGGGATCGAAGACATCACCGAATCGCGCGCGATCAAGTACCAGGCGCTGAGCAAGCACGCGAGCCGGGTCGACCAGGCGGCGTTCGACGCCGCCGAGGCACGGGACACGCACTGGGGCCGGATCCTGAACCGGCTCGTCAGCACCGATCCCCGCCAGGCATACGGCGAGGCGTTCAGCCGGCAGTGCATGCGGGTGGGGCTGGCGCAGGCTTGAGAGACGGAGACAGGGGCACTTCGCCGCTGACCATAGAAGATCCCGGCTCACGAGACGCTGGCCGTCGATACCCTCACGGTGCAATGCCGACTGGAGGGCGAGCGTCTCGCGAGCCGGGCTTGCCAACGACCACGCGACTACCGCCGGAGAATCCGGGCCGCGTTGTCCGCCAGGATCTGCTTCTTCTCCCGCTCACGAATGTCGGCGAACACGACTCTGCCGATCTGCTCGCCAAGCGCCATCCACGGCATGTCGGATCCGAACACGACCCGGTCGGCGCCGGCGTGCTCGACGAAGTATTCGACGAGCCCGCAGCTGCTGCCGGAATAGGCCAATTCGAGGTAGACGTTCTTGTGCTTGCGCGCACACTGTACGTACGCCTCCGGAGCGGTGCAGCCCGCGTGGGCCAGGAGGATCGGCGCTTTCTTCACCCGTTTCAGGACCGGATCCAGCGTTCCGAGATCCCCCCACGTGTGCAGGAGCACCGGCAGCCTCTTCCGCTCAGCGTATTCCCAGATATCGGCATACGACGCGGCGGCGTAGGGGATCTTGTTCGCGCTGTGCATCTTGATGCCCACCATCCCCTGCCCGATGCAGCGCTTCACCTCGTCGATCCCCAGCTCGCGGTTCACCGGGAAGCAGGCCGCCCAGCCAAGGATCCGGCCGGGGAACTTCGCCATGGCGCGCAATACTTCGTCATTGCCGTACCGCACGTCGCCCGTCAGGCAGCCCTGGTGGGCGCACACCATGCGCTCGACGCCTGCGCGGTCCATCTGGCGCACCATGGCGGCCGCGTCGTGGCCGGGAATAGGGAACTTGATCCAGGCGCCCATATGCGTATGGATGTCGACAATCCACTTCCTCGGCGGGCACGACGACCGGCAGTCGATGGCGGCCCAGCGCGCCGAAGAGCCTGCCGACGATGCGGCGGTCGAAGGCGATGCCACAGGTCTTCGGGTAGAGCCCGACGCATCGCGCGCCGCGTTTTACCAGCCTCCGAACGTGCGCGGATTCGTTCCCGGTCTCACCCGCCGAGTTCGGCAACACCGTCGGGCACGCGATCAGCCGCGGGTCCTCGGCCGCCGCCTCAAAGGCCTGCTCATTCCCGCAGGCCGCATCGAGGCGGAAGGACGCAAACGAGGCCAGGAACGCGCGGTCTATCCCGTAGCGGTCCAGCATCCGCCTGACCGATCGGGTGTCGCTGGATTGGAACGGAGCCAAGGCCGCATCACGTCCCAGGCAAATGCGGGCGTCGAAGAAGTTCACCGCTTCCCTCCCCTGGCCGGCCGATGAAACGCGGCCCGAGCGCCTTGCATCGAACCGGCCTGCCATTCTAGACTCGCAGCGCACGACTCTGCAAGGCTCTGTTGTTCGATCTCGAGAGCATCCAACGCCGTGGCACGGCCGCGGGATTTCGCACTGAGCACGGTTTGACGAGCCGTCCGCGCATGAACAGACCGGGCTGGCCGCGCCGCCCGCGCATGGAAGACTGGAAGAAAGGAGGCAGGGCCGACAATGAGCCAATCGATTCCGTTTGAAATTCCTTACCGTTCTGAAACGGTCAACGTAAACGGTACCGAAATCAACTATTACAGAAGCGGCGGTCACAAGCCTCCAATCATCCTGTGCCACGGATTTTCCGACAGCGGCCTTGCCTGGCTGCGAACGGCCGAAGTGCTGGAGAAGGATTACGATCTCATCATGTTCGACGCCAGAGGGCATGGCGCGTCGGGACGCATCGGTCCCGGATTCTCGGAAGACGATCGGAGCCGGGATCTTGCGGACCTGGTGAAAGCGTTAAACCTGAACGGCTGCGCCGGGATTGGCCATTCCATCATGCATCCGGTTGACTTGAAAGCCATCGCCTATTCGAGGAAATGCCTCGATCCCAACCTGCCGCGACATTTGAAGCGGATTCACTTTCTCGAATACGTAAAGAACATCCGATGTCCGGGCCTGCTGATGTACGCGACCGGAACGAAACCGGGAGTCGTCAACGCGGACAGCGCGGAAAGAGTGAAGAACACATGGAACGGCTGCACGCTGTGCGACATCCCGGACGGCGGCCACAACATTAGGGGGGACAAGTTTGACCTTTATGTCAACAACGTTTCCGACTACCTGAACCGCATGTATGTCGACTGCGCGCCCTAATCGCGCCGCCGAGAGTCTGGCCGCCACGCCGGACCCCTTGGCTCCACTCAATATCCGCATTGCGCAGATCACTCGGATTCCAGCCGCTCACGCTTTTCGCAGCTGCCGTCCGCGGCGCCGGGGAAGCCCATATTCAGGGTCTCTCGCAAATCTATGTAACTTTTCCTGGTGACGTCGGTATCAGGACTTGCGCCGAAGGCGCGGCTATGACTCGCCCCGGCTTGCGAGCAGTCGGGGCAATGCTTCAATGCAATAGAGCGGCACGGATAGTATATTCTCCATGAATGACGGCGGGTGCATCGATATGCGAACCCCGAACGGCGCCTCGTTCTCGGCAAGGAATAGCTTCAGGCTCTTGAGTGTCCCCCTCTTACCGTGTTTCACTTCGAGCGGGAAGATCATGGGGCCAGCCTGCCACAGATAATCCACCTCAGCCTCGCTCCCCTTCGCATCGCGACACCAGTAGAACAGGGAAGGTTCTTCAAAGTGGGGCTGCAAACAGAGCAACTGCTGGCCAACGAACTGCTCGGCAATGCCGCCGGCATAGACGGCGAGGACATTGTCGCTTCTGTATACCTCCTTGCTCAATCCCATATCGGTTTGCATCAACCCCAAATCCAGAAACAAGACCTTGAACAGGGCGTCATTCGCATGGGTCTTCAGCGGCAAACCCGAGCCCGCGGTCGCATGAATACGAGCCATTACCTGCGCTTTACAGAGAAGGCTCAATGCGCGCTTCACGTCGCGCGAATTCAGGGAGCGGTCAATAGCCGAGTATTTGAACTTCTGCCCGATCAGTCCCGGCGCCTTACTGAAGACTTTTTCCAGATTCTCGATGTTCACCCGCTTTCCATACTTCATGAAATCATGACGATAGTTTTGAAGAATCCCCTGATGGATTTCTTGAATCTTCACGATCTTCCTGCACCGGATCCAGTGCTCAACGGCTTCCGGCATTCCGCCAATAAAGAAATAGTCCTGAATCAACGCGACACTCTTCCGGACGATCGACTCAGCGACCTGCTCTCGCGGATTGATACCGCGCAGAAAGTCCCTGAGCCGGTCTTCACCGACCGCGGTCAGATACTCGCCAAAGGAAAGCGGTTTGAGGTAGAAATTCTGTACCCGTCCGACCGGCATGGAGAGATTCTCGTCTCCCAATGCGAATTCCAGCAAGGATCCCGCCCCAATGACGTGCAGTTCCGGTTTCTTCTCGTGAAAGTACCGCAGCGCCTTAAGGGCTTCCGGGCACTGTTGGATTTCATCCAGAAAAAGGAGCGTCTTCCCCGGCGTTATCTCGACATCCCCGCTCAGCTCTATCGTCTTGATGATTCTCTCAGGATTAAGATCCGAAAAGCATGACTTGTAGGCAGGCTCCAATTCAAAATTGATGGTGAAGGAGTTCTCAAAACGCTGTTGAGCAAACGTCTCCACCAGCCACGTCTTTCCGACCTGCCTCGCGCCTCGCAAGATCAGAGGTTTTCTGTCGGCATCGTCTTTCCAAACGCAAAGGTTCTGCATCAAATCTCGCTTCATCTCTCCATCCTCCACGCCAACTATGCAATGAATTGTCGAAAACGGCAACATAAAAACGACGCGAGCGTCGATAGTATACGGTTGTTCTCGACAAGACAACCGGAAATTAGGCCCTGTTCGAAAAGATGTTTTCAAGTCATGGCGTCGAACGTTGGAGATTCAAGGTCGGGCTACCGAAATTCTCAGCGATCGTAATTATGGCCGCGCATGGCGGATAATCACAATCGCTGCTGATGTTTCCTTGGCTTCGTAACCCTCCGCGGGCATTATGATATAGGGCTGAAGCCCCCATTCCGGAAGCGCAGGTGACGGAATGAGAAGACACGTCCCACGCCTCCACCTCTTCTGCCTCCTGGCAGCCGTCACGACGGCATGGGGCGGGACGGTCGAATCGACCGAATCCATGACCGTCAACGGTACCCATGCAAGCCGGCTGGACATCGTTCTGATCGGCGACGGATTCACATCGGCGGAGATGGACAGTTACCGGAACTATACGCTGACCGCAAGAGACCGATTCCTTGCTCACGAGCCTTTTGGATATGATAAGACATCGCTTTTCCGGCGGTGCGGAGAGGCGGCCGTTTCGACCGGTCTCGAGTAGCGCTTTCATGACGAAGATGGTGTCAGGGCGGGCATAAGAGGTCGAGAAAGGAGATGGGGTTTCCGTGGGTGTTGGGTGCCGGCCGCGGAACACCCACAGGAGGAACAATCTGGCCGGCAGAGGAGTAAACAGAGACAGGCCGGTCCCGCCGCGGGCGCTCATTGGTTGGCGTAGGCGATGACCGGTTCTGTGTGGTAGTCGGGGAATGGGTCATCGAAGTACGGCTCGATGACCCGCTCGGCAAGTTCAGGCGGTGCCCGAGGCGGAAAGACTCTACTATGACGGTACGTTGGCAAAGCAAACGGCGGCCTCGCCAAGCCTGATCCGGTCTCCCGGGCCGGGCTTGTATATCGGTGCGGGATATCGAGGCTCACAGACGTTCTTTCGTGGATTGATTGACGAGGTATACGTCTACGACAGGGAACTTCAGGCGAAGGACATCCGGAGATTGGCGGGGCAGAGCACAAGCCCGCCCGCGGCACCTGTGCGGCTGCGGGTACACGGGTTGGAGTAGGCGACACTTCTTCCTGCTCGGGGATCCCCGGGCAGAAGCCCGTCATTTCGCTCTTTCACCGCTGCACGCGGTTGCGGCTCGTCTTCTTTGGCGTTACAGCGGACGCTCTCGGAGGAAAGTGGCGGAGCTGCTGAATGCCGGTAGCGGCTCGACAAGGCCTTACCTGGCGACGGCACACGTTCTCTTTGACCGGTGGCCCGCATCCTGGTACGTTCTCCTGCACAACCGCGATTTCCGAAGGGGGCAGGATGAAGAAGCGCAAGCCGCCCCGTGCCGTGACGATCAAGGACGTGGCCAGGATGGCCGGGGTCTCCATCTGGACCGTCTCCCGTGTCGTCAATGAAAGGGACGGCGTGTCCGAAGCGTCCGAGGCACGGGTCCGCCAAGCCATCAAGGCGCTGCGGTACCGGCCCAACATCATGGCGCGCGCCCTGAAGGGCCGCGCCACGCAGAGCATCGGGCTCATCATCCCGAGCATCGAGAACCCCGTGTTCCCGCCGCTGGTGAAAGTCATCGAGAACACCGCCGCCGAACGCGGGTATTCGACCGTGCTCTGCATCAGCGACGGCAGGCTGGAGAAAGAAGCACAGCAGCTGGAGCTGCTCGTTGACAAACGGGTGGACGGCATCCTGTTCAACGCCATGGGCGGCTATCATGAAGGATTCGAGATCCTCAGAGAAACCGGTACGCCCGTCGTCGTTATCGGCAGAAAGATTCCCGGCTTCGAGACCACGAACGTCAGTGTGGACAACCGACTCGGAGCCAAGATGGCCGTGGATCACCTCATCAGGACCGGCATGCGGAAAATCGCCGTCCTGCTGGGGCAGCTCGAAGCCAGCAGTGCGATTGAAGACAGATTCGCGGGCTACAAAGACGCGCTCGCCACGCACGAGATCGAATTCCGCGAAGAACGCGTCGCCAGAGGGAACTGGTCGTTTGCGGGCGGCGTTGCGGCCACTAACGACCTGCTCACGCGCGGGGTGGAGTTCGATTCCATCTTCGCCTCCAACGACAGCGCCGCCATCGGCTGTATCGAGACGCTGTTGGCCAATGGCCTGCGCATTCCCGGCGACATCAGCGTGATCGGCTACGACGACGCACCCGTGGCCAGCATGATCCGACCGCATCTCAGCACCGTGCGCGCCCCCAATGCCCTGTTCGGAGTGCAAGCGGTGAACACGCTGGTCAAGCTGGTCGAAACTGGAGAAGATGCCCACTCGGAGGTGGTATTCGAGCCAGAACTCATGGTGCGCGATTCCACAGGGTCTGCACTCGGATCATGACGAATTCCCAGCCTGCCTGGACGCTGGAGTTTCCCGTTGACACATTGCCATCCATCTGCTACAGTACTACCTAAACGTTAGCCTAAACGTTTTGCACGCTTGTTAGCTGAAAGACTTGGCGCGAGGGACGGTCTGTCTCGACCGTTGTTCAGTACATACGGCTCATCTAAAGGAACAGCCTGCAAGAATCGCGCTAAACGTTTAGGCCGTGGGGACGGACAACGAGGTAGGCCGGGCGTCTCGCCCGGCCATGGGCGGCCGCGACCCCGCGAGGGATTCGGAACAAGGCGGCCGGGCTGCTGAGATTGCCCGCGCGAATGCGCGTATGTTGGAGCGGGAGGCGCGAGCACGTAACAGGAAGGAGACAGACATGGCTACGACGAAGGATCTTCTGGCAGAAGAGATAGCGGAGCGGGCGAGGCGAATGCGCAAACAGTCGATTCGGATGTCGATTCTGGCGGGTAACAACGGCGCACATCTCGGGCCGGGTTTTTCGATGTGCGAGATCACCGCAACCCTCTACTTCGCCGTGATGAATCACGATCCGGCCAACCCCACGTGGCCGGACCGGGACCGGTTCATCCTGAGCAAGGGTCACGGGGTGCTCGGCTACTACACGGCGCTGGCCGAGGCCGGCTATTTCGGCCCGGACGTCCTCGACACCTTCGAGTCCGACGAGAGTCCCTTGGCCGGCCATCCGTGCAAGGACGTCTCGCTCGGGGTGGAGACATCCACCGGTTCACTCGGCCACGGCCTGAGCATTGGCGTCGGGCTCGCGCTTGGCGCGCGCATGGACGGCAAGTCGTACGACACGTACGTCCTGCTGGGTGACGGCGAGTGCAACGAGGGCATGGTCTGGGAAGCGGTGATGACGGCGAGTCAGTACAAACTCGACAACCTGATCGCGATCGTCGACCGCAACCGGCTCCAGAGCGACGGGCTGAGCCGGGAGATCATCGACATGGAACCGTTGGCGGAGAAATGGCGGTGTTTCGGCTGGCACGTGCGCGAGGTGGACGGCCACGACGTGCGGGAACTGCTGGAAGCCTTTCACAGCAAGAGCCGGCCGAAGGGGCGCCCCTACGTGGTGATCGCGCACACGATCAAAGGCAAGGGCGTCTCGGCGTTTGAGGACAACAACGCGTGGCATCACAACCGGATCTCCCCCGATGTGGCCGCCACGGCGCTGCAGGAGTTAGGTTTCGAGATGGAGGCAAAGGAGGTGCAGACATGCTCCCGATAACCGAAGCCGCGGTGCAGGAATGGTCCGACATCGGGCCGAAAGGTGCATTTGGGAAGGCGATCATCGCGGTAGCGGAAGCGTGTCCGGACGTGGTTGTGGTGACCGCCGACCTCTCGGACGCGACGCGCGTGACGGAGTATTCGAGGCTGTTTCCGGACCGGTTCTTTCAGGTCGGCATAGCGGAACAGAACCTGATCGGGGTGGCGGCGGGTCTCGCCTTGCACGGCAAGATCCCCTTTGCGACGACCTTTGCCGCGTTTGCCTCCATGCGCTGCTGCGAGCAGGTCCGGACCGACGTAGCGTATCCGGACTGCAACGTGAAGGTGCTCGGCGCGGACGGCGGCGTGGTGATGGGCACGCTCGGCACGACGCACTACGGCATCGAGGACATCGCGATCATGCGTGCCATCCCGAACATGACGGTGCTCTCCCCCTGCGACGGGGCGGAGGTGGTGAAGGCCACCGCGGCCGCGGCGCTGCACGTGGGCCCGGTCTACCTGCGCCTGACAGGCGGGAAGAAGATGCCGATCGTGTACAGGGAAGACTTCTCCTTCGAGATCGGCAAGGCCATAACGCTGCGGCCGGGCGACGACGCAACGATCCTGGCCACCGGCACGATGGTGGCCAAAGCGCTGGGCGCTGCGGATCTGCTGGAAGCCAGGGGGCTCAACGTGCGTGTGGTGGACATGCACACGATCAAGCCGCTCGATGAAGACGCGGTGCGCAGCGCCGCCCAGGAGACCAGCCTGATCGTCACGGCCGAGGAGCACACCGTGATCGGCGGGCTCGGTTCGGCCGTGGCGGAGATCGTTTCAGGATTGCAGGATACGCCGCGTCTTGTCAGGATAGGGCTGCCCGACCGGTTCGGACACATCGCCAACTACGCGGGGCTGTTGAACGGCTACGGGCTCACGGAGCCGGGCATCGCCGACGCCGTGGAACGGAACCTCCCGGAGCCGGCCGCGGAGCGGCCGCGGGACCTTGCCCTGAGTGCGTTGTAGACGGGCCGTTAGGCCTCACGGGATTGAAGTCGACAACACTTCGTTCACTGGAGTCATTGGCGCTTCGCGCGTCATTGGGCCTTCGGCCGTCATTTTCCACAGCCCTGACGCGAGCGCAGCGAGCCAATGACGCGAAGCCATTGACGCGAAGCCAATGACGCGAAGCCAATGACGCGAAGCCAATGACGCGAAGCTAATGACGCGAAGCTAATGACGGCCCGCAGGGCCACTCACGGGAGAGACGCATGGCAAACGACTCGCACGGCACCGGACTGCCGAGGCTGAAGGTTTCCGCAAATCGCCGCCACATCGTGACCGAAGACGGCCGCCCCTTCTTCTGGCTGGGCGACACGGGCTGGGAACTGATCCATCGCCTGAACCGCGAGGACGCGACCCTCTATCTGGAGAACCGAGCGGCCAAGGGCTTCACCGTCATTCAGGCGGTCATCGTTTCCGAATGGGGCGGCCTGGAAGTCCCGAACGCGTACGGACAGTGTCCGTTCCGACGGAACGATCCGACGCAGCCAGACGAGCGCTACTTCGAGCACGTGGATTTCATCGTGGACAGGGCTGCTTCCCTCGGCCTGTACACGGGGTTACTGCCGACGTGGGGCGACAAGGTGAGCAAGTACTGGGGCGAAGGGCCGGAGATCTTCAACCCGAAGAATGCGAGGGTCTACGGCGAGTTCCTGGGCCGGCGCTACCGGGACAAGCCCGTGGTCTGGATTTCCGGCGGGGATCGGGATCCCAGGGGCTACGAACCAACCTGGATTGCCCTGGCCAGAGGGCTGCGCAAGGGCGACGGCGGCGCGCACCTGATCACGGGGCATTGGGCGGCCAAAGAGAAGCGCATGAGCACGGACTTCTTCAACGACCAGGACTGGCTGGACGTGAACATGGCCTATTCCGGGCACCGCTGGATCTTCCCGACCTATGAGTTGATCGGGGCCGGGTACCGCAACAAGCCCGTTCGCCCCGTCCTCGACCCTGAACCGCTCTACGAGAATCACCCGTACATCTCGGCGGAGGGCGTCGCGTATCACCAGCGCAAGAAGCAATGGGACGGCATTACGCGGGCCGGCGCGTTTCAGATCCGGCTCGGCGCGTATTGGGCGATGCTCGCCGGCGCGTGCGGCCACACGTACGGCTGCAGCGACATCTGGCAATTCTACGATCCCGCTTACCGGAAGGCGCAATACTTCTCCAATGTGCCCTGGCAAACGGCCATTCATTTTGAGGGCTCCTACAACATGGGCGTGATGCGCAAGCTGTTCGAAAGCCGGCCCTGGCAGACGCTGATACCTGACCCGGCGATGGTGGCCAGGGGGCAAAGGCGGGGCGAAGCGCATATCCAGGCCGCGCGAGCCAGGGACAAGACGTTTGCGATGGCCTATTTTCCATGGGGTGTGCCGGCATGGATAGACCTCTCGAGCTTCTCAGGCAGACGGATGGTGGCCCACTGGTTCCATCCGCGGCTCGGGACGTGGGAGAAGATCGGCTCGTTCCAGGCGAAAGGCGTGAAGAGGTTCGTGCCGTCCGTTCCCGAACCGCAGGCCGACCGCGTACTGGTGATCGACGACGAATCGCGCGGCTTCCCCGTGACCGAGATCTCGATCCCCGGCGTCCCGCGAACCGTGCTGGAGCAGTGGCCCTACTGATGCGGATCCCGCCGGAAGACCCGGCGCGGACGGACCCGCGCCCTCCAAATGCGCACGATAGTGTGTTGGAGGGCAGGCCTCTGTGCCGGCCGCGGATTTTCTTTCGACGGGCCCTGATGTTCGCGACCGACCCGAACGCGCGCGATTCGCTTGCGAATCGCGCGCGTTCGGTTAGCATACAGGCATGTCGGACGCAGCCAGTCCAATCCGGGATCTGTGGGGTGCTTACACCGACAGAGGGACGGACTACCACGGGAACCCGCACAGGGTCTCATCGCTCATGTGGTACAGCGTGCTGTACGGCGACGTGTGCGTAACGATCGAGGCGCAGGAATTCATCCTGCGAGCGGAGCAATCGGCACTGATCTCACCGGACAGGGTGAGAGCCTTTCGTTGTCACCGAAAGGCGCCCGGGTATCTCTGGATAACGTTCGAGAACCGATCGCTGCAGCTTGAGAAGATCTGCGATCGGCCCCTCACATGTACCGACGACATGCTGCCCGATCTCCTCGCCCTGTTCGACGAGTATCAGAAGCCGCTCGAGATCCACACCCACGAATTGACATCCGCTCTTCTGACGCGTCTGCTGATGGGCTTCTGCCGCATGGCCGGGAGAGAAGCGAGCATGCCGGACGGCGGCCTGGCCTCGCCACTCAACGCCGGTATGCGACAGGAGACCGCGGAGCATGCCGACATTTTCATGCGCCGGAACCTGCACACCCGCTGCACACGCTCGGATGTTGCCCGGGCGCTGAACGTTTCCGTGCCTCACCTTTCGCGGCTGTACCGCAGTGCGACCGGGCAGACCCTGAACGCGCGGCTGGCCGAATTGCGGGTGGAACGGGCCAGAGAGCTTCTGCTCGGCACCACCATGAGCGTCACGTCGATCACCTATGAGGTGGGACTCACGTCGTTCAGTCATTTCTCCAAGGTCTTCAAGAAGCTCGTCGGCGTCACGCCCTCCGACTATCGCCGGACCCGAGGCCACGTCCGGCCGCCGGTATGATCCGATGCCGCTAAAGATTGCTTCTCGCGGGATAGCAGCGGCCGCGCGACCGTGGTAGCCTTTTGCCGGTGCGATGCAGGGGGGAGGCAATCATGCGACGAGCAGCGAGGGCGCGGACCAACCGTTGGCTGATCGCGGCGTGCGTTCTTTCGGCGCTTCCCCCGCTGCAGGGCGCGGAAGAGCACGCGCGGCGCGAGCGGTTCGTCGCCATGCACGGCGACGACCGGAACGACGGCGCCTCCTGGCAAACGGCCTGGCAGACGGTCGGCCACGGGGTCAATCAACTCGGGCCGGGCACGACACTCACGATCGGCCCGGGCGTCTACCGCGAATCGGTGCGCCGAACCGGCCTGTGCGGTACGGCGCGGGCGCCGATCGTGATCCGCGCCCGCTTCCCGGGCACGGCGGTGCTTTCCGGCTTCATCCGCGTCGGCGGGTTCCGGCGGATGCCCGGCAAGACCTACACCTGGGTGGCCGACCTGCCGACCGACACGATCCCGGATTCCGCCGTGGTCGTTCGCCCGGATACGGGGCGCCGCCTGCGCGAAGTGCCGGGGCCGGATATCGTGGAACTGGTCCTGCAATCCTTCGCCATCGACCGGGCCGCCGGCAAGCTCTATGTGCGGTGCGCCGACGGGCGGCCGCCGGGCGAGCGCGGCGTGCTGCTCGCCGTGCGGGAACGGGGGCTCTGGTTTCCAGACTCCGTCGAAAACGGCGAGCGGACCGGCCCCGCGCACCTCACCATCGACGGGCTCGAAGTGCGCGGGTTCGCCCAGGAAGGTATCCGGCTGCGCTCGCCCCGGGACGTGACGATCCAGGACTGCGTGGTGCACGACTGCGCCTACGGGATCCTCATCAAGCGGGAGGCACTCCGCACGCGCGTGCTGCGCTGCGACGTGTTCGGGAACCAATCGCACTATTTCGAATCGGCCAACATCCAGTTCAACTGCAAGACCGTGAACTGCGCGGTACGCGACTGCCGCGTGCACGATTCGGATTCCTACGGATTGCGCACGTACTATGAGGGATGGGGCCGCTTCGAGGAGTCCGACTCGCCGACCGTCTTCGAACGCAACATCATCTGGAACTGCCAGAACTGCGCGATCGGGTTCAAGGGCGGCATGAGCAAGCAGGCGACGGCGCGCGGCAACGTCGTGCTCGGTTGGGGCCTGTATATCCCGGTAAAGGCGTACAATACGTTCTCGGGCGACGCACGCAGCAAGACGGACGTCGGCAACCTCTACTTCGGCAACAGCGGGCGGGCGGACGTGTTGACCGGCCCGGGCTTCGTCGACCCGGAGAACCTCGATTACCGGCTGCAATCGGACAGCCCGGCGCGCGGCAAAGGGCCGGACGGCACGGATCTCGGCGCGTATCCGTATCGTGGCGACGTCTTCTTCGTCAAGCCCGACGGCGATGATTCCCGGCCGGGCACCAGTCTCGCCGGCGCCTGGCGCACCCTGGCCCACGCCGGCCGACAGGCGCGGCCGGGCCACACCGTGCTGGTCGCAGCCGGCACCTACAACGAGCCGCTCCGCCCCGCGGTTTCGGGAACGAAGGAACAGCCGATCGTCTTTCGGGCACGCGGCCGCGACCGCGTGGTGATCGAAGGACGCGGCACGCTGCTGGACGGGGTCGACCTGACCGCCCGCTCGTACGTACGTGTCGAAGGCTTCACGGTACAGGGCTGCGGGGAAGCGGGCATCCGGCTCGGCGGGCCGGGCAGCGCCGGGCTAGCGGCGGTCCGTTGCACGGCCTACGCCAACGGCGGCTACGGCGTACTCGCCGGCCCCGACACCGCCGGGCTGCTCGTTCAGCGCTGCACCATAGTGGCCAACGCCAGGGCCGGCGTGCGGCTGGCCGGGCCCAGCCGTTCGGCGCGCATCGAGCAAAGCATCATGGCCGACAACGCCGCCGCGCAAATCCGGCTCGACTCCGCGGACCATCGCGAGCTGTATGTGGACCATAACGCCTACGATCTGCCGGCACAACAGCCGGCGGCACTGGGCGTGTACGCCGGCAAGAGCACCACCACGCTTGACCACTGGCGCGCGCTCGCCGGTGCTGACCATCAGAGCATCAGCGCCGATCCGCGCCTGCTTAACCCGCGCGAGGGCGATTTCCGGCTCGCCGCAGACAGCCCGTGCCGAAACGCGGGCCTCGGTTTCTACGACATCGGCGCCGGCCGAGGGGACGCGGCCAATGCCACGTTCCGGATTGATCGGATCGAGGTTCGCGGCGTCACCGCCTCGACCGCCACGATCACCTGGTGGACACCCGAGCGCGAGGGCAACACGCAGATCGAGTACGGCACCGACCCGGAACCGGGCCAGCGCAGGGAGCACCTCTACGAATACTCGGCTTTCCATCATGCCGCGCTGACCGGGCTCGAGCCCGATACCACCTACTACTACCGGGTCGGCACCGGGCGCGGCCGCGTGTTTCACACCAACCCCGGCCTGGCGCGCGCGGAAGAACTGGCCCCGACGGACCAGGTCGTCTCGGAGGTGCGCAGCTTCCGCACCGCGCGCGTGGATCCGCCGCCCCGGACCTACTACGTCTCCGCAACGGTGGGCCGCGAGACGAACGACGGGCTCGCACCGGACCATGCCTTCAAGCGGATCGAACAGGCGGCCGCGCGCGCGGCGGCCGGCGACACCGTGATCATTGAACCCGGCACCTACCGTGAATGGCTCATCCCGTTGAGTTCCGGCACGGCGGACCGCCCCATCACCTTCAAGTCGGCAGGCTGGGCGCCCGTCATCCTGGAAGGCAAGCTGGTCGCGGAGAGCCTGATCCGCCTGGTCGGCGTCAGGCATATCCGGTTTCAGGGGTTCCATCTGCACGGGATCAAAGGCCACAAGTACCGTGGGTACGGGGCCGGCGCGAGCGGCATGGTCTGGATCGACAAAGCGAGTGACATCCGGTTCCGATACTGCTTCTTCGACGGGCGCGGCAGCTATGCCCAGCACGGGATACGCTGCGCCAAAGAGGACGCGGCGCATGCGAGGCTGGTCGTGGAAGACTGCGCGTTCCTCGCGATGAGTCAGACGTTCGTCATGCGCCGGCAGGCGGCTGAGTTCAACCACTGCGTGTTCGGGATCAGCTACTTCGGCAATATCCGCTCCCTCACGCCGGACGCCCGGATCCGGATCCGCAACTGCATCGCGACCGGCGCCATCCAGGAGAAGATGCACGAATACGGCTATCTGGTCCGGCTCCTGGCCGACGCCTCGCATGTGGAGTCGGACTACAACGGGTACTGGCGCCAGCCCTACGACACACACAAGTGGATCGCGATCCTCAACGACGATAGCACGGCCATGGAATTCAACACCAAGGTTGCCACCCTCTACAAGGACGACGACGGCCTCCCGAACTGGCGCCGCGATACCGGGAACGACGCGCACAGCGTCCTGGGCCGGCCCGACTTCATCACCTACAAGGGCACCGACGGCTGGCCCGCCGGCAAGCGGTTCGACACGTGTGAAGATCCCGAAACGGCGAACAAGGTGACGTGGCTCGACGATTTCCGGCTCGGACCGAACAGCGATTTCAAGGGCAAGGGCGAAAACGGCGCCGATCTGGGCATTCGGTTCCCGGAAGAACCGTGAGGCGAACGTTGCAGGCAGCCCGAGTAGGCCGGGCGGGCGGAGGAGGCGAATTGTGAACCATCTTCTGAAGACCCAAAGGAACCTCTTGCCGCGGGACACTCTGGACCAGATGCACCAAGCGGCCGTCCGCATCCTGCACCAGACGGGGATCGCCGTGCAGCACGAAGCGGTGGCGAAGGCGATTGCCGGGCGGCCCGGGTTCGAGCTCAGGGAGGGCCGGGTCTGCATTTCACCGGAGAAGGTCGAAGCCGTACGGCAGACTTTCCCCCCGTCCATCGTGAAGACCGACGACTACCACGCCGAGACTCCCGTCCGCTACACATGCGGGGTGGGCAGCCTTCCTTTCTACATCGTTGACCGGGACGGCGCCACGGTGCGCCCGTTCACGCGCGCCGACGTAATCGACGGCTGCAAGCTGGTGAGCGTCCTGAACCGCGAACGGGGGCTGCTGGGCGTCACGACGGGCACCGCCGCGGATGTCCCGATCGCGCTGCAGCCCATCGAGCACTTCATGATCACCGCGCGCTATTCGCCGGCCGGCGGCGTGCCGGGACAATGGTACGACATTCCGACCGCGGAAATCCTGCTCGAAATGCAGAGGGTGTACAGCCGGCCGTTCAAGGGTAGCATCTGGAGCCCAAGCCCTCTGATCCTGGGCGGGTCCGGGCTGGACATCCTGTGGCATTTCCGGGCCCAGGCCCAGAGCATCTCGGTGGCGTCGATGCCCATGATGGGCATGACCGCGCCCTGCGGGCTTGTCGCCGCCTATACCCAGGGCGTTGCCGAATGCCTGGGTGGCGCCGCGATCCTGCATGAACTTCTGCCCCAGCTTCCCATCACGATCCACCCGCGCGCGCTGCCGGCCGATCCGCGCACGGGCGCCATGGTCATGGGCACGCCCGAATGGGATCTGTTCGACGTGATGCACCGCGACGTGCACAACTACTACGGGTTCGAACGGGAAGCCAAGGTGCTGCACACGATGGCGTCCGTGCCCAATGCGCAGGCGGCGGCCGAACACGGGGCGTCGGCCATGCTCGGCATGCTCTACGGCTGCCGCGTGTTCGGGACGCTGGGCCAACTCGCGATTGACGAGGTGTTCAGCCCGGTCATGCTCATGGTGGACCTGGACATTCTCGACCATACGGCCAGAATTGCGAGTGGCGCGTTTCCCGCCGAGGGGCTCGGTTTCGAGGAAATTCCCGGCGTGGTGGACGAGGTGATCAACGGGAAACTGATCTTCGCCGAACACATCTCGACCGTGACGAACTTCCGCAGCCAGTACCTTCGGCCCGAACTCTTCCAGCGCCTGGGCCGATCCGCCTGGGTCCAGGCCGGCCGGCCGGATATCCTGAAGGATGCACAAGCCCGGATCGACGCGCTGACGGCCGAATATGAGTACGAACCGCCACCCGAGATCATCGCGGAACTTGAACGGATTTATGAGAGAAGCAAGAAGACGCTGGGGCTGGCGGCATGACGTGTCGGTGTGGAATGACCTCCGCGGTGGGGCGCGCGTCCTAGTCGGACACTCGTCCTCGTCCTCGAAAAACACTCGAGAACTCGAGGCTCCTCCTTCGCCGGGCGTACGGCGGAGGCAAGCGGAGGACGAAGGACGAGGACGACCACCGGTGGGGCGTCTGCCCCGGCCCGTTCTGCGAAGTACGGGGGGCAACGGGGTCAATATCAGACACCGAGGACGCCTGCGAACAACGTGACGGGAAGGACGCGTGCCCGCACCCCAGCAACTTCATAGTCCCGCTCGCCCGCATGGACCTGGTAGAAGCGCGGAATGCCGGTTCGTTCGGCGAAATACGCAATGTTTCGGCTCAGCTCCTGTGCGCCCGTTTTGCATTCGACCGCAAACATCGGCTTGCGGTTGCGCACCACAACGAAATCCAGCTCCCGGCGCTGGGCATCACGCACAAATCTCAATTCCATCCGATCCCCCTCCTGATCCTCCGCGCGGTGACAGTACTTGAGCAGATTCGAGGCTACCAAGTTCTCAAACCGCGCCGATGGATCCTCGCAGAGCGACCAGTCCCACATGTACAGCTTCCTTTCCTTCTTCGCCGCCCGAAGCTTCGGCAACCCGTAGGGTTGGATTCGGAAACAGAAATAGAGACTCTCCAGTATGGTCACCCAGCGGTCAGCGGTCTCGAACGCAACCGACAAGTCCCCTCTCAGGTTGTTGATCGAGAGCGGAGCCCCGACACGGTCAGGCAACACCTGCGCAAGCAGATCCAGTTGCGACACTTCCTTCACGTGTTCCAGATTGACCAGATCGTCCTGAATCACTCGGCTCTGGCGTTCCCGTTGCCATCGCTTCCAGTGCCGAAGACTCCCCTTCAGGAAAGGTTCGGGAAATCCGCCGAATCGAAGCAAGTGCTCCAGATCGGACCGTGTCGGCTTGCCGCTGATCTCGTGCAGAGACAGCGGATGCAGACGGTGATAATGGTAGCGGCCCTGGAGCGAGTCGCCGCCTCTTCGGTAATGATCAAGTTTCGCGGAACCCGTGATGAGAAAACGCGTGCTCGATTTGTTCAGGTCATAGAAGCCTTTCACCAGGTTGCGCCATGCCTTGTATTTGTGTATTTCGTCCAGAATGACCAGAGGCTCGTCACTGGGCAGAGCGCCCTGAAGAAGCGTTCTCCGCGCCGCCCGTGCATCCCAGTTCAGGTAAGCCGGATGCTTCTCGCTTCCGTTCTCGAGCAATCCCAGGGCCAGAGTGGTCTTGCCGACCTGGCGGGGACCGCCCAGGAAGACCATCTTCTCTTCCAGATCCGCGGCAACGGCGCCCTCAAGATACCGTTTCATTTCGCCTCCAATACGTGAATAAACTCGATGTAACTCTAATATATACATGCATAAATTAGAGTCAAGTCTAATTTTCCCGACGCTTATGCGGGAGGAGGCGGAGCATAGATGATCAATGGGGTATCGGTGGCTCATCGTCGTACTCCTGATCGTACTCGCCTGCCCGACGAAGCCACGAAGGGCGTAGTCGGGTCGAATACGTGCCGGCGTCGTGCCCACGCCTTCGAGGCTCTCCGCCCTCCCGCACACTCCTAACCCGCATGATTCATGAGCCATCTGCTGCCTGCCCGCCCTCCCTCTGGTCGGGGGCAGGCAGCGACGGAGTTCATGAATCATGCGGGCTAATTCGGCACGCGCGGCTATTGCCCGAGGATACGGGCGGCGTTGCCGGCGAGGATCGGCGCCTTCTTCACGCGTTTCAAGACCGGCTCCAGTGTTCCGAGATTCCCCCATGTATGCAGGAGTACGGGCAGCCTGTTCCGCTCGGCGTATTCCCAGATTTCGGCGTATTGCGCGGAGGCATAGGGAATCTTGTTTGCGCTGTGCATCTTGATGCCGACCATGCCCTTCCCGATACAGCGTTTGACTTCGTCGAGCCCGAGTTCACGGTTGACGGGGAAGCATGCGGCCCATCCGAGAATCCGTCCGGGAACCCGGGCCATGGCGGCCAGGACTTCGTCGTTGCCGTACCGCCACGTCGGCGGTCATGCAGCTCTGATGGGCGCAGACCATACGTTCGATCCCCACACGGTCCATCTGGCGCACCATCGCGCCCGCGTCGTGGCCCGGGATCGGATACTCGGTCCAGGCGCCCATGTGCGTGTGGATGTCCACGATGCCCTTCAGGCAGAGCGGCTCGCGTCTGAGAACGCACTGCACGAGCTTACTCACAGCGCACCTCCTTGATCAGGCGCGCCATGTTACGGAACGCGATATTCTCCGCATCCCGCTTCTTGAGCGTGGAGTAGCACAGGTAGCCGATTGCCGCCCCGGGTTCCGCGACGGGGAAGTTGGACGCGAACAGGATGCGGCGCGAGCCGCATCGGGCCACGAACATTTCCAGGCCCAGATTCCATGCCAAGGGCGCCGCGATCGTGATGTGCAGGTTCGTCACATCGGCGAAAATGGGCAGCAGGTTCCTGTGCCGGTACGGGACGGAGGTGTAGATGAACGGAACGCGCGGATGCTTGGCCGGGAGCTGGGCGGTCGCGCCCGGCTCCTCCGGGAAGGCGGGTCCGCTGCCCCATCGTCCGCGTGCCTTGATCTGTTCGGCCGTCTTCTCCAGATTCTCGAACCCGCGCCCCAGGCTCACCGACCCGAAGGCCGGCGTGTAGAGCACGCCGATGACGCTTCGCAACCCGTCGGCCTCGAGTGCCTCGACCGCGTCGAGCCAGGCGGTGATGGAGGCGGGGCTGCCGTCGGTCACCACGATCTGCCGATGCCCCCGCTCGGCGAAGAAGCGAAGGCTTTCGACACGATGGTCGTGGTTTCGGTTCAGAATCACGGTTGCCGGCGACACGCCTTCCCAGGCGCCTTTCAAGGAACCGTTCATCAGCCAGTATTCCCCACGCGCGGCGCCGTACGGGTCCATGATCGTGTTCCAGAAATAGAGTTCATAGTCCCGGTTGATCCGTTTCAGGAGGGTTTCAGACTTGCGAAGCGTCTCCGCAATGTAAGCGCCGGCATTGGCGTGGCCGCCGGCCGGGTCCCAGTTCGCCACCTGCCAGCCGTTGTGGCCCGGGGTGTAGCGGGTCGCGAACCCGGGCGGATCCGAGAACAGGGCATTCACGCGTTCGGCGTTGTCCTTGTGGATCGCCCAGTACTCCGGCTGACACGCGCTGGCCGGCGGTGTAGAGCCGGTCATGTCCGCCCTCTGGTACCAGGAGACTTTCAGCCGCGCCCCGTCGCGGATGAGCGATCCGTTCGGGATCCTCAGGCGCCGGTCTTCGACGACGAAGTCTTCCCCTTCCAGATACGAGAACTGCCGGTCAGCGGCCCGCACGGTCACGGGCAGCGATCGGCGCCGCACCGTCGAATAGAGGCCCACCTCACGCAGTTCGACGTCATCCAGCCAGAGCTTGCCTCGGAACGCGCGCCGGCTCCCGATCGAGATCTCGACCGAGCGGTTGTCCAGGCTGTTGAAATCCACCTCGTGGCGGCCCCACGGCTGGTCCGCGCGGAACGGGCTCTCCAGATCCATGTACAGCGGCTTGTTGCCGGCGCCCAGTACGGTGATCCCGGAGGAACGCCCGGAGAACCCTTCGGTCCTTGCCCACACGGACACCGTGTACGCGCGATAGGGGGTGACAGCCACGCTCTGCGCGAGCTGCACCGCGTCGGCGGCCTGGCTGCCGTTCGGGGCTCGGACGCAGAGGGAAGCGGAACCGCCGTGTTTCGTCTCGGCGTCCCGCTGAATGTTTGCGGCTGTCCCCGCCGTGCGCCAGGCGCGAGGCCGCCCGGCGTCCTCATCGTCCAGCCCCGGATTCAGAAGCCTGGCGTTCGCGTCGTCGGCTACCGTCGCCTCCCGGTTCGCCACCTTGAACGGGGTATCGCGCACGGGCAAGGCCTCGGCCAGATCCCGGTTTTCGATCGTCGCGTCCGTGCTGCCGAGATAACTGGGAATCAGCACCAACCCCAGTTCGCTCGCCCTGCGCTGGACGGTGCGGACGCTCTCAAAATAGCCCGCATCCATCCGGTCGAGCGCGAGATAGTCGCCGCCGGAATCGTTCAGGATCAGGCCGTTGTAGCCAACGGCCGCCGCGCGGGTCATGACGTCGAGCAAATGCTGGACCGTCGCCGCGTCGCCCATCTTCCCGCGGTAGAGGACGTATCGTTTCTGGAACAGCTTGTCGGCGCCGGCCGGCGCCGGTGCCGGCGGTGCGGGCGGCGGCCACACCGCCGCCACGCCGGTGACCAACCCGCCGCAGGCCACGACCCACGCTGCCGCGATACCGGCGACCTTCACCTTCGCCCAGAACAAGGCCTTCATGAAGTTCTGGGCGACCACAGCCGCGGCCCCGGCCGCGACGCCTTCGCCCGAAAGACCCGCGAGCGCCGCCGCTTGGCAGGCCGTGACGAACTCGACCGACGCCGCCTCTGCCGCCTGCTCGGAGAAGTAAGCCGCGAGCGCCGCGCCGGAAAGCGCGACGCCCTTTCGCTTCAACACCGCCCGCATCTTCTCGACCGCGCGCGAGACGCGCATGGCCACGGCGCCCTTGGTGCAGCCGAGCACCTCGGCCGCCTGCTGGTGGCTCATGCCTTCGAGGAAATGCAGAACGACGGCCTGCCGGTACGGACCGCGCAAGGCGGCGATCGCGTCATTCAAATGCCCCTCGAGCCCCGTCCACCGGGAGACCTCGAACGGCTGCTCTCTTTCCACCTCCGCCATGGCTGCCGCCTCTTTCTCGCGCCGGCTCCTGCGCTGCGCCGCGCGGTTCATGTGCGATACCACCGAGCGCGCCGTCCAGAACAACCAGCTCGCCACCGCGCGCCTGTTCCGAATGGTGCCGGCCCGCTGCGCGAAAACGATGAACACCGCCTGCGCCGCGTCCCGCGCGCGGTCCGCATCCCCGCCGAGCTGGCGCCGGCACGTGCCGAGCACCATCGACGTGTGCCGCTCGACCAGGACGCGAAACGCGTCCTGCGACCCGTCCGCTAGAAAACGCGTCAGCAACTCCTCGTCGCTGGGCGTCCCCGCATCCGCGTCGTTCGCTGGAGATGTCCTGCTCTCTCTCAAGGTTAGACCCCGTCGGGCGTGAAGCGTTAACGGCTTTGTGCGTCAATCTTCATTTGACGAAGACAGAATGGCGCGGGCGAAACGCCCGCGCACTTGCAGTGTACCGCTGCCGCTCCGGGCTTTCAACCCCGTCCCGGGGCCACCCGCAATCTCCCGCCTTTCTCCCGTAGCAACGTGGGGCCACGGGCCGATCCAATGCCGAAGGCCCGGCTCGCCCCTTCAGCGCTTGGTCCTCCCGCGCTTCGCGCCGGCTGCCTGCCGTTTCGGCCCAAAGACCGCCTGGTTCGCCTTGGCATAGAGCCCCTCGATCCCCAGCTCGAGGAACACGGCGATCTCGGCCAGGTAGTCGTCGATGATCTCCCATTCGGTCGGGATCGGCATGAAGTTCGGATGCCCGGCGTAGCCTTGCCGTCCTTCGCACGCGAGCCAGAACAGTTGGGCGTGTTTATGAACGACGCTCGAATTGAAATGGTGCGTGAGCGGCTTCGGCGGGTCGCCGTCGCCATGCATGGGGCTCAGCGGCCTGCTCTTGCTCTCAAACAACGCTTCGGCACGCTTCTGCCATTCGCGCGCGATCGGCCAGTAGGGCGGCTCGTGCGAACGCGGCATCACGGCGATGTTCGAGCCGCAGGCGTGCAGATCGAAGAGGCCCTGCACGCCCCTGCCCTTCAGGTACTCGACCAGATGCCGCACTTCGACGGCGCTGAAATCGTCCGGCGAGGTGCGCCGGTTGATCGCATAGCCCGCACCGTTGAACTGGCCGCCCATGAAGATGGCATCGTTCGGATCGAAGTAGTAGAGCGGATCGTCGGAGCCCGCCTCATACGGAATGAGCGAGCCGTCCTTCTTCAGGCCGCACGAGTAGACTTTGACGGCCTCGGTCGGCAGGCCGTAGAACGAATCGGGGCACACCACTCGCCCGTCGGGGTTAAGGATCGGAATCAGGTGCAGATGGACCTGATCGAGCAGGCGGCACAATTCCGGATGCGGCCAGCCGTCCAGATCGACGCCCCGTTCCATCAGGTTGACCAGGTTCATGACCGCCGCCACGCCGCCGGGTTCGTGCCCGTGCGTGCCGCCCACGACCATCAGCGGCGTCTTGCCCTTGTTCGCGTACTCCACGGCGTGGATCGGATAGCTCAGCGACGAGAAACCGATCCGTTCGAGTCGCCCGCGCGCCAGTTTCGTGTGCAGATACGCCTGCACCTTCCCGAAGTTCGACAACCAGAAACGCGGTGTTTCGATCCTGGGAATCTTGAATGTCGGATTCGTCATTGTCTCTCTCCTTTCCTGAGCGTCTATTCTGGAACTTGCTCGAGATCCCGGCCGCGGTTGGCTGTCGCACCACCTTCTTTTCTGCCCGCGAAAGCACGCGAAAGGGACGCGAAAAGGTCGTTGCGCGTGGCCCGAATCGCTCGGCAGTCATGCAGCAACTTTGAACTGTCTGCGCCGTCCTCGCCTTCCTGTTATCTACACCAACACACGGCGCAAACAACTCAAAGTTGCTGCGTGCGCCGGGCCGCACGTTGAAGAAGACTTCACTCCCACCAAACAACCCGGGCTACGTTGCGGGAATCGAGGCTTCCGCAACGCCGCGTTGCGGAAGCCCTTCGATTCCCGCAACAGACTCCTCGCCCGCCGCCGACCGGGACGCAAGGGCAAAGGCTCTTTTCGCGCTCCTTTCGCGCGCTTTCGCGGGCACATCTCCTCTACTCGGACTTGAAACTTGGCGAATGTCCCAAGAAATCAGCCGTGGGGCGCCCCCAGAAGAGCACATCCCCTGCTTGCCGCGCCGAGGCGGGGACGTGCTCCTGAGCTACCCTCGACCGCTATCGCACGTCTGGAGACGTACGCTACTCAGGCTTCCTCCAGTCTACTTCCGATGCGGTCAGCCGCGCCGGCGGCGCAGCCGGCCGGGGGGTGCGGGGCCGCTTTGTCCAACTGCACGCGAATGAACGATTCCGCCCGCTCGTTCTCTGCCTCCGGCGAACAGATCCGCCGCAACTCACGCTCCATCTCCGCCGCAACGTCGGCCCGGGTGTCCGCCAGATTGTCCAATTCGTTCGGGTCGGCAGCCAGATCGAAAAGCTGATTGGGCGCGGAAATGTAGCGGATATATTTCCAGCGGCCTCGCCGCAGCATGTAGTAACTGGCGCGCGTCCCCATCCCGTGATACTCGCTGAAGACCACTCGTTCCCGATCGTCTGTGGGGACATGCTGGATGGGTGTGCCCAGCCAGCCATTCGGCTGCTCGGCGCCGAGTGCCAGGAAGATCGACGCGCGCAGGTCGTGAAGATCGATGGGCGTGATGACGTGCCGCCCGGTCGCGAAGTCCGGGCCGGCGGCGACACACGGCACGCGCGCGCAACCCTCATACAGGCTGCCCGTCTTCCACAGCCCGAACTGCCCGATCATGTTCCCGTGATCGGAGGTGTAACACACATTCGTGGTTCCCAACTGCCCGGTCTCGGCCAAGGCGTCCACAAGCCGGCCGAGCTGTTGGTCCACCCAGGCAATGCGGCCCAGGTACCCACGGCGCGATCCACGGATCTGCTGCTCGTCGTAGAGATCCATTTCGTTGTGGCGCCGTAGGTCCTGCGCGTACGGGTGCCGGCCGGGCGCACACTCGGCGCCGTGCGCGGGCAGGTCGCCGCCGTCCTCAAACAGATCCCACAACTCCGGTGTCGTCACGTGCGGATAGTGCGGCGCAACCACATTCACCGTCAGCAGCCAGGGCGCGTTGAGGGACAATCCCTTTCCCCGGATCCAGGCCACGGCCGCATCCACCTTCTTGCGGTCCGCCTCGAACGCGTTCTCGTCCGGGCCGTAGCGATTCGCGCGTCCGGCTGCACCCTCGCAAATCGACAGAGGATCCCGGCTGACCCGGGCGTCGCCCGGGTAGTTCCAATCGGCAGTCGGCAGCAGGACTTCCGAGAAGCCCAACGTGTCGCTGCGCCCGTAGACATGCAGCTTTCCGACATAGGCCGTGTGCACGCCCTGTTTGCGAAGCACGGCGCCGTAGGACGGATACCCGGTCGGAACGTCGATGAAACAATTACTGTACGTCTGCAGCGCGTGCACCCGCTGCCCGGCCATGAACGCGCTGCGGCTCGGCACGCACAGGGGCGACGGGCAATAGGCGTTGCGGCAAAGAGTCCCCCGCGCGGCCAACCGCATCATGTTGGGGGTCCGCGCCTGCGGGTGGCCGTACGGCGAGCTGTAGAACGGATTGTGACTGTCCGACATCAGCAGGACGACGTTGGCCATGGCCTCTCCCGGAAATTCCCACTTTCTGTAGGGTTAGACCCCGCTGGAGGCCGGATGTTAACGTTCTTTTCGCAACCGCAGAGCTTGCAGGCGACACGCGGAGAAGGGAGACTGCGATACGCATCGTCATGACCGTTTCTTCCGGCTGCGGCCGCTCAGCCTCTCCGCGCCTCGCTCGTAGCCTATTCGTTCGCCGGCCTGGTCATGGATCGCTACCTTTACCGCGGCGGACAATAATGGGCACATGAACAGACTCATGTCTTTCATTACCACTCCTGTCTCCATATAATCCTCCCGCCCGTGGACAACGTCCGCGAGGATTCCGGGGCGACCTGGGCGAATGTGCGGATAAGGATTGAGACGCGGCGGGAGTGGAAAGAGGCGCGGGCTGCGCTTGCGCTGTGCCGCGCCGACGTTTGACGACCCGGAACCTCTGGACCCGATGGAGGGCGAGCGTCTCGCGAGCCGGGTATCGTGCGAACCGCGAAACGGCGCCGTTTCGATCGAAAGGTTCCGTGCGGCTCACGCCGCAAGACGTGTGGGGAAGCCTCGATCATCCCGGAGCCGGCAACATGCCCATCCTCGCGCAAGACAGACGGGAATACGTCCGAGAAGTGACCGAGCTCTCGCTGTGGCTGGCACAGCGGAACGCGGCACCGGGCATCCCATTCGAGACCACATTCACCAACATCTCGCCCGTATACCGGCTCACCGTTCTGTGGGACGGCGCCCATCACCCGGCCGAGGGACACGACGATCGGAGGTGGACGCGCATTCTGCGCGAACTCAACACGGCCCGCGAGGGCGTCGACCTGAACGACAGCGCGGCATTCGAAGAAGAGGGCCTGCATATCCTATGGCCCTATCTCGAGCCCCGCATCGAGAAGGACGTGGCGGCCTGGCCCTGGATTCCATCCACCTACGGCACCAAGCCCACGGGAACCGGGGAGTATGGATTCTTTCTGTATGAAATCAAACAAGGACAGAGCGGAGAGCCCGTGGTCGACCTGCACATGGGCAACGCGCTCGCGCCCGATTCACCGTTCCGGGATCTTGACGCGCGCGTCGGCGAACTCGTTCGCCTGCTCGATGACGCACAACGCCGAGCGCCCTCGGCTGTCCGACTGGAATCCACGACCTGGCTGAACGGTCACGGGACATTCCTGGGGCTATTCCCGGCAGAATGGGCGCGCTCCCCCCAACCGGAACCGCTCGGCTACGCGTACAACTGGTGGGGCCAGTTCGTCAACCGCCGCGGCGGATTCCATCAGCGCAACGGCGCCCGTCTGCGAGAGTCCGGCCGGTTCCCCTACCCTTGCACGCGGTGCGAGTGCCGAATCGAATCACTCAGAAGGTATCTGTGCGAGAAGTAGGCCGGGCGTCTCGCCTGGCCTTGGCCGGCCGAGACGGCCGGCCGACCTGCCGGCAGGTCGGGTTACTGGCGCATCCGGCCATCCCGCAACAGATCCACCAGCGCCACGACATTCTCCACCGGCACGTCGCGCTGGATCGCATGGGCGGCGGAGAAGATGTAGCCGCCCTGCGCCGCGAAGAGGTCGATCAGCATGCGCGTCTCGGCACGGACGTCGTCGGGCGTGCCGAACGGGAGCGTCTTCTGGGTGGACAGCCCGCCATAGAACGCCAACCGGCCCGCATACTTGCGGGCAACGGCCTGCACATCCAAGACCTCGGGCTGGAACGGATTGAAGACCTGCGCGCCGGCCTCGACGATATCGTCCAGGATCAACGACACGTCGCCGCAGCAGTGGAAGAACACGTCGAGCCCGCGCTCGCGCGCCTCACCGAATATCCGTTTCAGGCGCGGCGTGTAGAACTCGCCGAACATGGCAGGCGAGAACAGCGGCCCGCTCTGCTGCGCGTAGTCGTCGTAGAAGAAGATGCCGTCCGCGCCGCGCGCGGCCACCCCGCGCACGATGCCGAGATCGAATTCGGTCAGGACGTCGAGCAGCTCGCAGGTGAAAGCCGGATACAACGCCAGATCCATCAGCACCGTGCCCAGCCCGCGCAGGAACCACTGACGCTGGAACAGCGGGCTGGAAAAGCACGCCAGCACATACCGGTCGCCGGCGGTGGCGGCGATCTCGCCATACCCCTGCCACCGCCGCGCATCGGCCGGGTCCGGCACGTGCAACGCGCTCAGATCCGGTTCAGGCACCACCTGATTCACCGGCACACCGATATCGTCCCCGCCGGACTTGTCCCACTCGACGCCCCATTCGTCCCGGTACCGCTCCTCACCCAGCGGCTCCATGAGCCCGGCGGCCACGCGGTTCACCTCCGCACCCGCATTCGAGCCTACATTGATGCAGAGCATACAGTTCCCCACGGCGGTATCCACGTCCTGCTGCCCGTAGTGCGTCTGCAGTTTCGCGCGCATGTCGAGCGTGAAATCCAGATGGTAGGGCACAGGCGATACCGGCTCGAACGCCAACGCTTTCCTGATGGCCTGTTTGCGCGTCATGTGCGGCTCCTTGGGTGCGATTGAGGTCCTGGAATAGTACGAGCGGGGCAGGTGTTCGGCAATGCTGGAGTTGCCCAGACCGGGGTGCACCGATCGCCGACCAACGTGGGGATGTAGCGGCGGCCGCCAAACCGTGGCACGACGAGCCACGAGCTGGCGCTCGCGGTTGCACTCCCCGACAGGCACAGGCCAACGGTGGAGATTCCGGGGGTGGCGGCGTCGAGATGTGGCCGCGCTCGCCAGAGCGTGGCCGGTTCGCCGACACGCGCGCTATATCCTCCACGGCCTGGCGGCCGCGGCTACACCGACGCCGCCGAAATGCAGAAAGGAGCGATCCTCACGCTTGCACCAGGCGCCCCCCATCTGTAACCTCATGCTTGGCGGAACACCGTCAGAAGGAGAGTACCATGCCCGAACTACTGATCCCCGTGAAGAAACGAACAGCCCGGCCCGGGCGGTTCTCGATCCCCCGGCGTCTCGCGATCACCAGCGTGCACGACGCGGACGCGCTGCCGATCGCCCAACTCGCCGCGGATCTGCGTTCGCAGGGCGTCGCAGCCCGGTTCGTGAAAAGCGATCCTCGCGCGCCGGTGTGCGTTCGGCGGAGTCGGAGCCTGCAGAACCCGGAGGCCTACGAGCTGCGCATCACGCCCGCCAAAATCGACATCCTGGCCGGCACGGCGCAGGGCGCCTACTACGGCGTGCAGACCCTGCGCGAGTTGATCCGTATTCACGGGACCCGGCTGCCCTGCTGCCGCGTTGAAGACTGGCCGACGTTCGCGCGGCGCGGCGTGTACCACGACTGCGCGCGCGGGCGCGTGCCGAAAGTGGAGACGATCAAGGCGCTCGTCGAACGGCTCGCACACTGGAAGATCAACGAACTGCAGTTGTATATCGAGAACGCATTCACATTCAAGAAGCACCCGGGAATCGGCCGGGGCTGGTCACCCTACAAGCCGGCGGAACTGCTTCAGATCCAGTCGCACTGCAAGCTGCACCATGTCCAGTTCGTGCCTTCCCTCACCAGCTTCGGGCATATGGAGAAGATCCTCATGCTGCCGCGCTACGCGAAGCTCGGCGAGATGCCCGGGTTCCGCGGCTTGCCCGGCGGCACCACCCTCTGCCCGGGCGATCCGGGCGCCATCCGGCTGCTCGCGGACCTGTATGCCGAATTCCTGCCGCTGTTCGACGCCGAGGACTTCAACGCCTGCGGCGACGAGCCCTGGGAATTGGGCAAAGGCCGCTCCAAACGCCGCGCGGCCCGGATCGGCGTGGGCGGCGTCTATCTCGATTTCCTGCTGAGACTCCACACGCTCTGCCTCAAGCACGGCAAACGCATGAACATCTGGGGCGACATCGTCCTGCAGCACCCGGAGACGATTCCGCGCCTGCCCAAGGATATCGTCCTGCTCAACTGGGGCTACGGCCCGCAGAACCCGCGTATCCCACGCACGGCCGAGATTGTTGAGGCCGATCTAGCCTGCGTGTGCTGCCCCGGTACAAACGGCTGGCAGAGCCACGGCACGCGCATGCAGACCGCGACGGATAACGTGTCGGTCTTTGCCCGGACGGGTGCGAAGTATGCGGCCGAAGGATTGTTGAACACCGACTGGGGCGACGGCGGCCACCGCAACGCGGTGGGCGTCAGCCTCTACAGCTTCTCGCACGGCGCGGCGCACGGGTGGCATACCGCCGCGGTCGACGACAGGAAGCACCTGCGCAACTTCACGTTCCATACCTTCGGCGACCGCACCGGCACGCTGGCCAAGGCGCTCAAGATTCTTGGCGACAACCCGGGCAACTGGGCCTACCACGCGCTGGTCGAGAGCCTCGTGAGCCCCAGGAACCTGGCGCGCGGCTTCAGTCGCGGCAGGCCGGTCATCGAGCCCACCGCGCTCAGCCCCGCTCAGATCCGGAACCGGATCGAGGTGCTAGAATCCCTGAAATGGCCGAAACCGGCAAAGACGACAGCCGCCTACGAAGCCGTCGCGCTGGAGGAATTCGCGCTGGCGGCCGAGATGGAACGGCTCGCCTTCGAACGATTGAGTATGGGCAAGGCGGCGCGGAAAGGCGAGGCGATCCCATCCGCCAAGCTGCGTAAGCATGCCGCAGACATGGAGACAATGGCCGAGAAATTCGCACGATTGTGGAACACGCGAAACAGGCCCTCGCGCCTGGCGGACAATCTGGCCGGCTTCCGAAATGCCGCGGAAGAAGCACGGAAGCTTGGCGGCCGCTAAGTGCTCCCCGCCGAAAATACGTGAAGGCGAACGTTGAGCCTGTCGAAAAACCCCCGGGTGAAGCGGCCGGGGTGGAACCCGACCCTCCAAAAACGCAACATGTGGGCCGTTGGAGGGCGAGCGTCCTCGCGAGCCGGGTTCCTGGAGCGGATTCAACGTTGAACGCCGAAATCAGAGGCTTCCCGGTTCCGCCGGACAAATCGGGTGCCCGAAGTCCACTGTTCGCTGTTCGATGTTGGACGTTCGCAAGATACACGCGAGAGCGTGTATCTTGATCGGAAAGCCGTCTGGCTCGCGGCCGGGACGTTGCCCGGCCGCGCCACCGGCACTTGCCAACTCCGGCGCACATGCGCTATTAAGACGGGATGCGCCGTCATTCGGAAATCCGCGCGGAGAACCGCGGGGCCATGCGTTCGGCCATGGTCGGCCAGTGTTTCGGGTGCCTGGCCATCATTGCATTCCGAACGGGCCTCATCCTGCTGTACCTGAACTCGCTGGGCCTGGAGCGTTCGGTGATCATGACGCTCATCGCGCTCAGTGCGTTGATGACCGGCGCGGTCACCATTCCCGCCGCATGGCTTGCAGAACGGATCGGCAAGAAACGGGTCGGATTCCTGGGGCAGGCCCTGACCACGGCCGGCTTCGCCACGCTTGCCCTCTCGGGGTTCTGCCCCCGCGCCGGTGCGGTATGGCTCGCCATCGGCGGCATCGTGCTCGACGGGCTGGGGCAGGGCCTGTTCATTTCCGTGTGGTACGCGCTGCTCAGTCCGATCGTACCGGTCGACTTCCGCGGCCGGTTCTTCGGCACGCTGCGCTTCGCCTGGAATGTGGTGGGCATCCTGTTCATGCTCGCCGCCACCTTCGTGCTCGGCAAGGATTCACCGCGCGGCATCTTCCAGTGCCTCTTCGCCCTGATCACGGGTGCGCTGGTCATCCGTTTCTTCTTTTATCGCCGCATCCCGGAAGTCGAGACGGAGCGCGCCCGCGGGGAGCGGTTCGGTGAGGCGCTCGCCAAAGTCGTGCGCAGCCCGGGTTACGCCTCGTTCAGCTCCTACGTCTTCCTGCTGCTGCTCTTCACCAGTGGCAGCCCGTCGGTCTTCGGGCTGCTGGAGAAACGCGTCCTGCTGTTCGGCGACAACCTGGTGGCCTGGATGGGGCTGCTTCTCACGCTGGGCTCGATACTCGGCTTCCTGCTGGGCGGGCGCGCGATTGACCGGTTCGGCACCCGAATGGTCTTCGTCGCCTGCCACCTGGGATTCGGCGCGATCCTCTCCCTCTTCCTCTTGCGGGACAGTGTCGCGCGCCTGCCGACGGGCGTCTATGTCGGCACCCTGAGCCTCTGTTTCGGCTTGGTGGCGGCCGCCTCGTCGGTCGCCTTCTCTTCGGAATTGCTCGGTATCATGCCCCCAACGCACAAGTCTCTCGCCGGGGCGGTCTATTCGACGCTCTATTACCTGGCCAACGGCCTGGCGGGTGCCATCTGGGCCGCCTTGCTGCGACTCGGCGCGCTGAACGAGTCCTGGTGCCTGTTCGGCCATACGCTCAGCGACTATGACACCGTGCTGCTGCTCTGTGCGGTGATGGTCGTGTTCCTGCTCATCACGCTCACCCTGATCCCATCGGTCATCCGCAAAGCCCAGTTCCTGCCAAGAGGCGGATAGAGGCTGACCTGAAACTTCTCGGTCCCACAAGTTTCCACCCTGAATAATCCGGCGCAGCCGCGGGCGCCGGGGGCCTTGCTGACCTGAAACTTCCCCGAGAACTTACTCGAGAACTTGCTCGAACTTGCTCGAGAACCCCCGCCGCAACGGCGGGATCGACAAAGCTTACAGCGTATCCCCCGCTTCCGCCCCCGCACGGCACGCACCCCATTTTTCCGCTTCAACCCGGGCATGGCCCGTGGTATAGTAGCCGCAGTCTGCTACTGCAGACCGATTCGTGGTCCGACACACGACCCAGACAGGAGGCCCGATGAAGATCAGACACGTGCTCGAAGTCAAAGGCGGATTCGACGTCTTCACCATCCCGCCGGAAACGACGCTCCGCGAAGCCGTTCGGATCGCGTGCGAGAAGAACATCGGGGCACTGGTGGTCGCCGACGCGGACGGCAAACTGAAGGGGATCCTCTCGGAGCGCGACGTCATGCGCCAATGCAATGCCGGCACCGACTTCGACAAGACGCCTGTCTCGGCTGTGATGGCGACGAACCTGATCACCTCCACGCTCGACGACGACATCCATCTGGCGATGGACATGATGAACCAGAAGAAGATTCGCCACCTGCCCGTGCTGGAAGGCGACAAGATCCGGGGCATCATCACGATCCGCGACCTGATCCTGGCGATCCGCAAGGCCGACGAAGTCGAATCCAAGATGATCCTCGCCTATATCCGCGGCGACCTGAAACTGCCGTGACCCGTGCGGCCTCGAGACCATCGAGCACGGTCTTCCGGCCCGGTTGGCTCTTTCCCTGCCGACTCATGGCGGCAACGGCGTCCAGGGGCAGCTCGGGCCTGGCCGTCCGCGGCACGCGGTTGTGCTGCCGCTATCTCTTCTTCGCAAACGCTTCGAGCTTCCTGAAGAAATCGGCAAAGATCGGATCGCGCTTCACGTATGTCGCACACCGGATCAGGTGCCGGCCGGAGTCGTGGCTCCACGTGAGCTGATCGGTCAGGATCGGACTGTGTACCAGGGTCGTCGGCACCCAACCCGGGTCCAGCAGGTAGGCGATCGTGACCATGTCCCACAAGACCTTGGACCACGCGTACTTGTCGCGGCCGTATTCCGCGAAGATATCGGCCAGGTAATCGCCGATGGCGCCACGCCCGCGAACATAGCGCTCGATTTCCGGCACGGTTGTGGCCAGGTGCGTGGTCACACCCATGCACGGCATGTGGATGAGGGGCACCCCGCAATCGAACATCAGGCGCGACGCATGCACGTCTTGTTTCAAATTGAACTCGTGCACCCGCGGCCAGTAGTGCGCATGACCGCCCAGCCAGACAACGACAATGTTCTTGATGATCTTCGGGTCCATAAGGACAGCCGACGCGACGTTGGTGATGGCGCCGATAGCCACAACATAAAGGGGCGTTTTCTTCGCCGAGCGCGCACGCCTGACGAGGTCTCTGGCCGCTGCGCTCGGGCGGGGTTGATCCGCCGCCGCCAGGTACCCTTTCGACCCCTTGAACACGAATCCCTTGTGCGGGCGGCCGAGCCGCCTGAGAAGACGCAGGATCTCCTGGTAGCTCTTTTCCATGCCGTCGCCCGGCCCGGCCGAACGGCTGTTGGAGAAAGGCGCGGCATAAAGCGCTTCGACGTTCAGCTTCTTCGGCGACAGGAGTGCCTGGACGACCGCAAACTGGTCGTCGATCTCGTTATAGGTGTCCGTATCCAGCACCATTCTCACTTTGCCTTTGGGTGGCTGAAGCCGTTCTATTCTCTGCCCCTCGGACAAGACGGGAAAATCCATACCTGATATCCTCCTTGAAGAGATGACGGAGATAGTCTTTGCTCACGAAAAAGCGTTTCGACAATTCACCCACGGACAGGACGCCCTGGCTCTGGCGGATCATGTCCAGCGCCCGGTTCACGACGACCTCCTTGCGCGAAACCGCCCGCGGCGTTACCGCCGCACCGCGACGGGCAAGGCCGACGATCTCAAGGACCAATTCTTGCGCCACCAACTCGAACGACGGCGCCTGCCGCTCGAGTTCGGAAATTCCAGTTGCACCCGCGTCGGGGGCATATCCAGTCGATACTGTGCAGGCCTGGGCATGCAGGAAACCGCTTCTCGGCCGATACGGGCAGTCACGCGTCACGACGGAGCTGAAGCAGCGCGTTGACGGGGAAGAAGGTAGCAGGAACCGTGCAGATGTGTCAACGTGGGAGGGCCCGCTTCCGGCGGTCCGGGGCGCCCCGGACCGCCTTGGCACGACATGGACCTCGTCACCGCGGGAATGCACGCCCGGGCGCCCGGGCGAAGCCAGACAACTCAGGGTTACCGCGAACGCATCTCGTCATGTCGCATGCACGCACAGCGTGTTGCGGCGTGAGAAGGCCCCGGGCCTCAGAAAAAGTCCGGCCGGTCGAACTCCAGGATGCCGAACCGCCCGACGGTGGCGAAGCTGTCCGTCCGGGTCCATGCGCTGATCTCGCCCTTGGGTTTCTGCTGACGCCCGACCTGTATCTTCCACCTGGCGCGGTCGACCGGCTGACGCGCCACGCCGAGCGCCGAATACGGGATGAACAGCTCGCCGGTCCATGCGTCCGCCGCCCGGCGCGCCGCGCCCTGCCACGGCTTGTCGTTCCCGATATTGTCGCTCTGCGTGCCGATCGCGTTCAGCGCGAACTGCATGGGGACGCCGCCTCCGTTCGGCAGCAGGAAGACCTCCACGTCGTCGTCGCGCCAGAGCGCACCGCCGCGCTTGAGCATGTTCGACACGACCCCCTTCATGTTCGACTCATGGCACTTGAACGCGATGAACAGCCCTTCCGGCCGGTGCGCCAGCCAGACCTCCGTCTTCTCGGAAACGGGCTTGCCCGTCCGTATGTCGAGCAGGCTCGAAATCGTCGGCTCGCCCTGCCAACAGGCCTCCGACAGATCCCCGTCTATGCGCGGCGCGGGCTGGACCATCTCGATGCGCGCCGATGGAAACTCCGAGCCGCTCTCCGCATCCGTCACGTCCACGCGCAGTGTCTCCGAACACGTGAATCGCGGCGAGTCGCCGCGAATGCTGACCGCCAGCCGCTTGCTGCCGCCAGCCGTTCCGTCAGGGACGGCGACAGTGAACTCCACAACGCCTGCCGCGCCCGGCGCCAGGCGCACCGGCTGCTGCGCGGGTTGAACGGACCAGCCGGCGGGAACGCCCAGTGCCAGCGTCAGCGGCGCCGCACGGCTCGCGCGGTTCTCCACGCGCACACTCAGCTTCTGCTCGGCTCCGATCGTCAGGCCCTGTGTCTCCGCGGTGACGGCGAGCGGGGAAGCTGTCTGGACATCGATGGGTACGTAGAAGCGAAACGCCTGCCCCCGGCACGCACCGCGGATCTCGAGCAGGAACGGCAGGAGTTGTCGTTCGGGGGCTTCCGGCACAGCCAGCGCAAAGCCGACCGTCACTTCTTGCCCGGGGCCCAACCGCGGCGGCACGCCGACCGCCCGGCAGTTCTGCATGACCGCGGGCCAGGGCGACAGAGCCGCGGCCGCAAGCCGGTCAAGGCTCGACGAGCCGTAGTTCGCGACAGTCATCTGCACCGCCGGCGCCTCGCCCAGTACGCCGCGCTGCGGCGAAGCGGGCACCGCCACATCGATGCGCAGCACGGCGCGCACCGCCTCGGACAACTCCTGCCTGATCCGGTAGAAGGCTTTCGCGCGGTCAACCGGCGCCTGGGTCGGGATCGCCGATTCGAGTTCCGTCAACTTCGTCTGCAGCGTTTCGGCCGCTCTCAGAACGGCGGCCGCGTCCGATGACGCCAGGGCGCTGTCGATGATACCGTGCGCTTCCGACATCTGCGCCCTGTTCCCAGCCGTGAGGTCTGTCGCGAACAGACGGCCGATCCGCCGCAGCCCTTCAGCCGTCTGGCCCAGCGCGTACCGCGCATGCCCCGCCGGCGTTCCGATCCGGAACGCGGCCGCGCCCTCGGCCTCGATCTCGAGCGTCAGCACCCCGTCACGCACCGGCAGAATCCGCGTAGACATCAGGTCCCACGCCGTCAGTTGCGCCGAGGCCGCGGCATCGATGCCCAGCCCTTGCGCGTCCAGAGTGACGGCGACCTCCCTGCCCTCCTTCGAGTAGTTCCGCGCCGTGATGCACAGGTTGTCATCGCCGAACGCGCCGTAGCGCTCCATGCAGACGGCGGCGTCGGGACTGCGGGCGTGGGTGACCGGTTCCCAGCCGGCGGCGGCAAGCTTCTCGATCACAGGCACGTAGCGCCGGTACAGAGGCCGGTACGCCTCGATGTTTCCGAGGTGAACGTAGAGCGCCGGGAAGAAGGCGTAGGGGAGCTGTTCATCGAATCGCCGCTTCACGTCGCCGTCTCTTGGCGCGTAGCAGTAGCGCCAGTTCTTCCGATACGCCATCGTCCGCATGTAGCGGGCCACGCGGCCGGGATGATGCCGGTCCCAGTCGGCGAGTTCGGTCATGGGCAGATCAAGGAAGTGCAGCGCGAACAGGGTGCCGTAGCCGTTCGCGTTCCCGTTGATGAGCACCTTTTTCTCCTCGGACATCGGCCACCAGGCGAGCTGGTAGAAGTCCCAGATGTTGTTCATGATCGCCGGCTTCAGCCCGACGCAGCCAAACGTCAGCGGGAACGTCGTGCGCCGGAAGTGCTCCTCCCGATAGTTGAGTCTCCGGCGGTTCGTGCTGTACCCGCAGGCGCCGTCGGCGGTCAGGATCGCGTCGAACGGCTGCCGGTCGGGCTGATTCTTCAAATACGCCTCCGTCTTACGCGCCGTGTCTTTCGCGAACCAGTCGGAGACGTCGGGGCTCTCGTAGACGTGGTAGTGCAGCGACCAACCCGCGCGGTCCGTCTTGTTCCGGCCCTGGTGTGGCGGATCCCATCGCGTGTACCCGGAGAAGGCCCGGACCTTCCCGTGCCGGTCCACGGCGATCTTCTTGATCAACTCGCTGACGGGCACGTAGGACGTCCACTCGTTCTTCTGCCCCAACTCGCGCAGATGGTTCCAGATCGCCTCCTCCGACGGGTACTTCGAATCCTCGGTCGGTAAGCGCGTCACCTGGTAGCTGCCGTGCATGTGGGCAATGAACCCGTAGCCTTCCCCGAAATCGCTGCTGTCCTGAGCCACCGGCTCGGCTTCCCGGCCCCGGTGCAGGGCGTGAGCCGTCGGGTCCGGCCGTTCCAGCCTGGCATAGCCGATATAGCCCTCATAAGGGGTCCGCTTCCTGAAGCTGTCGGGGTACAGTCCATAATACTTCCGAGCGGCCGCACGCATGCCCCAGGCGGGATCGTACCGGTAGAGCGAGAAACTGAACGCCGCCTTCTGCGGGAACCGTTCCGTCTTACGGCTCAACGCCAGGTAGAACTCGATGACGTATTCCTTCTCGACGTTGTCGTACACGATCCGGAAACTGCGCGGCCCCTGCGCCAGCGGCAGGGCGAGCGACAGCCCCGCCTCTTTGCCGCTCAGTGCGGAAAACGGGTACACGGAGTTGAAGCCCAGGCCGGACTTGCAGTCGTAGATGTGCTCGTAGGTCGTTGGCTTCTCGACTTTCTCCCACTCGTGCACGTCGATGCCCCAGTTCCAGCCCTGCGCGTCGAGCGGCAGCCGGAACGCGACCAGCACGGCGCGGTCCTTGCCGGAGCTGTCCTCGAGTTCGGAGACCACGTCAATGCCGTGCGGCCGCGCGCGGAACACGCTGCGCAGGCTGAGCCGCTGCTCCGCGCTCGCGGCGCTCAGCGTCAGGTCGCTGCCGCGGCGCTCGACCCGGCCGCTCATCGTGCGAAGCGCGTCGCCGCCGACCGGTACGACGCTGATGTCATCGAGCCAGAGTGTCCCGGTCGATTCCTTGATCACAGCCTGGAGCCGCAATTCGCAGGTTCCGGAAGCGAGCCGAAGCACACCGACGGAGTGATGCCACTCCCCGTCCGGCCGCGGCCGGTCGAGGCTGACGACTTTCTCGTCGCCGGAAATCTTGCCGTCCGCCCCGAATTCCGAGACGTAGAACCGGGGCTGCGGGCAGTCGGACGTCTTCATCCAACAGCCGATCCTGTAGAACCGCCCGCCCGTGACACAGACGCGTTTCTCCAGAACGCGGCTCGCCTTCTCGGGGCCGGGTACGTGCAGGCGCAGGGAGTGCCCGCCTGTATGCGAAACCGCAGTGTCCAGCGCCTGCCCGTCGCTCGGCGTCCAGTCGGCCGGCCGGTCCTCGAAACCGGGGTTCTTGACCCGGTTCAGCTCGTCCGGGCTCGCCGCGACGTCCTGCACCGCGAACCCGCCCGGCCGGATCAACGGGATCATGCCTTGATCCAGTTGCAGGCCGGTGATCTGGCCGTCACCCGACAAGGTCAAGCCGAGCCCGTCCTCGGTCCGGACCTCATACGGCCGCGTGGCGGCTGTGACCGCCGCGATGGCCGCTGCGGCCACAACGCTGATGATGCAAACGAGTGCTGCTGCCTTCTTGATTTGTGCCCATTTCATGGTCTGCATGACTCCTTTCGCGATTGCGGCGGCCGCGCTTGTGGCACGCGTGCCGCCGGCCAGGCTGCCGATAGCGACCGCCTGGCATGAGGCCGACAGGCCGGCCGGGACAGCCTGTGCGCTTTCCTGGAGCAGGTAGGCGCCGAGCGCCGCCACGGAAGCCGTCACGCCGCGCTTGAGCAGCCTGGTCCGAATCCCGGCCAGCGCCCGGACGATCCGCTTATTCACGGCCGCCTCCGAGCAGCCCATCTGGTCGGCCACCTGCCGGTGCGACAGGCCCTGCAGGAAATGCAGGACAACCGCTTGCCGGTAGCGCGGCCCGAGCGCGGCGATCGCCTGGTTGACGGCATCGCCCACACCTGTCCACCAGGAGACTTCTGATCGGCTTCTTCGTTCCAATTCACTCATCTCCACCGCCGTCCGCTCTCGCTGCCTGCGCCGGGCCGCCTCGCGCTGCATGTGCGAGACCACCGAATGCGCCGTGCGGAACAGCCACGTGGTCAGAGCCGCTCGATTCCGAATGCCGGCCGCCCGCCGCGCCAGCAGGATGAACACCGCCTGGGCCGCATCCTCGGCCCCGGCCGCGTCGCCTTCCAGCCCGCGCAGGCACGTGCGGTACACCATCTGCTGCTGGCGGTCCACGAGCTCGCGGAACGCCTCCTCGGACTGCTCCTCGACGAAGCGGCCGAGCAGTTCGGAATCCGTCATGCGCATGATCTCCCGACAGGCGGCCCCGTCGCGCTGCAGCCGCCGAACCGCCTGCCTTTCAACAGGATAGACCCCACCCCCGGACGGCATACAGACAAAAAAAACGGTGTCGACTCTGGAGATCGCGCGTCTGACGGCCATGGGCGTGATTGAGCTCGACGGTGCCCTCGGGCAATGGGTTGCGCAATCGCTCGAAGCGCTGACTTGCAGCCGCATCGAGCTCTCGCACGAGATCGCGGCGGGCGCCTATGCGCTGCCCGGCGCCTTTCACAAGGATCCAGCCGACCGCATCATCGTGGCCACGGCCAGACTCTCGCATCTCACGGTCCTGACGGCAGACGAGCGGATCCTGACCTACCGCCACGTGCGGAGCCGTGACGCGCGGAAATAGGCTCGCGCCCGGCACCGAGGTTGTGGCCGCGAAGGCGAGTCCTCGCGAGCCGGGTCTTCCATGAACGCGCGGATCAAGCGGGGCATTCCCGGCGCTTACGTGTGCTTTCTTCGCCGGTAATCCGCGATCGCCTCGAAGTAGGCCGGCGTCGGGACCGGCCCGTTCAGGATCGGGTCGTTCACCTGTTCCAGCCAGCGCCAGAGCCGTTCATCCAGATCCTGCCTGACGGCCGCGTATTTCGGGTCCGGCGCCACATCGTGACATTCGTTGGGGTCCGCCGCCAGGTCGAAGAGCTGGACAGCCGGCACCTTCTTACTCAGCGCTCTTCCGCCCGGCTCCGCCATATCGGCGGGGACTTCCATCAGCAGGCGAAACGCGAAGTTGCGCAGTAACTTGTGGCGCTCGGTGCGGATGCAGCGGATCGCCTGCGAGTGAAAGAAGCCGAACACCTCCTCGCGCGGCGGTTCCGGAGCCGGGTCGGAGAACGCGCCGGCGAAGCTGACCCCCTCCACTCTTTCCGGTACCGGCAGGCCGATGAGCTCCAGCAGCGTGGGCAGGAAATCCACGTTGCTCAGCAGCCACGGGCAGGTTCGCCCACCCTCTAGCCCGCCTCCCGGCCAGCGCACGATGAGTGCCACCGCGATGCCCGGGTCATAGAGCGTGTACTTCGCGCGCGGGAACTGCGGGCCGTGGTCGACGGTGAACACCACGATCGTGTCGCGTGCCAGGCCGCTGGTCTTGAGCGCCTCGAGAATGACCCCGACGGCACCGTCGGCCTTGCGCACCGAGCCCTGGAACTGGGCAAGCCTGGCGATGGCCGTCTCGTTCTCCGCGATGTAGGGCGGCACGAACACGCCCTGGCTGCTGTCCGGCTGAATTCCACCGAAGTCGAGCGGAAAATGCGTCTCGAAGAAGCCGATCTGCGCGTAGAACGGCACACCACGCCGCGCGGAGTCCTTCAGGAATTCGGCGGCGGCGGCGGCGACTTCGTCCGCGCCGCGTCGGACGCTCCACGGGATCATCTCGGCGAGCCGGGCGTCGAAGCCAAGTTGCTCGGCCTGGAACGCCTCGTGTTGGAACCCGATCAGGGCGGTGTAGTAGCCCGCCGCCTGCAGAATATGGGACAAATGGCGCTCGCCTTCGTTGAACTGCCAGTCCCAAGGAAACAGGGGCTCGTCCACGACCGCTGAAACCGGCATGCACATCTGGCCGTGCGACTGCGGGTAGCGGCCCGTCATCATCGTGCTGCGGCTCGGCACGCAGACCGACGAGCAGGCAAAGTAGTTCGTGAACCGGTACCCGTCCCGGGCCAGCCCGTCGATCGCCGGCGTATGCACGGTCTCGTATCCGTAGCAGCCGAAATGGCGGCCCGTGTCGTGCGTGGTCATCACGATAATGTTCGGTCTGTCCTTCACGTAACCCCCCCGGTCTAGGGCTTGGAAGCAGAAGCGGCGTCTCGCCGCTTCTCCCGGTCCGACGGCCCGGATACCCACGGCGGCACGGCGTGTCGCCCGGCGGAAGAGCCGGGACGGCTGTTCTACTATGCGCCACCCCGTCCTATGCCATCCGGGCAGCTTCCAGGGCGCAGACAACTCAAAGTTGCCGCGTCCGCATTTCTTCCTGAACCTCTGAAGGCGATCGTTGCGGGAATCGAGGATTGCCACGACGCTCTCTGGCCTGTGTTGACTGTGGGAGTATTGCGTCGTGGCAATCCTTTCGATTCCCGCAACAAACGCTGCCTCGCGAAACGCCAGCCGCGCGGACTGGACGATCCTTTGCGAGCTCTGCGCGCTCGAGCGAGCCTGCGAGCCCTTCGACTTCGCTCAGGACAAGGCGGGCGGGAGACAGCTCCGCCTTTCGCGCCTCTTTCGCGACTTTTCGCGGGCAGTCCTTCCTCGTCACCGGCTCCGCGTCTGGAACGCCTGCACGTACCCCCCGTCGCAGCCGACGACGATGGCCGGATCCGCGCGCCCGTTGGCGAGCCGCACGTGCCGGACAGCCCCCCGGGTCGGCATGCCGCCGAGCGGGCGGCCGTCATGCGCGAGGATCTCGAGCCGCGCGTTTTCGGTGCCGACCAGGATTTCCGACTTCCCGTCGCCGTTCAAGTCTCTGGCCAGGATGTCCTCAGGCACGCCGCCGAGGTCCCGGAACCAGAGTGTGCGGCCCGCGCCGTCAAAAGCATAGACATAGCCGTTTCCGGACGCCACCACAATCTCCGCGCGCCGATCCCCGTCGAGATCTTCGATCAGGATCCTGTTGATTCGGGCGCCGGTTTCGATCGAGTTGACCTCCACCCGCCCGTATCTGTTGATGTAGTCGGCCTTCGTGGCTTTGTCCATGGACATGACGAACGTGACCCGGCCGGCGCGATCGCCCAGCACGAGATCGCTGAGGCCGTCGCCGTCGACTTCGCCCGCCGCGAGCGCGGTTGCGCCCGCGTGCCAGGTCATGCCGATACGCTTCACGGCCTTTCCGGTCTTCCCGTTGTGCACGTAGGTACTGCTGGATTTGTTGCCTATGATCGCCTCCTGCACCCCGTCGCCGTCAAGGTCGTACGCAATTGCACACGCCACGGTCTTGGCCCAGCTCTCCTTATCCCACAACAGTTTGCCGTCCGCCGAGTAGCAGAAGACCCAGCCCGTGTCGGTGCCCAGCACGATCTCCGGCCTGCGATCGCCGTCGAGATCCCGCGCGAACAACGTGCTGGGCGAGCCCTGCGTTTCCGCGCGCCCTTCGCGCAGGTACCGGCTGAACAGGCGTGGAGGAGGTTCCACGTTCCAGAGGACGCTGCCGTTCGGCGCCAGGCAATAGAGTTTCTTGTCGCGGCATGCGGCGATGATCTCGTCCCTGCCGTCGCCGTTCGTGTCCGCCGCCGCGAGATGGCCGGCGCGCGCGCCCATGGGCGTCTGCCACAGCCGCTCGCCCCGCGTGGTGAGCGCGGTGAGGCAGTCGTCGTTCGCCGCGACAACGACCTCGGCGTTGCCGTCGCCGTCGAGATCCGCGGCTTCGAGTCCATGCACGAATGCCTTTGCCCGGGGCGGCGGCGTGCCGGGCGTCACACCCAGCACCCGCGCGGCGCTGAGGTAGATCTTGTGCTGCCGGCTCAACGGCGTCAGCTTCACGCGAACGCTTCGCGCCGCGTCCGGGTTCCCCTTCAGCGTGTACGGGATCTTCTTGTTCTGAGGCGGCACCGTCTTCTCGTTGAGCGCTGCAAACGAACGCACATCCCGCCGGAAGCCGTCATCCGACAGCTCCGCCACGATCGCACCGACACCGCAGCCGCCCTGATAGCCGACAAGCTGATTCGAATCGATCTGCACCTCGTGGATCTCTTTGCGCTCGCCGAGGTCCAGAGTCAACGTGACGGGGCGGCCCGTCGCAAAAATGACCCGCGCGCCCGATTCGGCCAGGTCTGCCACCGCGCCCACGGTGAAGCCGGTTTCGTTGGAGTCGAGCGGCACGACATCCGCCGTCACGCGTTCCGTCTTGAGCGGCGGCCATTGGACCGGCATCTGGAAACCGTCGAACGTCCAGGCCGGGCGGAGATCCTTTGTGTCGCGCGTCGCGCGGGTTGTGTCCGCCGAAGCGGCGGGCCCGCCGGCCTGCGCCAACTGCGACCAATGCTGGGCGCGCGCCGCGATGCGATCCGCCGGCACAGGCTGAAACCGAACACGTGTGCGGCCCGCGCCGAAGGACACGGCCCGGCCGTCAACGGTCGCTTTGCCGGCTGCCGCGGCCTCAATGAGGCCACGCCCGGCCGCCAGATCGAGATCGACACATACGGGCTGGTCCGCTGCGAACCTGACGGCGTCTGACTCCCAGCGTGTAAGGTTCGCCGCCGTGAGCGTGCGAGCGCCGGCCGCAAACGCGTTCGCGTCAGTGCGCACGGGCGCCTCCGCCCCTGTCGGCCCGAGCCCGGCGATCAGAGCATGGCCCGCGTCGTGGACGGCGACGAGGCTCGGGCTCAACGCCGACGCCGTCACGCGGCTCGACTCGCCCGGCCCGCGCACGTAGAAGAGGTTCGCGAAGGACACCGCGTCGCCCTTCTCGAGTTTACGGGTCACCGACTGTACCAACCGGCGCCCGGAACCGTGCGAGGGCTCCGTGCCGGTCAGGCTGAGCGCGGAGCCGTCCAGGTTGACCAGTCGGAATTCGTGCTCGTCCTTGCGGGCCGCGAGCGTGTTGCCGGCCAGCTCCGGCGTGTGCAACACGCGCCAGTTGCACTGGAACCCGAACTCGCCGTCGGTGACCGCCTTCAGCCTGTCAAGGACCACGAAATACCGCTCCTTCGCCCACACGATGCTCCGGCTCCAGTCCACGCCGTCGTAGCCGGGGACGGTCGTCGTCGTCAGCGCAATGGAATCGAAATGCGTTCGGTGGTCCAGGCGCACGAGCTCGGGGATCTTCCCGGCCAGCCCGTTGCGGTAGACAATCACTGTATTCTGGGCCGACATCTCGGGGATCATATAGCCGTGATCGTACAACCATATCTCCCCGTTGTCGGTGAAGTTGATAATCGCGTTGCCGTCCGGATGCGAGTGGAAGCCGTAGCAGAACCCGGACAACAGCAGGTACTGATCGGACGACTCGAAGCTCGTTCGAAAAGACATCTTGTCGAAGCACTGGGCGTGCGGCACCCGCCGGCCCGCCCCACGGCGGTAGATCCAGTCGTCGAGCGGCGCGACCGCGACGCCGAGCAGACGGGCGGGTGGCGTGCGTTCGGCATCGGTGTAGAATCGGCCCGGTGTCCCGCCGATCTTGTCCTGCCACCACAGATAGCTGCCGTCCCCGTAGTACCAGGCGGCCATCGCCAGGACGTTCGGGACGAACGGCTCCTTCAGGCCCAGCCCGCCGAGGGCGTCGCCGTGGCCGGAGGGGCTCCCGAGATTCGTCGTGGCCAGGACCGCGTAGTCGGCCGCCTTGCGCACACGGCCGCTGGCGAAGAATTCCAGCCGCGGTCGGGTGAGCGCATAGCGCAGGTTCCCGCCAAGCGTAATGTCGCCGTACCCCAGTGTGTCCTCCGCCACCTTCCAATGCTTCAGATTGTGTGCGTAGTACCTGTCCATGCGCTCCATCAGCCGCTGCCCGATCTCCAGCTCAGGGTAGTATTTCCAGAAGTAGAAGCCGGCCAGGTAGGAACCCTCAGCATTCCAGTCGTTGCCGAACGGCGTCTTGGGGTCGATCAGCCGCTCGCGCCGGGCATAGGGCGCCCGGTGCGCGTACGCGTAGAAGAACCGCGAGATGTACACCCGGTCCTCGGCCGTGAACTCGCGATACTCCTCGATGCCGTCCCAGATCAGCGGCAACAGCTTGGACCATTTCAAGTCGAGTTCGCCTTTCGACTTGTCCAGTTCCGCCCGGAACAACTCAATGAGGCGGCGAAACAGCCGCGCATAGCCGGGCGCACCGGTATCGTACAGAACCTGCCCGTACCGCGTCGTGGCGGTGCCGATCCTGATGAAACCCGCGCCCCGCAACGACTTCACGATCGACTCGATGCGCGCGGGCGTCATGGCGTCCGGCGGCCTGCTCGCTGTCTTGAGTTCGAAGATCTGCTCGAACGCCAGGTCGCGCGTGCCCTGCGCGAGCACGCTGAAAAGCCGGGCACTCTCGCGCACGCCGTCGAAGTCGCTCCCGCCCAGACAGATCGCGTTGCGCCCGAACGCGAACGGATTGTGTACCGTCTGCAGAAGGTGGCCGCCCTTGCCCGGCCGGCCGGCATCGATCTGGACGAGATACGTGCCATAGAGCCGGGCACACAGCTTGTTGCTCATCAGGTTGCCGGGCACGATCACGTGGAATCGGCGCAGGTCCGCATCGGTGACGGCGGTGTCGTCCCGGATCGGGATCGTCACGCCGCCGATCTGCCGCAGCGCGGCCTGGAGTTCGCGGGCCAGGGCGGTGTACTCCGGTGTATTCGGCACCACGATGATGGAGGCCGGCCGGCCGTTTTCGACAAGCCGGGTCTCGAGATGCATGTCCTTCAGGCGCGGGAGCGTGGGGGCCGGCTCCGCGTTGAGCGCCACGATCGCCAGCCTCAGGCACAACACGATGATGATTCGAATGAGGGTCCCCTTCATGTAACGTCCTCCGGATCCGGGTTTGAGTTCCGCCTTTAGGCGGAAGTACTGGCGCACCTTTAGGTGCGCGACCGCACCGCCATCGGCCGACCGTACGTGCGGCTGAAGCCGCACGAAGGCTTCCGCCTGTCAAAGATCTGTGGCGGAAAGGCGGGACTCTGACAAGGTTCCTCGATTGGGATTGGATCTATCGGCCGGCCCGGTTCGGGCAGGAATGCACGAATCGGGCCGGCTGTCACTGCACATTCGCTCCCTGAGGGCCAGGTGTTACATCTTCTTCGGCGCGGCCCTCACTCGGCTTCCGCCGGCGCCGGCAAGCGCGTCGGGGTGATCGGGCCGGTCCGGGGCGGGAAATCGCTCCAGATCTGTACATCGTCGATCCACTGCTCAACGGTCTGCGGCTTGTCCTTGTACAGACGGCGCCCCGGGTAACACTTCATCAGCTCAAATCCCGAGAGTGGCTGGTCCGTCATGGTCCGGCCCGTGTAGTCGCAGACCACCTGGCCGTCCATCGCGATCCAGACGCGGCCCTCGGTCCGGTGTCGGCGGTAGTACAATTCGTAGAGGAACCAGCGGCCCGCGACCGGCCGCACGGCGCTGACCTCCTCCCACAGCTTCACCCATTTCCATTGCCCGTCCTTTTGCACGCGTTGCTGCGTATGACAGAGCCAGGTCACTCCGCCATTCTCCTCACTGTACTCCATGTTGATGCTCAACCGATGGTCGCCCTTGTGCTCGTTGTCCTTGCCTCGGCCGCCGCGCCATTCACTGATGAGCCACCAGTCGCCCTTCCGGTTCATGATCTCGTGCAGGTTGGCGGGTAATCTGAGCCAGTAGCGCGAGTACATCTGCTCGGGGACATGCTGTGAGTAGCCGACGCGGGTGCCGGAACCGGTTTTCGGGTCGTCTTCGATGACCCGCATGCGCAGGGCACGGGTCTCTGTCCCGTGAGGCCCGTCCGTGAGTTCCGCGGTGACAGTGGCATACTTCTCGGGATTCTCGGACAGAACCGAAAGGTTGAACCGGCCGCCGCCGGCACCCGGCAACGCGTCGTCCGGCCATCGGTAACCTGTGCTCTTGTCCAGGCCGACCGGGCGCGGAAACCAGTGGCCGGCGCCATTGTGGCGCACGACGTCCACCCGGAAGTCGTTTTCGAAACCGGAGGCGAACAACAGGTGCCCATTGCCGGCGGGCGCCAGCGAGGGATCTGGCGCAGCCGCCATCCCGATCGCGGGAATGATCAGCCAGCACACTGCGTGGAGCACGAACAAGGATCGGATCGACATAGGGTTCATGAGTGCCTCCTTGGATTCAAGCGTCCACAAGCCCATTCGCTGCCCGGCGGCCGAGTGTTACATTCTTGACGGCCTATTGCTCAAACCAAAAAGCACGAGTTTCACAGCCGGGCGGCTCACGGGGACGTTCGCCCTCCATTGGGCCCGACCGGGCACGCTTGCGACCCCATGCATCATGTCGCCACGCTGGAGGGCGAGCGCCGTGCCCGCCGCAGCAACGAGATTGGCGAGGCGAAGGCGGGTCTCGCGAGCCGCCGACCGTCGCTGTCCGGAAGACAGGCTGTGCATCCACTCCCGCCGCGTCTCAGCGCGGCGTGCTGCTCACCACCCCGTCGTTCCAGTCATAGACGATGGTCGGGTACCCGCTCCGGGCGACCGTCAACCGGCGGGCGCCGGCGTCCCAGCGGGTCCACGGCGACTTCATGAGGCCATGGCCCAACGCCTGCTTGACTGGCACCTCGACCTCGTCGACGAACCGCCGTTCCGGCTGGTACTCGAGCCGAATGCGCACGCGTTCGCCGTCCTGCACACGCCGCGCGTCGACCTCGGCCCGGAGCGGATCCGCCGAAAACGCCACATGCCGGGCCGCCAGGTCGCGGGCATAATGGTCGATCGTGGGGAATTCACGGCGCGTGGCCAGCTCGGTGATCCCGCCGGACGGCCCGTCGAGCCGCAGGTAGGTCCAGGCCTTGCCCGCGTTCCCGTTCGTCTTGTGCTCCTGTTCGGCCAGCTTGCCCAGCGGCAAATACGCCACGTAAACATCGCCGAGCCGCCCGATCCGCCACGCGCCCGCGCGGCGCGTCTCGCCGCCTTCGGCCTGCCAATCCGGCAGATGTACGCGCGTGTCCTGATGCGTGCGCACGATCCCTTTCGGCTTGCCGCGCGGCGTGGGGTCCCACAACGCCAGGAGCGTACGGTCATAGACCATCCGTTCGTAGTCGAACAGCTCGCTGGTGAAATCGTTGGCGTCGGTGTCGAGCCCGGCGCCGCTCAGCGGCGACAGCGTATAGTCCGTATCGCCCCGCACGCAGGGCTGATATTGGTAGAGAACGGCAAATCCGCCGGCGGGCCGGCGCACATACACGCCCGAGGTCACCTGAATGCCGGTCAGGCGGTAGCCGTATTCCGCGCCGATCGATGCCGCGCCGCCGGGCAGGACAACGGCCTGCCACGGCGTCACCTGGGCACCGTCCAAACCGAGTTTGTACACCGAATACGGCGTGCGCCCGCTGCCTTGCTGGATGTTGCAGTGGGTCCAGAACGTATAGCCGTCGCCTTTCTCCAGAAACACAGAACGTATGATTTCCGGCACCGCGTAGTCCGTGGCCGCCGCCGGTGCGATCAACGAATACGCCCTCGCCACGCGGGGCTCAAGCGCCGGATCGCCAACGAGCAGCCAGAGCAGCGGCAGCATGGCCCGGTCGCCGCCGTCCTTCGTTCCGCCTGCATAGTCGCGCGACTGCGGTGCGCCGAGCGCGCCGCCCGGCAGATAGAGATGCCCTTGCACCAGCAGCACATACTCGAGCAGGATGCGCGCCTTGGCGCGCATCTTGGCATCCCGCAACGCTTGGAGAAAGATCAGGGGCGGGTAGTGCCAAGCCGAATAGAGCGGCGCGTTCATCTCGTGCCCGCCGTGCCGCATCGTGTTCGTGAACACGCCCTCGAAATGGCGCAGGCCCCGAGCCCACAGATCCGGCCGGCCGAGCGCCTCGCCGGCGAGCAGCTCCGCCGCCACCACGTCGAACCGCCCGTTCACCAGATGCGTGTCATGCCCGGGCCATGAAGCATCCTGTATCGTGCGGCGGATCGACTCCTTAACCTCCGCCGGCCAGTCCGCGCCGTACCGATGCAGCGCATACGCGAGCGCGCCGGCCGCGGCCATGACGGACGGCGTGCCCGCGTTGTCCCAGTGCCACGGGCCCTTCTTCCCATTCATGCCCACGAACCGCGCGAGCGCATCGGCCAGGTGCCGTGCGATCGGAGCGGCCGCTTCCGGCGCCATCCCGCCGGACGCGCCGCGCCGGTGCAGCTCGAGCCGCGCCACGAGCGCCGCCGCGTGCCCGCTGGTGCGTACGGCGTCGCGTTTCTCGGCCGAATAGGCGTACTCCGTCGTCGACCCCGCCGCGGCATGAGCATTCGACGCCGTGTTGCGCAACAGCGTCAGTTGGCGGGCCTTCAGGCCGGCGTCGGGCGGCAGCGCATAGGTGATGTGGATGGCTGTGAGGCAGACAAGCCCGACCGCACAAAGCACGGGGTTCGCGTTTCTCACCGCAATTCCTCCTGTTCTGCTCTGCCAAGTGTCTGAGGTGACCGCGGCTCGCGAGACGCTCGCCCTCCACTGGGCGCCGCGTGATGCACTTGCCGCCATATACATCGTGACAACGGGCTGGAGGGCGAGCGTCTCGCGAGCCGGGTCCGCGACGCGGCGCCATCACCGCAAGCTAATCTTGGCATTCTGCCAATCGTGCTGCAGTTCGCCGTAGCCCGGCCGTGCCAGCGTCATGAGCCCGGCGGCTTCATCCCAGCTCACGAAGTCCGAGGCCATCATGCCCCGATCGATGAACGACTTGTCGGGCACCTCCCCCCCATCCACCCATCTCCTCTGGGGCGCGTACTGGAGCTTGATCGAACTCGTCGCACCGCGCGCGTCCCTGGTTTCGTACTCGACCCACAACTCTTCTTCGTTGAATGCCAGTCTCCTGGCGGCCATCTCCCGCGCGAACGCGTCGAAGGACGCGTGGTCGGCTGCCGGGCTCATCTCGACGACGTGCCCGGACGTGCCGGCGAAACGGAGGTAGATCCCCTGCTTCACGCGTTTCTCTTCCGCTACCTCGCCCAGCGGCCGGAACGCAATGTAGTTCCGGCCGATCGACCCCAGGTGCCAGCCGTCCATCCTTCGGTACTCCCCGCCCAGCCCCTCGAAATCCGGCAGATACGCCCGCGTATCGGGGCAGGCCTTCTCCGAACCCGGCTTCCATAACGTGAGCATGGTCCGATGGAAGATCATGCGCTGGTAGTCCCAGAACTCGCCGTGACCCGAATCCGGATTGTCCGTCTTTCCGGTCACAATCCCGGTCTTGCTCCACCGCGTCTTGTCCGCCCGCAATCGCGGCTGATAGTGGTAAAGCACGCCGTATTCACCTGCCCGGTTGCGTGCGATCAGACCGCTCAAGACAGGAATATTCTGGTGGAATCCGCCGTAGCTGCCGCCGAACCCGCCGGTGCCGTCCGGCAGCACGACCATTTGCAGAGGGAAGACAGGTCCATGCCCGAAGTCATAGACGTGCTGCGGTGCGATTCCAGCCAGGATCGGAAAGATCCGGGTCCGGAACGTGTAGCCGTTGCCCTTGTCCAGGAAGACCGAACGGATCACCTGCGGCACCTGGTACGCGGTGGGATCGGTGAGGGCGCCGGCCCGCACGTGTTCGTAGGCGTCATCCAGGATGGCATCATCCACCTGCGGATCGCCGATCAGAAGCTGGAGCAGGGCACCCGTCAGCCGCGTGGCACGGCCCGGCTGCAGGCCGCCGCCGTAGTCGCGGCATCGCGGCGGCAACATCGCGCCGCCGGGCAGATAGGAATGCGCATGCACAAGCAGTTCCGACTCAAGCAGGATACGGGCCTTCGTCCGGTACACGGGGTCCTGCAGGCTTTGCAGCCAGAGCAACGAAGCCAGGTGCCGCACGCTGTACATCGTCCCGTTCAACTCTCTGTTGTGTCGGTACCGCGTGTGCTCGAACAGGTCGTCCAGGGCCGCGGCGCCGCGCTGCCACAGCGCCGCACCGTCCCCGGTCTTGCCCAGCGCCTCGCCGGCCAGGAGCAGTCCGCACACCATGTCGATGGTGCCGTTCAGGACCTGGTCGGTCCGCAGGGAGCCCACACTCTCCAGCCAGATCCGAAGCGCATCGCGAGTCGACTTCGGCCAATGCCGGCCGTGCCGGTGCAGACTGTAGGCCAGAACCGCGCCTCGTTCGCCGCTGTCCCAGTTGGTCTTTCGCTTGGCGTGGAACACGCCGGCAAGGTGCTCGGCGATTCGTGCGCCCTCCGCCGGGGCGATGCCTTTCGGATAGCCGCGATGATGCGCCTCCAGATGCAGAGCCAGCGAGACCGCGTCCGAGACGCAGCGAAGATACTCCGTGTCCTGATACTCCCTGATCGGAACCGTTCCGGTCAGCTTCGCGGTGATCGCCCGCTTCTGACGGGCCGCGTAGCCGGTGTCGGGCGGAATCGCGCCACGCGCTTCGCGCACCGCGCCAAGCGCGACGGACAGCAGGCCCAAGACCACTGCACCCACGTAGACGACAGAATCCGTCCGATTCATGCCGGGCTCCCTTCTGTGATTCATCCGGTTCGCACGCAGTGCCTTTCCGGTAGCCCTTTCGCCGCGTCCGGGCGGGGTGTTACCTCTGTTGTTCGCTTTTTCTGCTCTTCTTGGGCGGGGGGATCGCTCGGAATGGCAATCAGATGGCGCAGGTTCAGGCCCTCAAAGCGTAGCGCAGGCAGGAATGCCTGCGTGACTGCGGCACAACCTGCGAATTCACCTCCGTCTAGGCGCTGTACGGACGGCCCAGCGTCCCATACAGATCCTGCCTGCGCACCCTGTAGACGGCCTGCATGCGCTCTCCGTTCGCGCGTACCTCGCGCCATTTCGCCAGGTCCAGCTCGGCGGTGAGCGCAGCCGGGGCGTCGGCGCCGGGGATCTGGCGGGACTGAATGACGGTGATCTTCATGGTCATGCCCGTCCCGTTCGCCGCTCTCTCGGCTTGTCCACCGATCGCCCCCACGGGCTGGTCGCAAGGGCGGCAAGACTGCCTGGTGCTGGCTGTGTCGCCATTCCCCCTGCTCAGCCGCCCGCGGCGGCTGAGCAGGGGGAATGGGCGGAGGGCGGCGCCGGGGTTGGGGCAATCCTATTCCCCACGGGGCAAGCCCGTGGGGGGCCTGCTTGCCGCCCGAGCCCATCTATTCTCCGCTCGCGACGTCCACCGCAATGCCATGCTCAAGCGCCCCCACGTCCGGGCCGGCACCCGCATAGACGTAGTTGACGGGGTCGCTCTGCCGCCAGCGCAACGCACGGTCGAGCGTGAGCACCGAACGCTCCCTGTCGATCGCCACGACTCGTGCACGCTTGCCCGCCACCATGATCTCGTCGCCCGGAGTCACACGCTTGCCGTCGCCCGTCGCGAATCCGGCCGAGAAGCACACGACGCTGTCGACGGGCAATTCGGCGCCCGCCCCGCCGGCCGTTGTCAGCGCGAGCGGCTGTCCGCGATCCACGGCGGCGCTGTCGCGTCTCAGCCGGAAATCGCCGGTTTCAGGGTCGACGAAGTCTATCCGCTCCACCAACGAATGCGTCTCCAGGCCCGTATCCCGCTGCCAGGCGGCAAACCCGTCGGCATCCGAAATCGGGTATGTCTTCTCCGCCCAGCCCGTCCCGTACCACCGCGCCACGAGCATCCGCGTCCCGAAGTAGATGTTCCCGTCGAGCCGGCCGCGCGGCATGCCCCACGCCTCGAAGACGACGGCGTCCGTCGCGCTCTGTACCGCGTTGTTCAGAAAGCTGTTCCCTTCCATCGCCAGGCATTTCGGGTGCCCGTAGCGGACCTCACTCCAACGGCATCTTGGATGGCCGTTCCCATAAAGCGTGTTGTGCACGAATGCGTTGTCGCGCGCGCCCGGCGGCGCGCTGATCGAGTCGTAGGTTCCGCCGTTGAAGGCCAGCCCGCCGGAATTGGCGGGGAGCAGGGGGTCATTCTCCGGCCGGCCCTGCGCCCGGTTCTGGTAGACGATATTACGCCGCACCAACACCCGCTCGCACTGAGAGACCCGGATGCCCTGCCGGTTCTCGTGCGTGGTGTTGTTCTGAATCACGACGTCTGTGCTCGCGGCCACCTCTATGCCCGCCTCGTACCAATGCACCGCATTGTTGGCACGGCACCGATTGGCTTCGATCCAGACCCGCCGCGAGCCGTGCCCCACGCTGACGGCGGTGGTGCGATTGTGATGCAGATTGTTCCCCGCCACGAACAACCCTTCCACGGTATGCGCCGTGAGGCCGAATCGTGCGGCGTGATCGATCTCGTTGTCGACGATCCGGATCTCCCGGCAACCCAGTTCCGGCTTGCCGAGAACCGCCACATAGACGTATCGGGCCGCCGCCAGCCGGTCCATTTGCGCGCGGCCGATCTCGAACAGGCCCGACTTGCCGTCCGGCGAGTAAGGCCTGTTGTCCCAGTCCGGGTTGTTCCGGAGCGGGAACCAGCCACGCCCGTCGGGAAGCGTCAGGATGCCGCCGGGAATCGGCTCGGCGTCCGGCCGAGGTTCTGCCGGATCCGCAAACAGCAGAACCAGCTCCCACGTCCTGGTTTCGCCCTCCGCGCGGCCCCTCAATTCCCGCCCGTACGGCTCGATCCTGTCGAGTTGCAGGTCCGTGCAGGTGAAGCGGGCAATACCGGGCGCGTGCGGCACGACGGTGCTCAGCGCGCCTCTGCCCACGACACCGGCTGCGGGGGTACTGATACTCACGTTTTCGCGCACGCGCGCATGATGGAGATGATTGCCCCGCAACAGGACATTCGAGGAACTGTTGAAGACGCCCACGTTCGTGTCGCAATCGTGAATATCGCAGCCCACCATGCTGCTTTCGCGGCATCCGTCGAACCACACGCCGACCGCGGCGTCGGCAACATGCAGCGCACGCAGCACCAGGCGCCGTGCACCGCCCGCATAGAGCGCCCAGGCCCGGGCCGTGAAGTTCCGCAGGGCGAGCCCCTCGATGACCAGTTCCTCCACAGCCGCTTCCCGGGGCAGTTGGATACCGCGTTGCAGCTTGCCCTGCCCGTCCAGCATCGGCTGCTCGCCGGGATAGGCCTTGAGCGCGAGCGGCGCGCCGGGCGCGCCGCCCCGCGTGATCGTGAGCGCCTCGCCGTATACGCCGCCGCGCACCCAGATCGTGTCGCCGGGGCTCGGGCGCGGTTCGCGCTCGGCGAACGCGCGCGCCAGCGTACGCCACGGGCGGCTCTTGCTGCCCGGCCCGGCGTCGTCGCTCGGTCCGCCGCGCGATTCGGCGTCGACGTAGTAGTCCCGGCCCGGCGTCCGCGCCACGAGCGGCGTCTCCGGCGCGACCTCCGCAACCTGGCCGGCGGCAACGACCACCGACTCGTGCCCCTCGCGGGCCGTGAGTTCGACTTCGCCCTCCCGCACCTCGAGCCGTGTGGAGCCGGCGCCCGCCATCACGCGCAGGCGCGTGCCGAGCACCGACGCCTCCGCGTGCGGCGTCACGATGCGCAGCGGCCGGCCGGCCGGCTGCTTGACCACACTCGCATCCAGCACGCCGTGCCGCAGTTCAAGACGCTTGCCGGCCCGGATCCCGGCGAAGGCGAGAACACTGTTCCCGGATACGTCGACGCGCGTCCGCTCGCCGACGAATGCAATCGCGAACCCGCCGTCCGCGCCCGCGAGCAGTTCGTCGCCTGCCCGAAGCCACGTCCCGGGGCGGCAGACGGCGTCCGTCGCGTCGCGCCGCAGGGCGACCTGCCCCTCCACCGCCGCCACCCGCGCGACGCGGCCCGCGATCCGAGTGCGATAGAGGACGGCTGCACCGAGCCCCACAAGCACGCACGCCGCAGCCGCCTTCCACAACCAGCCGCCGCGCAGGATGACCGCGCGCCGCCGCGCCCGCCGGCGCGCGGCAACCGCCGGCAGCACCACGGTCGCCTCGACCTTCTTCCGCATCGACTTCGCGAACCGATCGGCGGCATCGGGGTTGCGCAGGATCTCGAGCGCGCTCCGAACGAACGGCGCGCGCTCCGAACGCAGCGCCTTCAGCGAGGCATCAGCCGAAAGCGACGCCGTGAGAAGTACGCGCAGTGCCGGGGACCCGGCGGCCGCCGCCACGACCTCGCGCTGCTCCCGCAGCGAGGCCGTCTGCTCCAGGCAGTTCTCCAGCTTCTCTCTGAATTCGCGCTCGTCCATTGTGCTCACTTCGTTCGCGTCATTCGGGCGCGGCGCGCCCGGTCAGGCGCTTCGCTGTCATTGGCGCCTGCGGCGCGTCATTGGGCGCGGCGCGTCATTGGGCGCGGCGCGCCAGTGACGGCCCGAGGGGCCTCATGACGACGAAGTCAAATGATCTCTCCGTCAACGCGCCGTCTCCACACAAACCCGCAGCGCCTCCCGCACACGGCTCAAGGTCTGGCGCACGGTCGTCGCTTTCATGCGCAGCGTCTCGGCGATTCGCGTGGAGTTCAGCCCGCGGAAATAGCGCAGGATCACGATCCGCTTCTGTTGTTCCGGCAGGTTGTCCACGCACTCGCGGAGTTGGGCCTGTTCCTCGCTTTCGGCCATCCACTCGAGCGGCTCGGCCTGCACCACCTCGTCGAGGTAGAGCCGAAAGACTTCCAGCCGGCGCGCCTCGCGCAGGTGGTGGCGCCAGTAGCTCTGCGCGGCGTGCCGCGCCACGCCGCGCAGCCAGGGCAGGAACGCCTTGTCGGCCTGGTATCGGGACAGGCTTCGGTACATCCTGAGCACCGCGTCCTGCGCGACATCCTCCACATCGTTTTCAGGCACGCCGACGGCGTGCAGAAACGCCAGCAAGTGCCCGTGAACACCGCGCAGAAGCGCCTCCAGCGCGTCCATGTCGCCGGACGCCGCCTCGACTGCAAGCCGCTCTAGGTTCGGATCCGCCATGGGCTCACTCTCCCGTTCGCCGCAAACGCATTAAGTGTTACCGTTTTTCGGGCGGGAAGAACAAGAAGGAACGCGTGCCGCTAGGGCACGGGGCCGCAACGCCGGACGACAAACCGGGCACCGCCATGCGCCCCGCGGCTCGCGAGACCCGCCTTCGCCTCGCGAAGTTCGTTGCTGCGGCGGGCACGGCGCTCGTCCTCCAGCCCGGTGCCGGAGCGGTCTGCGCCCCGCGGCTCGACGTCGACGTAGTAGGTCGCCCCTGAAACAGCCGCAGCGGCACAGACCATCAGCGCGGCAATCGTCTTCCACATGATCGTCTCCTCTCGATGCGGCGCGGGTGCGGCACGCGCCCGGCTCAACGCACCGCATGGCGCACGCCGTTCGCTCCGGCTTCGTACACGCCGACGTCCGGCGCCTTGCCGGCGTAGGCGTAGAAGGTGTTGTGCGCCAGCGCGATGTGCGTGCCGCCGACCGGCGCGCCGAGGTGGCTGTGCGGGCCGCCGGAAACGGTGAACGCGCAGGAGTTCTCGGTACGCGTCTTGAAGACGATTTCGTTGCCGGCTTGGTCGATCGTTTCGATCGCGAACCAGTTGCGGCCGTCGTCCAACAGGACATCGCCGCCCGCGATCGGGTTCATGCCGCCCCATCGCGATCAGGCGGACTCGAAGAAGGTGATGTGCGTCGCGCGCGCCATCTTCTCGTTGATCTTCGGCACCCGGCACCGGCCGCGGCCGGCGCCCACAGGCGCGGCGGCAAGGGCGATGTCGTCGCCGATTTCGTGACTTCCTGCCGCAAATACGGCATCAAACCCGGTTTGTATGCTTCCGCGGTGGGCGGCAGGACCCCACGTAGGGGTTGTCCTCAAGGGCGAGCAGCCTGCCTGCCGCCTGCCTCACCGGCGCCTGCCCGGTTCAAGCGGGAATTCGCCTGCCGGACGCGTCTCTTGCCGTTGACCGCCCCGCGCGAGCGTGCTACCACATGATCGAAAGCCGCTATATCGAATCACGTTTCGATGAAATGTATTCCGATAACTGCAAGAAGAAAGGGATGGCACATGGCCGCGTTTGTTGGGCGAAGACGGGAAATGAAGACGCTGAACGACGCCTATACGACAGACGCAAGCGCGTTTGTGCCGGTCTATGGCAGGCGCAGGGTGGCAAGAGTGAACTGATCCTGCAGTTCATCAAGGATAAACCGGCGCTTTGCTTCGTGGGTACCCAGTCGGCCGTCCCGCTGCAGATTCGCGATTTCCTCCACGTGGCCGCGAAGCGTCTGGACAGCCCCTTTCTTGCCTCGCTGGCACCGCCGGATTGGGAAACGGCGATCGAGACCGTATGGGCCCAGTGGCACGGGCCCGGCAAGCTGATTCTGGTGTTCGATGAATTCCAGTGGGCGGTGCGATCAGCGCCGGAACTCCCGTCAGTCCTCCAGCAACTCTGGGACCTTGTGTGGAGCAGGACAGGCAACGCCGTTCTGATCCTGTGCGGGTCGTTTGTCGGCTTCATGGAACGCGAGGTGCTTGGGAAGGAGAGTCCGTTGTTCGGACGCCGGACGGCACAGATTCTTCTGAAACCGTTTTCCTTCGGCGAAGCCGCCTTGTTTCACCCGAGGTACTCCGTCATCGACAAGGCCCAGACATACGCCGTATGCGGCGGAGTGCCGCTCTACCTGAAGTTCTTCAAGCCGGTTCCGGATTGAACGCGGAAGATGTGCTTCTTCCACATTCTCTGCCGATGCCACGGCTGACCGCGGAAGAGCGTTGCCCCCCCCCCCGCG